>CAYZWR010000043.1:0-25748 GCA_964481735.1 uncultured Thermoanaerobaculia bacterium
GACCATCTCGGGCCTGATGGACGCCTTCGCCACCATGGTGTCGCTCGCCCTGCAGTACGGCGTGCCGCTGCGTGCCCTGGTCGACAAGTTCTCGCACACCCGTTTCGAGCCCTCGGGCTTCACCAAGAACCCCGAGATCCCGATCGCCAAGTCGATCACCGACTACATCTTCCGCTGGCTGGCGTCGAAGTTCCTCTCGGCGGAGGAGAAGCAGGAGGTCGGCGTGGTGCTGCGCGAGCCGGCGCCCGAGAGCGCCGCGGCGCGCACCACGACCACCGCCGAGACCGGCGGCGCCCGGGTGACGTTCATCAACTCGACCGACGCACCGAGCTGTCACGACTGCGGTTCCATCATGGTGCGCAACGGTTCGTGCTACAAGTGCACGAACTGCGGATCGACCAGCGGTTGCAGCTAGCAGGGCAGGACCCACGAGCGCGCAACGGGCAATTGGGCCCGATGCCATAAAGGAGGCTGGAGAGATGGCCACCAAGAAGGCGGCGAAGAAGGCGGCGAAGAAGCCGGCCAAGAAGGCTGCGAAGAAGAAGAAGTAACGCCGGACCGTAAGCTTCGATTGCTATCTCCGGGCGCTACGGCGCCCGGCCCTTGTACCTCGCATGACCCAATGAGCCTGGCCGTGAGGCCTCGGCTCTTTTTTTCTTCTGGCCCGAAGGGATAGTGTCCGCGCGATGAACCCGCCGCAGGAGCAGCGCTCTCCCCAGACTCTCGTCGCCGTCGTCGCCCTCCTCGCCGGGTTGGTCCTCGTCACCCTGCTCGTGGTCGGCGGCGGGCGGCGCGGCGGGACGGGCACGGGGGCCGCCCAGGGCATGCCGATGCCCGAGTTCACCCTCGCCTCGCTCGGCGGCTCGCCGGTCAGCAAGCGGGATTTCGCCGGCCGCGTGGTGCTGTTCGACTTCTGGGCCACCTGGTGCGGCCCCTGCCATCTGCAGGCCGACGTGTTGCGCGCGATCTATCCGCGCCAAGCCGGTCGCGGCGTGGAGTTCGTCGCCGTGGCGACCGGCGAGGAGACTTCGACGGTGCGCGAGTTCGTGGCGAGGCGACCGTTCCCCTATCCGGTGGTGAGCGATCCGGAGGAGCGTGTCGGCACCGAGCTCGAGATCAACGCCCTGCCCACCCTGGTCATCATGGATCGCGAAGGCAAGATCGTCTTCCGTCACGTCGGGTACGCCGACGCCGAGACGCTCGAGCGCGCCCTGGCCGCGGCCGGCGCGGGCTGACCGCCTTGCACCAGCTCGAGCTGCCGTTCGGCCCGGCGCGCGGCGTACCTCGCCTGCGGAAGCCGCGGCGGGCGCCGTCGGCGCGGCGAACGGAGGCGCTGGTCCGGCTCGGCCGGCTCGCCCAGCGCCACCTCGGCCGGCGGCGCCCCCTGCCGTTCGCGGTGCGCTTCAATCCGCGCCTGCGCTCGACGCTGGGCCGGGCCGACTTCGCCCACGCGACGGTCGAGCTCAACCCGCGGCTGCTCGACCGCCACCCCGACGAGCTGGTCCCGACTCTGCTCCACGAGCTCTGCCATCTGCTCGCCGGGCCGCGCGCCGGCCACGGGCCACGCTGGCGCGAGCTGATGGCGCGGCTGGAGCTGCCGGCGCGCGCCTGCCACGACCTCGATACCTCGGCGGTGCGGAGCCGGCGGCGGGTCTGGGCCTGGCGCTGCGCGAGCTGCGGCTCGGTCTATGTCCGGCGGCACCGCGGGGCGCGGCGCTTCCGCTGCGGCGACTGCGGCGGACGGTTGCGCGTCGAGCGCGAGCTCGCTTCCGCCGCGGCGAACGCCGGTGCGGTGGGCGAAAAAGAAAAGGGCGGCTGACGCCGCCCTCGTTCCCCCTCCGGCACGGCTCCGCGGCTATTGCAGGACGACCAGCACCACGCGCCGGTTCTGGGCGCGGCCTTCGCGGGTCTTGTTGTCGGCCACCGGCTCGGACTCGCCGTAGGAGATCGCCGACATGCGGTGGAGAGCGATGCCCTGCTGCGAGAGGTAGCGCCGGACCGCCTCGGCCCGCCGCTCGCCGAGCGTCATGTTGTACTCCTCGCTGCCGACGTTGTCGGTGTGACCCTGGATCTCGATGTAGACGTCGCGGTTGTCGGCCTTGAGCTTGGCGACCATCTCGCCGAGCGCCGCCTTCGCCTCGTCGGCCAGCTCGGCCTTGTCGAAGCCGAACTTCACCTTGTCGTCGGAGAGCACCGCTTCGTAGAGGAACTTGCCCTCGGCCAGCTTGCCGGCGGCGATCGCCCGGTCGAGCGCCTGTTGGGCCGTCTTCGAAGCCTCGGCCGTCGCCGACTCGTTCTTGCCGATCCGCGAGTCGTGCTCGCGGAGCTTGGTCTGGGCGTCCTCGACCTGCGTCTGCACGCCGTCGACGCGCTCTCCGACCTTGCCGACCTCGCCCTGCACGTAGTCCTTGCTGGCGCAGCCCCAGCCGCCCAGCGCGAGCAGGGCCGCCGCCGTCATCGCCATTCTCTTCGTGGTCATCTTCGAGCCTCCATCCTGGGTTGGATACCTGCCGAGAAACTGCACGGAAACGATCTGCCGACGCTCAACGCCGCGCCGGCAGCCCTTGATAACCCTTGCGACTCAACACCCGCTTCACCCGCCGGTCGCGCACCGTGACCGCGATCTCGCGGTACGCCGACTTGCCCGTCGCCGCGGTCTCGAAGCCGAGCACGTACTGGTAGCGCAGGTCCTCGGCCACGGCGGCGCACGCCTCCTTCAGGTCGTCCGGTCCATGAATCGGAAAGTACCGCCCCCCCGTCAGGTGGGCGAGCAGGTTCAGGACGTCGGCATAACGGTACACCTTGCCGCCGTCCTGCGCCAAGGCGAACGGGTCGCCCGACTCGAGGCCGAAGACGTAGACCGGCAGCTCGGCGCGGCGCACCACCTCGCGAGCCTCCGCGGCGGTCATCTGGCTGGCGTTGTCCACGCCGTCGGTGATCAGCACGGTGGCCCGCTTGATGTTGCGGCTGTCACCGGAGATCGAAGGCAGCAGAGCCACCGCATCGTGCAGCGCCGTCTTGCCGTAGCCGCTCCAGGTGGCGACCGCCTCCCGGAGCGCGGTCTGGTCCTCGGTGAACGGAACGTCGACCACCGTCTCGTTGCCGGCGAAGGTGGCGATCGCGAACTCGTCGCCCGGCCGGGCGGCGTCGAGGAAGTAGTCGACCGCCTCGTGACTGGCCTCGAGCCGGCCGCCGAGCGCCATGCTGCCCGAGAGGTCCTGCAGGAAGACCAGGCTCCACGGGGCCTCGCCGCGGCGCTCGAAGTCGGAGAACTGGATCGGACGCCCGTCCACCTTGAGCTCGAAGTCCTCGCGCTGCAGGTCGTCGAGGTAGCCGTTCTGGCCCTTGACGATCACCGGGACGAGGATCCAGGCGACCGAGACCTCGTCCGCGAAGGTCGGTGTGGATCCGTCCACAGGCCCCTGGGCCAGGACGGCCGGAGCGCTGGCGAAGAGCGTCAAAACGGCGAGCGCGACGGCGCCCAGAGGCGCTCTGCTAGGGTTCGCCGCGGGGGCGGTCATGGTGAACATTCGCGATATCTCGATCAAGTGCGGCCATTGTGATTCGTACCAGACCCTGACGGGCTACGCGCGACGCGAGGGCTGGAACGTCTACACCTACGAGTGCGAGAACCAAACCTGCGACCCGGCGGTGACCCGTACCCTCGTCGAGGTGCCCGTCGAGCTCGACGAGTTCGCCCGTCGCGACCCGAATTGGCGCGGCGGCGGCAAACACGGCGCGTTCGGGGGCGACTCGCCAACCGAGTGAGCAAGCCTCGTGCCGGATTCCGCTGTACTGGCCCTATGTTACGCTTTTCGAGGGCGCGCGGTCACGGCCGCCGTATCCATCTCAACGCCAGGAGGGGAGGATGAAGAAGACGATCGTTCACATCGTGGGCACCGGTACGATCGGCGAGCCCCTGATCGGCCTGTTCACCGACTTCCGCGACAAGATGGGGATCGATGAGGTCACCTTCCACAAGCGGACGCCGCTCTCCTCGGACCGCTCCAAGATCAACCACCTGATGTCGCGCGGCGCGCGGCTCGCCACCGACGAGGACCAGCGCGACGCCTTCGAGAAGCTCGGCCACAAGGTGAGCTACGAGGCCGAGGAGGCGATGGCGCGCGCCACCGTGATCGTCGACTGCACGCCGGCGGGCAACGAGATGAAGGCGAAGCACTACGCCAATCTCCAGGGACCCAAGGGATTCCTCGCCCAGGGCAGCGAGTTCGGCTTCGGCGTGCCCTATGCCCGGGGTGTCAACGACGAGGTGCTGGTCCCCGGCGAGCATCGCTTCATCCAGATCGTCTCCTGCAACACCCACAACATCACCACGCTGATCAAGACCCTGGCGCACGAGGGGGGCGACAAGTACTCCCTGGCGCGGGCCAACTTCGTCTGCATGCGGCGTTCGAACGACATTTCGCAGACCAAGGACTTCTCGCCCGCGCCGCAGGTCGGCAAGCACGACGACGCCGAGTTCGGGACCCACCACGCGCACGACGCCTTCCACGTCTTCGAGACCATGGGGCAGAAGTTCGATCTCTTCTCGAGCGCGGTGAAGCTCAACACGCAGTACATGCACTCGATCTGGTTCGACCTGGTGTTCGATCGCGACATCACCAAGGACGAGATGATCGAGCGCCTGCGGGCGAACCTGCGGGTGGCGGTGACCGACAAGCGCAACTGCAACGAGATCTTCAGCTTCGGCCGCGATCACGGCTACTACGGCCGCATCCTGTCGCAGACCGTGGTGGTGCTGCCCACGCTCACCGTGCACAAGAAGCGCGAGCTGGTCGGCTTCTGCTTCACGCCGCAGGACGGCAACTCGCTGCTCTCCTCGGTCGCCGCCGCGCTCTGGCTGATCGACCCGGACGCGGAGAGCGTCTCGAAGCGGCTCGATCCGCTGCGCCGCTGGATCTACCAGGAGATCTGACGACGTCCCGCTCCCCGGCTTCGCCGGTCGCGCTGCGCTTCGGGGGGCTTTCCATCGAGGGTTTCTCCCTGGCCGGCGAGGAGACCTGGTTCCGCGTCCACCCGCCCGGACTGGCGCTCGACGTGGGGCGCGGCAACGCCGCGCTCGCCGGGGCGCGCGATCTCTTCGTCACGCACGGCCATCTCGACCACGCCCTGGGCGTGCCCTTCGTGCTCTCCCAGCGGACGCTCCATCACGAGACCGGCACGCGCGTCTTCTGCCCGCGCGCGATCGCCGAGGATCTCGCCGCGTTGGTGGCGGCCGCCGAGCGGCTGGAGCGGGTCGCCTATCGCTACCAGCTGGTCGGCCTCGAGCCGGGCGAGCGGGTCGAGCTGGGCCGCGAGCTCGCGATCGAGGCGTTCGCCACCGACCACGTGGTGCCGAGCCTCGGCTACCAGCTGCTGCGCCGGCGGCGCCACTTGAAGCCCGAGTTTCGCGCCCTCGACGGTGCCGAGCTCGCGGACCTCAGGGCGCGCCGGCAGCCGATCGAGGAGGAGCACGAGGAGCGCTGGCTCGCCTATTGCGGCGACACCGGTCCCGATCTCTGGACGCTGGCGCCTCGCCTCGCCGAGAGCCGCGTGCTGCTCGTCGAGTGCACCTTCCTCGGCGACGCCCTGCGCCAACGGGGCACCGCCTACCGGCACCTGCACGTCGACGACCTGGTCGCCCGCCGCGTGGAGCTGGCGCGCCACGAGGCGATCCTGCTGCATCACTTGAGCCGGCGGCACGCTCCGGAGGAGCTCCGGCGCGAGATCGATGCCCGGTTGCCGGAGCTCGCCGGGCGCATTCACGTCCTGGGAGAGGGCGCGCGATGACCGAGCGTCGCAAGCCGCCCGGCGGCGGGCGAGGCCCGCGCCGGGGCGGCGAAGCGCGCGGGGAGCGGCGTCCAGGCGGCTCCGAGCGGGGCCGCGCGCCACGCCCGCCTCGCCCGCAGCGCGCGGACGCCGCCGGCGGGACGCGACCCCCGGTGCGGCCGCCCCGTCCGGCCGGGCGCCCCGGCGGACGCCCCGGCGCCGTGGGGCCGCGCCGTTCCGCGGCCCGACCGTCAGGGAGTGACGGCCGTCCGCCGCGTCCACCGGCGCGGCCGCCCGCGGGGCTCCGGCTGATCGAGATCGAGGAGCTCGAGCTCACCATCGAGCAGCTGGTCGACGGCGGGGACGGGCTCGGCCGCTTCGAGGGGATCCCCATCTTCGTGCCGCGGTCGGCACCGGGGGACCGGGTGCGGGCGCGACTCGTCGAGCGGCGGCCGGGCTACGGCCGCGCCGAGATCCTCGAGCTGCTGGCGCCCGGCGCGGGGCGCCGCGAGCCGGCCTGTCCTCACTTCGCGCGCTGCGGCGGCTGCGATCTGCAGCACCTGGAGTATCGCCGGCAGCTCGAGCTCAAGGCCGAAGCGACGCTCGAGACGCTGCGCCGGCTCTCCGGTCTCACCGTGCCGACGCCGCAGGCGATCCTCGCCGCGGAGCCCTGGGGGTATCGCCTGCGCGCCCAACTCCACACCCGCCCGGTGGGGGGCGGCGTCGAGGTCGGCTACCACGCGCGCGGCAGCCACCAGCTGGTCGCCGTCGACCGCTGCCCGGTGCTCGCGCCGGCCCTCGAGCGGGAGCTCCGGACGCTCGGCCGGCGGCTTCCCGCCGGTGCGCCGTCGCGCCTCGACCTCGCCCTGGGCGACGGCGACGAGGTCTCGTACTCGCCGCTCGTCGAGGGACTGCCGCACGGCGAGCTGTCGCGCCGGGTGGGCGAGCACGAGTACCTCTTCGACGCGCGCTGTTTCTTCCAGGGGCACTCCGGGCTGCTCGCGCCGCTGGTCGAGCGGGTGGTCGGCGAGGCGACGGGCGCGACCGCGCTCGACCTCTACGGCGGCGTCGGGCTCTTCGCGCTGCCGCTGGCGCGCCGCTACGGCCGCGTGGTGCTGGTCGAAGGCGACCGGATCGCCGCCCGCTTCGCGCGCAAGAACGTACGGCTGAACGGCCTGGAGAACGTCGAGGTGGTGCCGCAGGCGGTGGAGAGCTGGGTCGGCGCCGGGTTGGGTGAAGGGATCGACCGGGTGGTGCTCGACCCGCCGCGCGACGGCCTCTCGCTGGTGGTCCGCCGCCTGCTGGTGGCGCGCCCGCCGCGCGCGCTGACCTACGTCTCCTGCCACGCCGCCGCCCTGGCGCGCGACCTCAAGGAGCTCGGCGAGCGCTTCACCGTCGTCTCGCTGGCGCTGTTCGACCTCTTTCCGCAGACCGGCCACATGGAGGCCGTCGTCGAGCTCGCGCGCCGTTGAGGGCGGACGCGCCGGTCACCGGCCGTTCATGACCCGGAACTAGACTGGAGCGCGTCAGGGAGGGCAGGACGATGAAGACTCGACGCTGGCGCCGCCTCGGCCTCGTGCTCGGCGCCTCGCTGCTGCTCATCCAGGCGGTCCCCTACGGGCATCGGCGGAGCAACCCGCCGGTGGTCGCCGAGCCGGCCTGGGACTCGGCCGCCACCCGGGCGCTCTTCTTCCGCGCCTGCGCCGACTGTCACAGCAACCAGACGAAGTGGCCCTGGTACTCGCGCGTGGCGCCGGTCTCCTGGCTGGTGGTGCGCGACGTGGAGCGGGGACGCGGGCACCTCAACGTCTCCGAATGGCAACGTCCGCAGCGCGACGCCAAGGAGGCCGCCGAGGAGGTCCAGGCGGGCAACATGCCGCTGCCGATCTACCTGCCGGCGCATCCGGAGGCGCGGCTCGAGGGCGCGGAGAAGGTCGCGCTGATCGCCGGTCTCGAAGCGACCTTCGGCCGCGAGGAGAAGGGCCGGGGTCGCGGCCGGGGCGGAGACCGGGACCAAGGCAGCCGCGGCAACGACAACGACTGAGCCGCGCCCACCCCGCCGGGTGGTCGGCTCCGCGAGGCATCCCGTAGAGTGAGCCGGTGAGCTCCCGAAACCTGCGTCGTGCGCTCGTCGCCGCCGGGCTCCTGGCGATCGCCGGGCTGGTCGCCTGGCGCCTGCTGGCGCCCGAGCGGGTGAAGGTGCGGGTCGTCCTGGTCGAGCGCGGCGCGGTGGAGAAGACCGCCACCAACAGCCGCGCCGGAACCGTCGAAGCCAGCCTGCGCGCCAAGATCTCTCCCGACCAGGGTGGGCGGGTCGCCGAGCTGCCGCACCGGCGCGGCGATCGGGTGCGGCGTGGCGACGTGCTGCTCCGCCTGGACGATTCGCTGGAACGGGGGCAGGTCGCGGTCGCGCGGCGCGAGCTCGCGGCCGCCGAGGCCGAGCAGGAGCGCGCCTGCCTCGCCGCCTCGCTCGCCCAGCGCGAGCTCGAGCGCAACCGGCGGCTCGCCGAGCAGCAGATCGTCGCGGCCGACTCGATCGACCGCATCGACTCGGGCGCCCGCGAAGCGGAGGCGGTCTGCGCCTCGGCGCGGGCGGTGCGCGAGCGCGCCGCCGCCTCTCTGGCGCTCGCCGAGACCGCGCTCGACAAGCGCACCGTCTTCGCTCCCTTCGACGGCATCCTGGCCGAGCTCTCGACCGAGGTTGGCGAGTGGGTCACGCCGGCGCCGCCCGCGGTGCCGGTGCCGCCGGTGCTCGACCTGATCGACCCGACCTCGATCCACCTCTCGCTGCCGATGGACGAGGTCGACGCCGCCAGCCTGGTGCCGGGCCTGCCGGCGCGCGCCACCGTCGACTCCCGGCCCGGTCAGACCTTCCCCGGCCGGGTGGCGCGCGTCGCGCCCTACGTACTCGACCTCGAGGCGCAGAACCGCACGGTGGAGATCGAGGTCGAGCTCGACGACGCGCGGCTCGCCGAGAGCCTCCTGCCCGGCACCTCGGCGGACGTCGAGGTGATCCTCGAGACCCGCCGCGACACGCTCCGCCTGCCCACCGCTTCGATCCTCTCCGGCGACCGGGTGCTGGTGGTCGAAGGGGAGCGGCTGGTCGAGCGCCCGATCGAGCGCGGGCTCGCCAACTGGGAGTTCACCGAAGTGCGCTCCGGCCTGGTGGCGGGGGAGCGGGTGGTCGCCGCGATCGACCAGCCGGAGATCCGGGCCGGAGCGCTGGTCGAGGTCGAGACGGCCGGCGCGCCGTGATCGAGCTCGACCGGCTGTCGCGCACCTTCGAGATCGGCGGCGAGGCGGTGCACGCCCTGGTCGAGGTCAGCGAGACCATCGCCGCGGGCGAGCACGTGGCGATCATGGGTCCGTCGGGCTCGGGCAAGTCGACCCTGCTCCACCTCATCGGCTGCCTCGATCGCCCGACCGCGGGCTCGTACCGCTTCGAGGGGCGTGAGGTCGCCGCGCTGGCGGAGGGGGAGCTCGACCACCTGCGACGTGACCGCTTCGGGTTCATCTTCCAGGCCTTCCATCTGGTGCCCCGGCTCGACGGGCTGGGCAACGTCGAGCTGCCGATGGTCTTCGCCGGGGTGCCGCGCGCCGAGCGCCACGAACGGGCGCGCGCGGCGCTCGCAGCGGTCGGGCTGGCGCACCGCGCGGACCACCGGCCGAGCGAGCTCTCGGGCGGCGAGCGGCAGCGGCTGGCGATGGCGCGCGCGCTCGCCATGCGCCCGACGGTGATCCTCGCCGACGAGCCGACCGGCAACCTCGACTCGAAGTCCGGTAACGCCGTGCTCGACCTCTTGGACCGGCTGAACGATGAGGGACTGACTCTGCTGGTGGTCACCCACGACCCACGGGTCGCCCGGCGCGCCGACCGCACGCTCATCCTCTCGGACGGCCGGGTGGTGCGCCGGGCGCCGCGCGACGAGCTCGCCGCCGCGCTCGTCGAGTGGGGGCTCGGGGTGGAGCCGCACGAGTGAGCGGGCGCGACCTCGCGGCCTATGCCGGGCGAGCGCTCGCCGGCCACCGGCTGCGCAGCCTCCTCTCGTTGCTCGGCGTCGCGGTCGGCGTCTCCGCCGTGATCCTGCTCACCGCTCTCGGCGAGGGGGCGCGGCGCTACGTCGTCGACCAGTTCGCGCAGATCGGCTCGAGCTTCGTCGCGGTCGTGCCCGGCAAGACCGACACCGTCGGCGCGCTGCCCGGGATCGGCGGTGTGCCCAACGACCTGACGCTCGACGACGCGCGCGCCCTCGAGCGCGCGCTGCCGGGGGTGCGCTTCGTCGCGCCCTTCGTGGTGGCCTCCGACAGCGTGGCGCGCGGCGAACGGCGGCGGGACGTGCTGGTGGCCGGCGTGACGCCGGAGTTCGCGGCGCTGCGCCGGCTGCGCGTGGCGCGCGGGAGCTTCCTGCCCGAGACCGCCCTCGAGCGCGGCAGCGCCCTCGCGGTGCTCGGCCACGGCGTCGCCGGCGAGCTCTTCGCTGGCGAGGATCCGATCGGCGCGGCGGTGCGCATCGGCGGGCGGCGCTGCAAGGTGATCGGCGTGCTCGCGCCGCGCGGGCAGCAGCTCGGCATGAACATGGACGACGTGGTCCTGGTGCCGGTGGTGACCGGGATGCGGATGTTCAACCGCAGCTCGCTGTTCCGCATCGTGATCGACGTCGGTCCCACGGGCGACGTCGCGGCGGTGAAGCAGCGGGCGCTCGAGGTGCTGATCGAGCGGCACGGCGAGGAGGACGTGACGCTGATCACCGAGGCGGCGGTGGTCGACTCGCTCTCCGCGATCCTCGACGCGCTGACCCTGGCGGTGGCGGCGATCGCGGCGATCTCGCTGGCGGTCGCCGGGATCGGCATCCTCAACGTCCTGCTGGTCGCGGTCGCCGAGCGCACGGTGGAGATCGGCCTGCTGCGCGCGCTGGGCGCCTCGCGCCGGCAGGTGCTCGCCTGCTTCCTCGCCGAGGCGATCCTGCTCTCCGGGCTGGGCGGGGCGCTCGGGCTCGCCGCGGGGGCGCTCGGCGTGCGCGTCCTGGTGGGGATCTGGCCGGCCCTCCCCGCGGCGCCGCCAGGTTGGGCGATCGCCGCGGCGGTGGTGCTCTCGCTCTCGGTGGGCGGCGTCTTCGGCTGGCTGCCGGCGCGACGGGCGGCGAACCTCGATCCGGTGCTGGCGCTCGCCGGGAGATGACGCGGTGAGCGACCTGCTGCTGCTCGCCCTCGGCACCCTGCTCAAGCTCAAGCTCCGCACCGCGCTCTCGATGCTCGGCATCGCCATCGGCGTGGCCTCGGTCGTGCTCCTCACCTCGATCGGCGAAGGGACGCGAAGGTACATCCTCGGCCAGTTCTCGCAGTTCGGCACCAACCTGCTGGCGATCAACCCGGGGAAGACCGAGACCGCGGGGATCCCCGGCGTATTCGGGGGCTCGACCCGGCCGCTCACCATCGACGACGCCGAGGAGCTCGAGCGGATCGCCGGCGTCGAGGCGGTGGTGCCGGTCGCCGTGGGCACGGCGCGGGTCGAGGCGGCGTCGAGCGGCCTGGCGCGCCGGGTGATGGTCTACGGCGTGACCCCGGAGATCCGCGAGGTCTGGCGTTTCCGCGTGGCGCAGGGCGCCTTCTGGCCGCGCGGCGACCCGCGCCGCGGCGCGCCGGTCTGCGTGCTCGGTCAGACGCTCGCCCGCGAGCTGTTCGGCGAGCGGAGCCCGCTGGGGGAGTTCGTGCGCGTCGCCGGGGCGCGCTTCCGGGTGATCGGGCTGATGGAGCCCAAGGGGACGATGCTCGGCATCGACATCGACGACGTGGTCTACGTGCCGGTGGCGACCGCGCTGGACCTGTTCAATCTCCCCGAGCTGCTCGAGATCGACGTCCTCTACGCCCACTCGGGGCTCACCGCGACGGTGGAGGAGGCGGTGCGGCGGACGCTCACCCGGCGGCACGGCGACGAGGACTTCACCCTGACCTCGCAGGAGGCGATGCTCGAGGTCTTCGGCAACGTCATGAACGTGGTGACCCTGGCAGTCGGCGCGATCGCCGGCATCTCGCTCTTCGTCGGCGCCATCGGCGTGCTGACCATGATGTGGATCGCGGTCGGCGAGCGCACCGCCGAGATCGGCCTGGTGCGCGCCTTCGGGGCCAGTCGGCGGCAGGTCCGTCTGCTCTTCCTCGCCGAGGCGGGGGCGCTGGGTCTCGCGGGGGGCGCCCTCGGGCTCGCGACCGGCCTCGGCCTCTGCGCGCTGCTGCGCGCCGCCCTGCCGGGGCTGCCGGTCGCCACGCCGCTCGAGTACGCCGGAGCGGCGCTCGCGGTGAGCCTCGCCACCGGCCTGGTGTCGGGGGTGGCGCCGGCGGCGCGCGCGGCGGCGCTCGATCCGCTCGATGCGCTGCGCGCCGAGTGAGGCCCGAGGGAGCTAGAATCCGCTCGACGTTCCCAGCCGGCAGGACGGAGAGAGCCCGCGGATGCACGACCTCGACCACGAGAAGACGCCGCGTCTGCCGATCGGCGAGCTGCTGCGCCGCGAGGAGGAGGAGCTGCGCCGCGTCGCCGCCCAACGGGATCTGGCCGTGGTCATCGGCGCGGTCACCCATCCGGGTCTCACCCGGCCGCGCAACGAAGACCACTACCTGGTGCTGCGCGTCGCGCGGACGCTCGAGACCCTGTCGACCAACCTGCCGGCGGGCGATCTGCCGGAGCGGCTCGAGCTCCACGGACAGGTGCTGATGGTGGCCGACGGCATCGGCGGCCGGGCGGCCGGCGGGCACGCCAGCCGGCGGGCGATCGGCGCGCTGGTCGAGCTCGCCACCCGCGTGCCCGACTGGATCCTCGACGTCGACGATCCGGCGATGGCCGCGGAGGTGGTCGAGCGCGGGCGGGCCTATCTCGCGCGGGTCGACGAGCTGCTGGAGGCGGAAGCCGAAGCCGACCCGGCGCTCGCCGGCATGGGAACGACGATGACCGTGGTCTATCTGCTCGGCCGCGACCTGCTGTTCGCGCACGTCGGGGACTCGCGCGCCTATCGGCTGCGCGGTCCGGAGCTCACCCGGCTGACCCGCGATCAGACCCTGGCGCAGGCGCTCGCCGACGCCGGCCTCATCCCCGGCGAGTCGGTCGCCCGCCATCGCCATCGCCACATTCTCACCGGCGCGCTCGGCGCCGCCGCGGGCCGGCCGGAGGTCGAGGTCGGACGGCACCGGATCGAGCCGGGCGATCGCATCCTGGTGGCGAGCGACGGGCTGACCGAGATGGTGCCCGAGCCGGAGATCGCCGGGTTGCTGGCGCGTCACTCCGAGCCGCAGGCCGCCTGCGAAGCCCTGCTCGCGGCGGCCCTCGCCGCTGGCGGGCACGACAACATCACCATCCTGGTGGCGCGCTGCGGCGAGCGATGAGCCCGCCGTCCCGCTTCTCGCTGCGCCTGGCCAAGGAGGACTTCAAGTTCTCGGTCGCCCACTTCACGATCTTCGGCGCCGACTCGGCCGAGCCGCTGCACGGCCACAACTACCGCCTGGCGCTCGAGGTCGCCGGCGAGGAGCTCGACGAGCTCGGCCTGCTGGCGCGCTGCGACGCGCTGAAACGGGCGGCGCGCGCGGTCTGCGCGGAGCTCGACGACAAGGTGCTGCTGCCGGCCGAGAGCCCGTGGGTGGAGCTGCGCCCGAGCGGCGAGGCGATCGAGTGCCGTTTCGCCGGGCGCCTCTACCGCCTGCCCGCCAACGAGACGCTCCTCCTGCCGCTCGCCAACGTGTCGATGGAGCTGCTCGCCGTCTGGACCTGGCGCCGGCTCGCCGCCTCCCTCGCCGGCGGGGCCCTCGAGCACTTGACGGTCGAGATCGAAGAGGCTCCGGGCCAGGCGGCGCGCTACGCCGCCACGCTCGACTAGCCCGCTTCGCCAGCGGTCCCGGCGCGCCGGCCCCGCGGCGCGCGGTTGATGCGCCCGGCGGGCCCTAGCCGGGCGGCAGGAGATTCCGCCCGCGCCAGGGGGCGAGGCGGCCGCGGCGGCGGTCGAGGGCGGCGAGCGCGAGGGTCGTCGCGAGGAGCAGCGCGTCGAGCGGAAAGAGCCCTCCCCACGCGCTCCGGACGCCGCCCGAGCGCCGCGCCCAGACGGAGGCTCCGGCCCCGCCGAGCCAGAGGAGGAGCGCGGCGAGGAAAGCGCCGCGCGCCAGCGCGACGGCGGCGAGGCCGACCGTCGCCGCGACGAGGAGCAGCGCCGCCGCGACGATGCCGGGCCGGTCGTCGAGGAAGAGGGCGAGATTGCGCCGCCAGCCGGCGAGCGCCGCGCCGAGACCGGGGTACATGCGGACGGTGAGCCCGCCCTCGGCGCGCAGGAAGCCGACGCGGAAACCGCTCTGCGCGAGCGCCCCGGCGAGCGCGACATCGTCGAGCGGCTGGCGGGCGAAGGCCGCGAAGCCGCCGACCGCCGCGAGCGCCGTGCCGCGCAGCAGGAAGAACTGGCCGTTGGCGAGCGCGCGCCCTCCCTGGCCGTCGGCGTAGGGCCGCCAGTCGCCGAGCAACAGGTCGAGCAGGGCGAAGACCGCCGGAGTGAGCAGCGCGTCGCCGGCGCCGCTCGCCGCCTGGCGTCCGGCGAGCGACAGCGCGTCGAGCCGGCGCTCGGCGATCGCGGCGTGAGCGCGGGCAAGGAGATCGGGAGCATGCCGGGTGTCGGCGTCGGTCGTGAGCAGCCAGCCGGCGCGCTCCTCGGCCGAGAGCGTCGCGAGCCCGCAGGCGAGCGCGTTGAGCTTGCCGCTCGTCCCCGCAGCCGGCGATGGCGCGCGGAGCACGGTGAGCGGAGCGTGCCGCGCCACCTCGGCGAGGATCGCCGGCGTGCGATCGCGCGAGCCGTCGTCGATGGCGACCACCCAATGCGGCGCGGTCTGAGCGGCGAGGGTCGCGAGACAGTCGGCCGCGTTGGCCTCTTCGTCGCGCAGCGGGAGGAGGACGACGGTCGGCGGCGCGCTGTCGGGAGGGAGCGGTGGCGGCAGCGCCGGGGCGCGGCGGCGCTCCCGGGCGAGCCGTGCCGCGAGCGCCAGCCAGAGCAGGGCGAGCGCCGCGGCGAGCGCGTTCACCCGCCGCTGCCGAGCCGGGAGCGCAGCGCCGCGATCACCTCGCCCGGCGCCGGGTGGCGCCCGGTGGCCCGCTTGGAGTAGACCGGCGCGCCGTCGAGGTGCACCTCGAAGACGCCGCCCGATCCCTTGACGAGCTTGGCCACCAGGCCGAGCTCCTGCTCGATCTCCGCCGCCAGACCGGCGGCGCGAGGCAGGTAGTTTCAAACCACGCAGTATTCGATCGTCAGGCGCGACATGGGGCGGCTCCTAGGCCTCCGGCCGGTGGCCGGGCCAGCGGCCCCGGATCGCACCGGCGAAGAAGCGGGAATAGTGGTGGCGGAGCGCGGCGAGGTCGGGGACGACCTCGCAAGGCGAGAAGCCCGCGGCGGCGAAGGCGGCCGGCCACTCCTCGATCCCGAGGAAGCCGTGCGTCGAGCGCACGCCCGGCTCGAGCTCGACCTCGTGGAAGCCGCGCATCAGCTGGAAGACGAGCTCGACCGAGATGGCCTGGCCGGGGAAGAGCCGCAGGCATTCGCCGGCGACCAGGTGGCCGCCGGGCCGGAGCGTCGCGCCGAGCGCGGCGAGACTCTGGCGCAGGCGCCGCGCGACGTGCAGGACGTTGACCGCGAAGACCAGATCGTGGCTCGCCGTGGCGATCCCCTGTGCCGCCGGGTCGGCGTCGATGTCGAGGCTCCCCTCGGCGAGCGGCAGGCCGGGAAAGGTCTGCGCGAGTTGCCGCAGGGCGCGCCGGCGCAGGAACGGGTTGGGCTCGGTCAGGCGGTACTCGGCGACGTCGCCCAGGCGGCCGCGCCGCGCGAGCTCGCCGAGGAGCGCCTCGGCGGCGCTGCCGGCGCCGGCGCCGACCTCGAGCAGGCGGAGGCCCCCGCGCTCGGGCAGCGCGTTCGCCGCGGCGACCGCAGCGAGCCGGTTGGAGAGCGCGTAGACCGGATTCTCGTTGCTGAAGTAGTCGAGCCAGAGCTGCATGCGCGCACCGGTGAGCAGGACCTGCTCGCCGGTCGCCTCGCCTGCGAAGACCTTGGGATAGGCCTCGCCGGCGGCGTCGAGCAGGGCGAGGGTGGCGAGGTTCCGCGGATCGAGCTCGAGGCCGATGGCGCGCAGCTCCGCGAGCTCGGCCGGGCGCCAGGCGGCAGTCGTGCGGTAGTGCGTCGCCGGGCCCTCGCCGGAGCGCTCGAGCAGGCCCTCGCCCGCCAGCCGGGCGAGCAGCCAACCGAGCGCCGGACGGGCGGCGGCGGCGACGCCCCGCCGCTCGGCGAGCTCCGCCGAGGTGACGCCGCCAGCGAGCGCGGCCAGCAGATCGAGCCGGCCGGCGAGCTCGATCGCCCAGTCGAGCGCATAGCGGTCGACCAGCTCGCAGCTCAGGTAGAGCCGCTCGGAGAAGAGCTCCGCCGGGATCTCGCCGAGCAGCGCATCGGCGGCGAGGTCGCGCGGCGGCGGCCGGAACGGTGCGATCACCGGGCTCATTCTAAGTCGATGGCGACGCGGCGGCGTCGGTGGCGTGGGTTAGGATGCTGAGCCATGAGCCAACGCAAGTCGACGGCCGCGGAGGGGAGCGAGGACCCGCGGATCGATCGGATCGCCGGCCACGTGCGGGGGATCCTGAGCGAGCTCGGCCTCGATCTCGCCGAGCCGAACCTGCACGACACCGACCGGCGGGTGGCCAAGCTCTACCTCGAGATGTTCCACGGCCTCGAGGAGGGCGCCGAGCCGAAGGTGACCACCTTCCCCAACTCCGAGCGCTACAGCGCCATGGTGATGGAGAAGCGGATCCCCTTCTACTCGATGTGCGCCCACCATCTGGTGCCGTTCTACGGACACGCTCACCTGGCCTACATCCCGAACGATCAGATCCTCGGGCTCTCGAAGTTCGCCCGCATCCTCGAGTTCTACGCCAAGCGGCCGCAGCTCCAGGAGCGGCTGACCGAGCAGGTGGCCAACTTCCTGGAGAGCCGGCTGAAGCCGCAGGGGGTGATGGTGGTCATCGAGGCGCGCCATCTCTGCGTCGAGATGCGCGGGGTCAAGAAGCCGGGCGCGATGACGGTCACCTCGGCGATCCGCGGCATCTTCCATCAGAAACCGGTGCGCGAGGAGTTCCTCGACCTGCTGCGCCACGACTAGCGCCGCCATCCGGCGGCCGGTCGCCATCGACTCGGAGGGAGGACGGATGACGAGAGCGCGCGCAATCCTGGCGGGGTGCGGCGTCGCCGTGCCTCCCCGCGTGGTGGACAACCTGGCGTTCGCGCGCATCCTCGAGACGAACGACGAGTGGATCCGCGAGCGCAGCGGGATCGTCGAGCGGCGCTTCGTCGAACGCGGAATCGCCTCCTCCGATCTGGGCGCCGAGGCGGCGCGCGCGGCGCTCGCCGACGCCGGGGCCGCGGCGGACGAGGTGGACTACCTGGTGGTCGCGACGATGACCCCGGACCACTACTTTCCCGGCTGCGGCACGCTCATCCAGCAGAAGGCCGGACTGCGGACGATTCCCTCGCTCGACCTGCGCCAGCAGTGCGCCGGCTACGCCTACGGCCTGCAGGTGGTGGACGCGCTGATCGGCTCGGGTTTGGCGCGGACCGTGCTGCTGGTCGGCACCGACGTGCACACCAGCCTCATGCCGTTCGGCGAGCGCACCTGGGAGATCCTCGAAGGGCGCAGCGACGGGCCGCTCCCGGCGGAGGAGTTCGCCTGGAACTCGCGCTTCCGTCACCTCGTGGTGCTGTTCGGCGACGCCGCCGGGGCGATGCTGTTCCGCGCCGGCGATCCTGAGGGGGAACGCGGCATCCTGGGCGCCGCGCTGCACGGCGACGGCGCGCATCGCGGCATCCTCATGGTGCCCGGCCTCGGCTCGTCGCGCCGGCCGTTCGTCAGCGCGGAGCAGATCGCCGGAGCGGAGACGGTGCCGGTGATGGAGGGGCGGCAGGTCTTCAAGCTGGCGGTGACCCGCATGCCCGAGGTGACCGCGGCGCTGCTCGCCGAGCACGGCTACGGTCTCGCCGACCTCGACCTGCTGGTGATGCACCAGGCGAACCTCCGGATCAACGAGGCGGCGCAGAAGGCGATGGGTCTGCCCGACGCCAAGGTGCACAACAACATCCAGCGCTTCGGCAACACCACCTCGGCGACCCTGCCGCTCGCTTTCCACGAAGCGCGCCAGGCCGGCAAGGCCCCGCCGGGCGCCCTGGTCGCCTTCACCGCCCTGGGCGCCGGCCTCCATTGGGGCTCCGTGCTGCTCCGGGTCTAGGGTCTCGACGCCGCCTAGCGCTTGAGCAGCTGAT
This sequence comes from uncultured Thermoanaerobaculia bacterium, assembly GCA_964481735.1. Classification (GTDB taxonomy): domain Bacteria; phylum Acidobacteriota; class Thermoanaerobaculia; order Multivoradales; family JAGPDF01; genus JAGPDF01. Next base: position 18,081 of record CAYZWR010000043.1, read on the forward strand.
TGCGCTCGAGCTTCAGTAGCTCGCGGTCGATCGCCGCGAAGAGGTCGGACGTGCGCGCCTCCCAGGCGGCGGCGGAGAGTTGGCCGGGCGCTCCGGTGAGCTCGATGCGGGTCTCGCTCTCGCTCTGGCGCACCAGCTTGATCCGCACGTCGGCCCAGAGCAGCGCCCAGGACTCCGTCACCTCGACCCGCGAGTCCATCGGGGTGCGCGCGATCTGCAGCGCGTTCAGGACCGCGGTGAGGATCGGGCTGTTGGTGCCCGAGAAGGGCACCGTGTAGATCCGGTTCGCGGTCGGGCTGCCGAAGGGCGCCGACCAGCTGTCGGTGTCGAGCAGCTGCTGGAAGGAGCGGTTGGCGGCGAGGTCGTTGAAGTTGGCGTCGGTGCGCGCCCGGACGCGTGAGCGCTCGTCGAGCTGGATGGCGCGCGCCAGGTGCTGCACGGCGAGCGCCGAGTAGCCGGCGAGGGCGAAGTTCGAGGCGACGAGGTAGTAGGCGTCGGCCGAGCCGGGGTTGGCGGCGAGGTGGCGCCCGAAGGCGGCCGAGGCCGCTTCGAGGCGGCCGGCCAGCAGCTGCACCGCCCCCTGGTTGAGCGCGTTGTCGGGTGCCTGCGGATCGAGCCGCTCGGCCTCGGCGAGCGCGGCGAGCGCGGCGTCGTAGCGCTTCTCGGCGATCGCCAGCGCGGAGCGGTTGAGCCACCCCTGGCGCAGCGTCGGATCGAGCTCGAGCGCCCGGTCGAGGTCCTGCCGGCAGGCCTCGACTTCGCCCTCCATGCAGCGCGCCGTCGAGCGCAGGAGCAGGGCGCGGGCGTTCTTCGGCTCGCGCTTGAGGATCGGCGCGAGGGCCGCGAGCGCCTGGTCGGGCTGCTGGCGGTCGATCGCCTGCTGGACGGCGGCGAGCGGATCGGCCGCCTGGCCGGAGGCCGGGGGGGTGGCGGGGAGCAGGAGGAGGAACGAGAGCAGGGCGAGACGTCGCGTCACGCCGCGAATCTATCAGGACAGTAGAATGCCGCCATGGCCCAGATCGCCCCCTCGCCGAGCGAGATCGCCGCGGCCATCTCCGCCCGGGTCATCGGCCAGACCGAAGCGGTGCGCGAGATGGCGATCGCGCTCTCGAAGAAGCTCGCCGGCCTCAAGGTCGGCAACATCCTGATGATCGGCTCGTCGGGCACCGGCAAGACGACGCTGATGCGCGCCGTCGAGTCCTATCTGGCCTCCGATCCGGCGCTCGCCGTGCGCTCGGCGGTGATCCGCATCCACGCCAACGTGCTCGGCGAGGAGGCGCGCGCCGGCCGGCCGGGCGAGGCGGTGCTGCGCCGCCTGGTCGAGCGGGCGCGCGAGCAGCTCGGCGCCGAGGCGAGCGTCGAGCGGGTGCTCGAGCGCGCCGGGCAGGGGCTGGTCTTCGTCGACGAGGTCGACAAGATCCGCGCCCACGTCGGCGATCAACCGAACGTCTCGGGCATCCGCGCCCAGGAGGCGCTGCTCACCCTGATCGAGAACGAGGCGGTGCCCTTCGAGCTGCCGGCCTGGATGGGGGGCGGCGCCATCACCGTCGACTCCTCGGGCCTGCTCTTCGTCTGCGGCGGCGCCTTCGAGGGGCTCTACGACGCGGTCTTCGACCGGGTGACGATCGGCGAGGACAAGGGAGCGCTGCAGCCGGTCACGGTGGTCGAAGGGGGGCGGGTGCGCGAGGAGCTGCAGTTCCACCTGCGCGACTGGCTGCGCAGCGTCGATCTCTTCCGTTACGGGATGAGCCCGCAGTTCCTGTCGCGCTTCGACGCCATCGTGCTGCTCGCCGACCTGGGCGAGGACGAGCTGCTGCGCATCTTCCTCGAGATCCCCGAGTCGGGCTTCCAGCAGAGCCGCGCCTTCTTCGACAGCCGGGGCATCAAGCTCGCGTTGTCGCCCAACGCGGCGCGCGCCATCGCGCGCGCCGCCGCGCGCCAGCCCCGACTGGGCGCGCGGGCCTTGAAGGAGGTCTTCCGCCGGGTGATCCGCGATCTCGAGTTCGAGCCGGAGAAGCACGCTCCGGGCGGCGTCCTGGTGCTCGACCTGCCGCAGGTCGAGAATGCCCTCGGCGAAGTCTGAGCCGGCCGAGCGCGCGCCGGCCGCGCCGGGCGCGGTCGCCGTCCGGTGGGCGCTCGCGGCGGCCGCTTTCGTCGCCGGTTGCTTCCCGATCCTCGAGAGCGATCTCTTCTGGCACCTGGCGAGCGGCCGGTGGATGGTCGAGCGGGGCGCGATCCCGCGACACGACCCCTTCCGTTTCACTCCGCCGGAGCTTCCCTGGATCGACCACGAGTGGCTCTTCCAGCTCCTGGCGTGGGGGATCGAGCGCCTGGCGGGGCTCGACGGGCTGATCGTCGCGCGCGCCGCGGCGCTCGCCGGCTTCGCGCTCCTGCTCTTCGCCCTGACGCGCCGCGCCGGGCTCTCCCCGGCTCTGGCCGGCCTGCTTGCCCTGGGCGGCATGCTCGGGGTTCGCCCCCGCTTCCTCGTCCGCCCCGAGATCGTCACCCTCTTCGCCTTGCTGCTGCTCCTCGCCGGCCTCGGCCGCTGGCTCGAGCGCCGCCGGCCGGCGATCCTCGGCGGCCTCGCCCTGCTGGTCGTCGTCTGGGTCAACTTCCACGGCCAGGCGCTGCTCGCGCCGGCGGTCGCCGGCCTCTTCCTCGCCGGCGCGACGTGGGGCGGCGCACCGCTCGCCGCGCGCCAGGTCGTCGGTCCGCCGCTGCTCTTCGCGGGCTGTCTCCTGGCGAATCCGTACGGCTGGCGGCTGATCGAGGTGCCGCTCGGCATCCTGGGGGCGCTCGGCGATCTGCCGGCGGCGAATCCGGAATGGCTCTCCTCGTTCGCCGCGCCGCAGCCCTACCTCTACGGCGGCTTCGCGGTGGTGGCGACGCTGGCCTGGGCGGCGCGCCGGGCGAGCGGGCGGTGGCCGGCGCCGGAGTGGGGGCTGCCGGCCCTCGGGCTGGCCCTGCTGGCGCTCGCCGGGGTGCGCCACCAGGCGCTCTTCTTCGCCGTCGCGACGCCGTTCGCCGCCCACGCCCTGGCGGCGCTCCCCGAGGCGAGCGGCGGTGCGCTCCGGCGCGAGCGCCGCCTCGCCGCGGCGACCGTCCTGCTCGCTCTCGCCGCGGGTGCCTGGGCGGCCTTTCCGCCGGCGAGCGGGCCGCTCAGCCCGCGCCACGGCGGTCTCGGCTTCGGCTTCGGCATCGCCCGCGACCGCTTCCCGCTGCGCCTCGCCGAGCTCCTCGCGGCGCATCCCGGGGTGGGGCCGCTCTACAACGACTTCGTCCATGGCGGATACCTGATCTGGCGGCTCCACCCGCCGCGCCGCGTCTTCCTCGACGGCCGGATGGAGCTCCACCCCGCGCTGCTGCACGAGATCGCGGCGGCGCGCGCCAGCGACCAGGGGTGGCGGCAGCTGCTCGCTCGCCATGGCGCGGTCGGGGCGCTGGTCGGCTACGATCCGCGGCCGCGGCCGCTCGTCGAGCCGGACGCCGCGGGGAGACTCCGCCAGGTCGGCGAGCGCACCTCGTCCGCCCTGCTCTTCCCTCCGGATCGCTTCGATCTCGTCGCCTGGGACGACGCCGCGATGCTGTTCCTCGAGCACGGAGCGCCGGGCTGGGAGGGTGACCCCTACCGTTTCGTGCAGCCGGAGGACGTCGGCTGGACGCTGGCGCGCGCCGCGGCCGATCCGGCCTTCCGCGCCGGCGCGCTCGCCGAAGTGGAGCGCAAGCTCGCCGAGCAGCCGGACTGCCGGCGCGCGGGCGAGCTCGCGGCGCGCCTGCGCGCTCTCGGCCGGGCGCGCGACTGACGCCGGCTCAGCGCGGGCGGCGCGGCCGCGCGGCGCGGTGGGAGGTCAGCCGCCGGTGGCGGCGGATGCGCAGGCGGCGGCGGATGCCGATCGGCAGGAAGACGAGGAGCGCGAAGGCGCAGGCCACCACGACCAGCTGGCGGGCGAGCGCGCCGCGTTCGGCGCCGGTCGCCGCGCCGAGGATCGCCGCGGAGAAGTAGGTGAGCACGGCGATCGAGGGCAGGAGCCCCACCGCGGTCGCGGCGAGGAAGCGCCAGAAGCGCACCCCGACCACCGCGGCGGCGGCGTTGACCAGGGTGAAGGGGATGGGCAGGAAGCGGGTCGCGACCAGCGGCAGGAAGCCGCGGCGATGGAGCAGCCGCTCGGCTTTCCGCACCTTGTCGCCGCCGATCCGCTCGACGAACTCGCGGCCGAGGAGCCGGGCGAGGGCGAAGCCGGCGAGCGAGGCCGAGAGGATGCCGAGGAAGTTCCAGACCGTGCCCCAGAGCGCCCCGAAGATCGCCGCGCCGGCGATGATGAAGGGGGTGGCGGGGATGCCCACCGCGCCGAGCAGCAGGATCGTTCCGACGTGCGCCAGCGGTGCCCACCAGAGGCCGCGCAGCGACGCCAGCACGGCCTGGATCCGCTCGACCGTGAGGTATCTGGCGAGCGGGGTGTAACGCGCGGCCAGGAACCCGCCCACCACCAGCAGGACGAGGACGCCGAACCGGAGCGCGGCGCCGGTGATCCGGGGAGCCGGCCGCTCGGCCTGGGTCACGGTTGGGCGGCGTCGAGGAGGAGGAACTGCCGCAGGTGCGCGATCAAGATCTCCTGCGCGGCGGGATCCATGAAGTTGAGCCGCATCTCGTTGATGACCATCACCTCCGCCTGCTGCCATTCCGACCAGCAGATGGGGCAGACGCGGCGCTGGATCTCGGCGCCCAGCGCGCCGCCCATGGGCGCGCGCACGAGGCCAGCGGGGCGTTGCGCGCAGCGCGCGCAGAGCGCCGGCGAGCTCGCCGGGCCGCTCATGCTTGGCGCCCCGCGGCGCGATCGGCGAGCTCCGAGCGGAAGTGCTCGACGGTGCGCGCCAGGCCGACTTCGAGCGGCACCCTCGGCTCCCAGCCGAGCTTGCGGCGCGCCTTGGAGATGTCGGGCTGCCGCGTCTTCGGGTCGTCGACCGGCAGCGGTTTGAACTCGATCGGCGAGGCGCTGCCGACCAGGGCGCGGATGCGCTCGGCGAACTCGAGGATGGTCATTTCGTGGGGATTGCCGATGTTCGTCGGCTCGCTCTCGTCGGACATCAGGAGCCGGTAGATGCCTTCGACCAGGTCGTCGACGTAGCAGAAGGAGCGGGTCTGGCTGCCGTTGCCGAACACGGTCAGCGGCTCACCGGCGAGCGCCTGCGAGACGAAGGCCGGCACGACCCGGCCGTCGCGCAGGCGCATGCGGGGGCCGTAGGTGTTGAAGATGCGCACGATGCGCGTCTCCAGCCCGTGCACCCGGTGGTAGGCCATGGTCATCGCCTCGGCGAAGCGCTTCGCTTCGTCGTAGACCCCGCGCGGGCCCACCGGATTGACGTTGCCCCAGTAGGTCTCCGGCTGGGGGTGCACCAACGGGTCGCCGTAGACCTCGGAAGTGGAAGCGAGCAGGTAGCGCGCCGCCTTCGCCTTGGCGAGGCCGAGCGAGTTGTGGGTGCCGAGCGAGCCGACCTTGAGGGTCTGGATCGGCAGCTCGAGATAGTCGATCGGCGAGGCCGGGGAGGCGAAGTGCAGGACGTAGTCGATCGGGCCGGCGACCTCGATCGGCTTCGAGACGTCGTGGCGCAGGAACTCGAACTCGCGCCGGCCGACGAGGTGCGCCACGTTCGCGGTCTTGCCGGTGATCAGGTTGTCGACGCAGACCACCGCCATGCCCTCGGCGAGCAGGCGCTCGCAGAGGTGAGAGCCGAGGAACCCGGCGCCCCCCGTGACCAGCGCGCGCTTCACGCCCGCGCCCCGGCGGGGACCGGCGTCGCCGCGGGCCGCCCGATCGAGACGTAGCGCAGGCCGGCGGCGGCGACCCGCTCCGGTTCGTAGAGATTGCGCAGGTCGACGATCAGCGGCTGCTTGAGCAGCTGCTGCAGGCGGTCGAACTCGAGGGCGCGGAACTGGTTCCACTCGGTGGCGATCACCAGGCCGTCGGCGCCGCGCGCGGCGTCGTACGGGTCGGTGCAGTAGGCGATCGGCGGCAGGACGTGTTTCGCCTGTTCCATCGCCGCCGGGTCGTAGGCCCGCACCCGGGCGCCGGCCGCCAGCAGCCCCTCGACGATCGGAATCGCCGGCGACTCGCGCATGTCGTCGGTGTCGCCCTTGAAGGCGAGCCCGAGCAGCGCCACGGTCTTGCCGGAAAGCCCGCCGAAGGCCGCGTCGATCTTGGGCACCATCCGCTGGCGGACCCGTTCGTTGGCGGAGAGCACGGCGTCGATGATCTCGAAGCGCATGCCGTGCTCCTCGGCGATCTGCGCGACGGCCAGGGTGTCCTTCGGGAAGCAGGAGCCGCCGTAGCCCGGACCGGGATGGAGGAACTTCGGGTTGATCCGGTTGTCCAGCCCCATGCCGCGCGCCACCACCTCGACGTCGGCGCCGACCCGCTCGCACAGCTCGGCGATCTCGTTGACGAAGGTGATCTTGGCGGCGAGGAAGCCGTTCGAGGCGTACTTGATCATCTCCGCCGACTCGACGTTGGCGATCACGAAGGGGACGCCGGCCGCCTTGAGCGGCGCGTAGATGTCGAGCATCACCTGGACGGCGCGCTCGCTGCGGGCGCCGATCACCACCCGGTCGGGGCGGTAGAAGTCCTCGAGCGCGCAACCCTCGCGCAGGAATTCGGGGTTGGAGACCACGGCGAACTCGTGGCTGCCGCCGGAGCGCTCGCGCACGACCTTCTCGACCATCTGGCCGGTGCCCACCGGAACGGTCGACTTGGTGATCACCACCTTGTAGCCGTTCAGGTTCTCGCCGATCGCCTCGGCGACCTGGCGGACGAAGGAGAGGTCGGCCCGGCCGTCGGGCAGGGGCGGGGTGCCGACCGCGATGAAGACCGCCCGGGCCTCGCGGATCGCGGGCGCGAGGTCGGTGGTGAAGGTCAGGCGGCCGGCCTTGACGTTCTTCTCGACGATCTCCTCGAGGCCGGGCTCGTAGATCGGGATCTCGCCGCGCTCGAGCGCCGCGATCTTGGCGACGTCCTTGTCGACGCCGGTGACGGTCATGCCGAAATCGGCGAGGCAGGCGCCGGTGACCAGTCCGACGTAGCCGCTGCCGACGACACAGATTTTCATGGAGCGTCTCCTGTTGGGGGTCGAACCAGCTCCCGGGGAAGGCAGGCCTGCCCGGCGTCGGCCGGGGGCTCCGGGAGCCCGAAACGACGGGTGAAGCCTATCGCGAAGCGGGCCGGGCGGCCAACCCGGTGGCGTCCCGGCGGGCGACGGGGACGCGCTCAGGGGCGGCGTTCACGGTACCAGGCGACGTAACGTCGCAGACCCTCGCGGATCGGCACTTTCGGCTCGTAGCCGAGCAGGCGACGCGCCTTGTCGACGTCGGCGAAGGTGATCGGCACGTCGCCCGGCTGCTCGGGGAGCATCTCGACCCTGGCCTCGACGTCCAGCTCCTCGGCGAGCCAGTGCACGAGGTCGATCAGCCGGGTGGTCTGCGAGCCGCCGAGGTTGAAGATCTCGAAGCGGGGCGCGAGGTCGAGCGCCGCCACCACGCCATCCACGATGTCGTCGATGAAGGTGTAGTCGCGCCGCGTCTGGCCGGTGCCGTAGAGCGGCACGCTGCGGCCACGGGCCAGCAGGTCGGTGAACTTGGCGATCGCCATCTCGGGGCGCTGCGCCGGGCCGTAGACG
>CAYZWR010000044.1:0-20942 GCA_964481735.1 uncultured Thermoanaerobaculia bacterium
GGGCGGGCGACGTGCTGCTCGGCGCCAACGGGCAGGAGATCACCGATCCCGAAGCCCTGGGGCGCGAGATCCTGCGCGGCATCGACCGAGGTGGGGTGCTGCTGCTGGTGCAGCGCGGCCGCTTCGCCTACAACCTCGGCTTCGCCCTCTAGCCGCCTAGTCGAGGTCCCAGGGGCGCTTCGGCGGGCCGTCGTCGGGCTCTTCTTCGGCGCGTTTCAGGGCCTCGCGGAACTTCTCCTCGAGCAGGCGCTCGCGGTCGGCCATGGCCGCCTTCTCGCGCTCGAAGAGCTCCTCGGCGCGCGCCTTGCCGGCATCGAGATCGGCCAGCAAGGCATCGAAATCCTTGCCCCCGGCGAGCGGTTCCTTGGCCTTGCGGTGGCCGAGGAGCTCCCCGGTCGCCGCATCGACGGTGAGCTCGCTGCCGCAATCGGGGCACCGCACGGTCCACTTGCGGGTCGAAGTCATCGTCGGGCATTGTACTTGACACCCCTCGGGGGGTGGGTTACAAAGCTCTTCGGACCCTCCTTCTGGCGAGGTCGAAACCCATGATTCGCAAGTCCTGTCGGTTGCTCTGTTGGTTGATGATCCCGGCGCTCTTCGGTTGCGGCAAGAGCGCCTCTCGGTTCGGCGCCGTGCTGCCGCTCTCCGGCGCCGCTGCGGTCTATGGCCAGTCGATTCGCAACGGGATCGATCTCGCCTTCGACGAGCTCCGCAAGAACTCGGTTTACGGCCCGCTGGAGCTCACCGTCGTCGACTCGGGCAGCGATCCGGCGCGCGCCGCGAGCGAGCTCGAGAAGCTCTACGACGGCGGCGCGCTGGCGGCGATCGGCGGCGTGACCAGCGCCGAGGCGCTGGCCATGGTTCGGGTGGCCGACAAGGCCAACCAGGTCCTGCTCTCCCCCTCGGCCTCGCAGCCCCAGCTCACCGGTGTCTCGACCAACTTCTTCCGGGTCTTCCCCTCGGACTTCGCCGAAGGGACGGTGATGGCGAAGTACGCCTTCGACACCCTCAAGGTGAAGACCGTGGTGATCCTCGCCAAGCAGGAGACCTACGCCAAGGGGATCCAGCAGGTCTTCGACGAGGAGTTCCGCAAGAAGGGGGGCCAGGTGCTCGAGCTGATCGAGTTTCCGGGCAACGCGACGGACTTCCAGGCGCTCGTCGATCGGGTCGCGACGCTCAAGCCCGATGCCGCTTACGTCGCCGCCTACACCACCGAGCTCAGCCGGATCATCCCCGAGCTACGAGAGCAGGGATTCACGGGATACATTCTGACCACTTCCTCATTCGCGACGGCGGAGAGCGTGGGGCACACCGGCCCCGCCGCCGAGGGCACCCTCTTCACCCAATCGGCATTCGACATCGACGACAAGTCACCCGACCACGTCAAGGCGTTCGCGGCCGCGTTCAACGCCAAGTACGGCCACGCGCCCGACCTCTATGCGGCGCACGGCTACGACTCGATGAAGGTCCTCGCCGAGGCGATGCGCCAGGGCGGCAAGTCCTCCTCCTCCTTCTGGAAGGGGATGCGCAGCATCCACGAGTTCCCGGGGGTGACCGGGACCTTCCAGTTCGACGAGAAGGGGGACGTGCAGAAGTTCCCGCACGTCTACGTGGTGCGCGACGGCAAGGCGATCGACGTCGAGAAGGAGCGGCAGAAAGCGCTCGAAGAGGCGCGGCGCAAGATGCAGGAGATCGAGCGCCAGTTGCGCGAGCTGCAGCAGGGCAGCTGAGGCCGCAGCTGGTCGCGATCGCGCGCCGCATCGCGCAGCACCGCGGTCTGCTCGCCGTGCTGGTCGCGCGTGAGCTCAAGGCGCGCTATCGCGGCTCGGCGCTGGGGTTCCTCTGGTCGCTCGCCCAGCCGCTGCTGCTGCTCGCGGTCTACACCTTCGTCTTCGACATGATCTTCCAGCCGCGGACGGCGGGCGCCGACCCCTATGCGCTGTTCCTCGTCTGCGGGCTCTTCCCCTGGATCTGGCTCTCGACCTCGCTCAACGAGGCGACGATCTCGCTGGTGGCGAGCGCCGGGCTGATCCGCCGCGCGGTCTTCCCGGCCGAGCTGCTGCCGGTCGTCCCGGTGCTCGCCAACCTGGTGCACCTCCTGCTCGCCATGCCGGTGCTCGCCGCCGGACTGCTGATCGGCCGCATGGCCGGATATCCGGTGGGAGGCTGGGGGGCGGTCGCCCTGCCGGCGATCGTGCTGCTCGAGCTTCCCCTGGTCGCCGGGGTGGCGCTCGGTCTCGCGGCGTTGCAGGCGCACTTCAAGGACGTGCGCGATCTGCTCACCTCGGCGCTCACCCTGCTCTTCTTCCTCACCCCGGTGCTCTATCCGCTCTCGGCGATCTCGGTGCCGGTGCTGCGCCGGCTGGTGCGCCTGAACCCCGCCACTCCGTTCGCCCTCGCCTACCAGGAGGCGCTGTTCGGCGGCCGCCTGCCGGGGCTCGCGCTCTGGCTCGAGATGGCGGTGGTCGGAGGGATCGCCTGGGTGCTGGGCTGCTGGGTCTTCGAGCGGCTGCGCGAGACCCTGGTCGAGGCGTTGTGACCTGGGCGGTTCGCGCCGAGGGGGTATCGAAGCGCTTCCGGCGAACCGCGCCGGGGCTGCGGCTGCGCACCCTGAAAAGCGCGCTGCTCGGTCGCGGCACGAGCTCGGCCGCTGGCGTGGCGACCCTCACGGCGCTCGACGAGGTCAGCTTCGAAGTGCCGAGCGGCACGGCCTTCGGCATCGTGGGGGGGAACGGCTCGGGCAAGTCGACCCTGCTCAAGCTGGTCGCCGGCATCCTCAAGCCGACCGCCGGCCGGCTGGAGACCACGGGACGCGTCGCGGCGCTGATCGAGCTCGGCGCCGGTTTCCACCCCGAGATCTCGGGGCGCGAGAACATCTTCATCAACGGCGCCGTGCTCGGACTCTCTCGCCGCGAGATCGCCGAGCGTTACGAGCGGATCGTCGAGTTTTCCGGGTTGGCCGACTTCCTCGAGGAGCCGGTGAAGAACTACTCCTCGGGCATGTACGTCCGCCTGGGCTTCGCGGTCGCCATCCACACCGACCCGGAGATCCTGCTGGTCGACGAGGTGCTGGCGGTGGGCGACGAAGCCTTCGCGCATCGCTGCCTGCGGCGCATCGAGGAGCTGCTGGCGTCCGGCCGGACGGTGATCTTCGTCAGTCACGCCCTGGGGCTGGTCGAAGAGCTGTGCGACCGCGTGCTGTGGCTCGACTCCGGCCGGATGCGCGCGATCGGCGAGCCGCGCCGCGTGGTGGATGCCTACCGTCACGCGGTGGCCGTGGCCGAGGGCGAGGAGCACCGGGAGGCCAAGGAGGAGCGCGAGCGGGACGAGCCGGAGATCGCCGCGCCGAGCGCCGCGGCGGAGGTGCTGCGCTGGGGCTCGCGGGTGGCGGAGATCGTCGGCGTCCGGCTGCGCGACGCCCAGGGCCGGGAGCGCTACCACTTCGCGAGCGGCGAGGCGGTCACGTTCGAGCTGCAGGTCCGCGCCGCGACGCCGCTCGACGACGCCGTCTTCGGCGTCGGGCTCTTCTCGCCGCGCGGCGTCGAGGTCTGGGGCACCAACACCGATCTCGACGGGATCGCGACCGTCCGCTTCGCCGGCGAGGCCGAGGTGCGGCTCGACTGTCCGGCGCTGCGCCTGGCCCCCGGGGAGTACCTGGTCGACGTCGCGGTGCACGCCCAGGACGGCGCGCCCTACGATTACCGGCGGCGTCTGCTCGCCTTCACCGTCACCAGTTCCGCGCGGGGGGTGGGCGTCTATTTCCCCGAGCACCGGTGGCGCTTCGCCGGCGAGCTCGAAGTCCGCGCGGGCGGGCTAGAATCTCGCGGCGAGGAGATCCGATGAGCGAGCCGGAGACGGGGGGCCAGAGCCTCAACATCAAGATCGCGGACGAGGAGCTCAAGGGGCGCTACTCGAATCTGCTGCGCATCACCCACACCCGTGAAGAGTTCATCCTCGACTTCATCAACCTGGTGCCGCCCCAGGGCGTCGTCACCGCGCGCCTGGTCACCAGCCCCGGCCACCTGAAGCGCATCGTGCGGGCGCTGGCCACGAACCTGGCGCGCTACGAGGAGAGCTTCGGAGCGATTCCCGAGGCGGCCGATCCGGCTGCCGGACGGAAGATGAACTGAGCGCCGTCGCCTCGGACGAGCTGCTGGCCACCCCATGACGAACCCCGAATCCCCCTCGCCGACTCCCGGACCGCAGGCGAAGATCCCCACCGCGACCGGAAATCCGATCCTGCCGCCGGACCACTCGCTGCTCAAGGCCGCCTGGTTGGCGATCGCTCTCGGCTTCGCCATCGAAGGGCTCATTCTCGTCTCGGCGGTGGTTTCGGGCGGGGCACTCGCCGCCAGGCCCTTCACCGCCGATCTGGTGCAGAAGGTCTCCTGGTCGTTCATCGTCTGCGTGGCCCTCGCGGTGGCGCGCACCGCGGCGCGCGCCGCCGGGCCCTTGATCGGATTGGCCGGTCTGCTCGCCGCGCCGCTCGGGTTCGCCGTGGCGCGCGGGCTGCACAAGGGCGCGTCGCAGGCCCTGGGGTTGGTGGCGGCCGGCGCGCCGGGTCCGTCGCCGGTGCTGGTGGCGGCGATCAAGGGCTGCGAGTACGCGGCGCTCGGGCTGCTCGTCTACTGGGTGGCGCGCAAGAGCTGGGGGGGAGTCGGGGCGCATGCCGCCGTCGGCGCCGCGGTCGGCCTGCTCTTCGGCGGTCCGCTCCTCGCGCTCTCGCTCGGCGCCCTGCCCGAGCTCACCGCTTCGGTGGTGCTCGCGCGCGGCATCAACGAGCTGATCTTCCCGATCGGCTGCGCGCTGGTGCTCTACGCCAGCGACACGCTCGGCAAGCGTCTCGCCTGAGCCACGGGCGCGAGAGCGCCGCGGCGCCGCACCTCGGCGACGACCCCGAGATGGTCCGAAACCTGGTCGCCGAGGGTCTCGTAGGCGGCGAATTCGAGGCCCTCGGAGATCAGGATCCAGTCCAGCCGGACGAGCGGCCGCCAGGCGGGGAAGGTCGGCGACGCCCCGCCGTGCGAGGGGCGCAGGCGAAGCTCGAGGCGCAGCCGATCGAGACAGCGTCGGCGCTCGCTCCAGGCGCAGTTGAAGTCCCCCATCAACACCAGATGGCCCTGGTGGGCGCGGAAGCGATCGATCAGCTGATCGACCTGGCGCCGGCGGACCCGTTCGGCGAGGAAGTCGAGGTGGATCGAGACCACTTCGACCGGGTCGCCGCCGAAGAGTTCCCCGACGACGTGCGCCGCGACGAAGCCTTTCGAGTCGCGCCAGCTCTGCTGGAAGGCGTGCGAGCGCGCGGCGCGAAGCGGGAGCCGGGAGAGCAGGGCCGTGCCGTAGGAGAGATCGAGCAGGCGCAGCGGCACCGGGTTGTGCTCGCCACGGAAGGCGTGCGGGAAACCGGCGAGCTCGGCGAGCGTCGCGACGTGATCGAACCGGCCGCTCCAGGCCGAGGGCCCGTCGGCCTCCTGCAGCGCGACCACGTCCGGACCCTCCCGGGCGAGCACGCCGGCGATCCGCTCGAGGTTGCGTCGCACCACGGCGCGGTCGACCCGGCGTTTGAGCTGGGCGCGTTGGCGTCCGTGCATGATGTTGAGCGTCATCAGGCGGAGCGTCGGGTCGAGCGCACTCCCACGCCCGGCGACGGGCCGGCGAGGCGCCCCGGGCTGGCGGCGCGACGGGCTACGCCGCGGGCTCATCGAATGGCCACCAATTCGACTTCGAAGCGGAGGTCGGCACCCGGCGGAACGACGCGGCCGGCGCCCCGCTCGGCGTAGGCCAGCGCCGCGGGAAGACGCAGCTCCCGCCGGCCCCCGACGCGCATGCCGGTGACGCCCTCGTCGAAACCGGCGATCACCATGCCGGAGCCCAGCTCGAAGACGTAGGACCGCCCGCGCTCGCGGCTGGAATCGACCGGCGTCCCGTCGGCCAGCCAGCCGACGTAGTGGACCTCGACGGTCTGGCCGGCGCGCGCCGGCGCACCCTCGCCGGGCGCGAGCTCGGCGATCGCCAGCCCCGAGGGGGTGATCCGCCAGACGGGGTCCGCCGGTCCCGTCGCCGCAGACACGCCGGCGGAGGCGGCGAGCAGACCGAGCGCGAGGAGGAGGGATCTCCGGCGGGCCATCAGGCGCCCCGCTCGCGGCCGGTGACGAGATTGCCCGCGCGGTAGACGGCGCGCCCCCCCTTGACCACCGCCGCGACCGGGTTGACCCCGTAGTGGTAGGCGAGGTGCAGCAGGTTGGGCGCGTCGAGCAGCGCGACGTCGGCCCGCTTGCCGACCTCGAGCGAGCCGATCTCGGCGCCCAGATCGAGCGTGCAGGCGGCGTTCAGGGTCAACGCGGTCAGCGTCTCCTCGACCGACATGCCGAGCTCGATCACCGCCAGCTGGGCGATCGTGGGCAGCGATTCGGTGTAGGACGAGCCCGGGTTGCAGTCGCTGCCGAGGGCCACCGCGACGCCGGCGGAGATCAGCCGGCGGGCCGGCGCGTAGGTGTGCTTGGCGAGAAAGAAGCTGGTGCCGGGCAGCAGCAGCGCAGTGACGCCGGCGGCGGCCAAGGCCGCGATGCCGCGCTCCGAGATCGCCATCAGATGATCGGCCGAGAGGGCGCCGAGCTCGGCGGCGAGCTCGGCGCCGCCGGAGTCGGCGAACTCGTCGGCGTGCAGGCGGGGCGCCAGGCCGTGGCGACGTCCGGCCTCGAGCACGCGGCGCGACTCGGCGGCCGAGAAGACGCCGCGCTCGCAGAAGACGTCGCAGCAGCGGGCGAGCCGCCGCTCGGCCACCGCCGGCACGATCTCGTCGCAGATGATGTCGACCCAGCGCTCGCGCCGGGAGCGGTGCTCGGGCGGCACCTCGTGCGCCGCGAGCAGCGTGGGGACGAGCTCGATCGGCTGGGCGTCGGCGGCCTGGTGCAACACCTCGAGCTGCTTCACCTCGTCGGGCAGCGAGAGACCGTAGCCGCTCTTCGCCTCGGCGGTGGTGGTGCCGCAGGAGAGCATCCAGGCGAGCCGGTCGAGGGTCGCGGCCAACAGGGACTCGGGGCCGGCGCGCCGGGTGGCGGCGACGGTCGAGAGAATGCCGCCGCCGCTCGCCGCGATCTCCTGATAGGTCGTGCCGCCCAGCCGGGCGAGGAACTCGCGCTCCCGCGAACCGGCCCAGGGCAGGTGGGTGTGCGCGTCGACGAACCCCGGTACCGCGGTCCCGCCGCGCCCGTCGAGTCGGGGGACGTCGGGCAGCGCGCCGAAGAGCCGCGCGCGCTCGGTCCGCTCGCCGACGAAGGCGATCCGCCCGTCGCGGCAGAGGATCTCGCCCGCCGCCACGCGGTGGAGGCGTCCCTGCTCGGCGCCACGGCGTGGCGTCGCGCCGAGCGGGGTCGCGATCTCGGAGAGGTTCTCGATCAGCAGCGCATTCATCGCCGCTCCCGCGGGCCGGGTGGTCTCAGGCGCCGCTCTTCGGGCGGCGGGTGAGCGTGTGGACGGTCGCCGCGGTCCGTTCGTCCTCCATCTCGGCCTCGAGGATCTGGGCGAAGAGCTCGAGCGTCCCCTTGAGCTTGAGTTGCAGCTCCTTGCGCCGCGTGCGCAGCTCGCCGATCTTGCCCTCGATCTCCGCGGCGCGCTCGGCGGCCTGGAGGACCATCTTCTCGGCGGTCATCTCGGCTTCGCGCACCAGGAGCTGAGCCTCGCGTTGCGAAGTGTTGATCATCTCGTCGGAGAGCTTCTTGCCGCGCAGGATCGCATCGTGCAGCTGATGCTCGCGCGCTTCGGCGGACGCGACGCGCTCGGCCAGCGATCGGTTCTCGCGCTGCAGGCGGTCGATTTCGCCCAGCCGCTGGGTCAGGTCCTCCGCCACCAGGGCGAGGAAGTTCTCGACCTCGGTCGGGTCGTACCCACGCAGCTTCAAGGCGAAGCGGGTCTTCTGGATGTCGAGCGGTTGCAGGGGCATGGGGGCTTCCTCGGAGGCTCAGAAGAGCAGACGCGTGGGATAGCCGAAGGAGTAGAGCAGACCGTTCTTGACGAACTCGAGGGCGAGCAGGGCGAGGATCGGCGACAGGTCCAGGCCACCCAGGCGCCGCGGAGGCACCAGGCGGCGCAGCGGCCGGAGCACCGGCTCGGTGACGCTGGTGAGAACGCGGACGATCGGATTGTAGGGATCGGGTGAGACCCAGGAGAGCAGGGCGCGGACGATGATCACCCAACCGTAGAGGGTGAGGGCCTGCACCACCACGCCGAGGAGACTCATGCCAAAGCCCTGCGCCACGTTCATCGGGTCCTCTCCACGCCTTCGCGAAGGGTCCTTGAGATTAGCACGAAGCCGCGGAGAATCAGCGACTTAGCGGGGCCCGAAGAGGAGGGTTCCGAGACGCACGAAGGTCGCGCCCTCCTCGACCGCGACCTCGAAATCGTCGCTCATGCCCATCGAGAGCTCGCCCGCGAACCGCCGCGCCCGCCACTCGGGACGTTCGGCGAGCGCGTCGCGCAGCTCGCGCAGGCGGCGGAACCAGGGGCGCGCCGCCTCGGGCGTCGGGCCGGGAGGAGGGATCGCCATCAGCCCTTCGAGGCGCAGGTGGCCGAGGGCGGCGAGCGGCGCCACCGCCTCGGCGAGGCCGGCCGGCGCGAAGCCGTGCTTGGACGGCTCGTCGCCCAGGTTCACCTCGATCAGCCCCGTCGCGACGAGCCCTTGGCGCGCGGCCTCGGTGTCGAGAGCGAGGGCGATCGCCGGCCGGTCGATGGCGTGGAAGACGCGGAAGCGCCGGAGCGCGGCCCGGACCTTGTTGGACTGCAGGGGGCCGAGCAGGTGCCACTCCACGTCGTCGGGCAGCTCGGCCGCCTTGGCCAGCCCCTCCTGGACGCGGTTCTCGCCGAAGCGTCGGAGCCCGCCCGCGTAGGCCGCGCGCAGCGCGGCGGCCGGCTGCTGCTTGGAGGCGCCGATCAGACGGATGGCCGCGGGCGACCGCCCGGAGCGCACGGCGGCCGCGCGGATGCGCTGTTCGATCTCGCTCAGCCGTTGGGCGACGTCCATCGGAGTGCGGTCCCGGTCACGCTTCGTCGTCCGGACGCAGGAAGCGCTTGCACCCCTCGCACTGCACGATGGTCCCCTTGGCGCGGATTTCGAGGGCGATCTGCGGGCGGACCTGGTAGTTGCAGCTCGAGCAGTGCCAGATCGCCTGCACCCCCGGGCGAGCCACGCGATGCACCACCGCGAGCGTGTCGCCGTGGTAGCGGTCGAAGATGCGCACCAACTGGGCGACGATCGGGCGGGGCAGGAGCGCCTTGAACTCCTCGACCTCTCTCGCCAGCGCGGCGGCGCGGCTCGCGACCTCGGGCTTCTCGGCCTCCCACTTGGCGAGCTCCTGCTGATACTCGGCGGCGAGATCGGTGAAACTCTCGCGCCTGGCGACGAGCTGGCGGGCGGTCTCCTCGGCCCGCTCGAGCGCGCTCAGGGCGGCCTCTTCGAGCCGCTTGAGCTCCTGCTTGGCGAGGTCGATCTCGGAGAGGATCGCCCCGTACTCGCGTTGGTTGCGCACCCGGGCGACCTGCTGCTGGTACTTCTTCAGCTTGTCCTGGGCATCGCCGACCGCGGCTTCGGCTTGGCGGCGGGCGAGCCCGGCCGATTCGGTGTCGGCTTCGAGCACGGCGATCTCGGCTTGCGCGGCGTTGTAGGCCTCGTGCACCTCGCGCATGTGATCCGGCACGCCGGAGAGAAGGGCCTGGGCGCTCGCGAGCGCCTGCATCGAGCGGCTGAGACTGACGAGCTCACGCAACATTTGGGTCATAGGGGGTTGGTGGGTCCACCTGGATTCGAACCAGAGACCTGCCGGTTATGAGCCGGTTGCTCTAACCACTGAGCTATGGACCCAAGGCAGAGGCGGCCGTACCGGCGCCGCGGGCAGTATAGCGGAGCCCGGGGCGAGGCCTCACGCGGGTCAGCCGAGGTCGGAATAGAGACTCCGGTAGCTCTCGGCGAGCAGGAGGATCCGCTTCACGTAGTTTCGCGACTCGACGAGCGAGAGGTCCTCGAGGAAGAGATCGACCTGGCGGGCCGGCCCCTGCTGCTGCCAGAGGCGCTGGATGCGCCCAGGTCCGCCGTTGTATCCGGCGAGCGCGAGCTCCAGCTGGTTGTCGAAGGTCGCGAGCATCTGCCGGAAGTAGGTCGTGCCGAGCTGCAGGCTGTAGTCGGGATCGTGCAGGCGCTGCACGCTGTAGGGCAGCCGCATCCGGCGGGCAAGCTCGCGACCCGTCGCCGGCATGATCTGCATGAGGCCGCGCGCTCCCGCTCGACTGCGGGCGGTCGGATCGAAACCGCTCTCCTGATGGACGATGCCGAACACCAGAGGTGCAGGCAGCTGCTGCGCTGCCGCCGCGCGGCGCACCGCCGCGTCGTAGGCCCGGGGATAGTAGAGCTCGAGGCCCAGCCGCGGAACGCGCTGCTGGTGGACGGTCGCGAGCTGCGGGAAGGCGTCGCGCAGCGCGCGCAGGCTCTCGCGTCGCTCGCCCCGTCGCGCCAGGATCAGGGCACGCAGCGCCGCGTGCGCCCGCGACTCCAAGCGCGGCGCGATCCGCTCGAGCTCCTCGGCGGCCAGGGCGTCCAGGCCGACGTCGGAGAGCCAACGGGCGCGCTCGGCGAGCGGGTCGCTCGGCCACGCTTCGCGCGCCGCTTCGTTCTCCGCCAGGACGGTGATCGGCGTGCCGGCGAGTCGCGCGCCGGCCTGCCGGGCGTAGAAGTCGGGGGTGGCGGCGCCGGCGAGCTCGCGGTATGCGGCGTCGGCACGCGCCTTCTCACCCAGCAGATCGAAAGCGCGCGCCGTCCAGTACTGGCCGCTGCGCGTCTGCGAGTGGGTCGGGTAGAGCTCGCCGAGCACGCTCCAGTAGCCGATCGCGCTGCGGTAGTTGCCGGCGCGGAACTCGCGCCAGCCGCGTTCCCAGATGGGACGCGCGCCGGGCGACTCCCGGGGCGCCACGGCCCGCAGGCGGCGGAGCGTGGCGAGCGAGTCCTCGAAGGCATCTTCCTCGCTCTGCGCCGCGTAGAGCGCGCGCAGCGCGCGGGCGGCGACGGCGGCCGACTGCGCGCTCGTCGCCGCGGCGACGAGCGCCTCGCGGGCGGTCGCGCGCAGCGCCTGCCGCTCGTGGTGCGGCGGGTTCTTGCGGCCGCGCACCACCGTCGCCGCCTCGTCGGCCGCCGCTGCCCGGGCCAGGGCGAGCTCGGCCTGTTCGTCGCCGGCCTGCGCGGTCGCATCGGCGAGGATCGCCAACCCCTCGAGCCCGCGCCCGAGCGCGGTGAGCGCCGCGGCCTCGGCCAGCCGCCAGCGCAGCTGCCGCAGTCCGGCCGGGACGGCCGCGAGCGTCTGCAGCGCCTCCTCCGGCAGCTCGAGTCGCAGCAGCGCCTCGGCTCGCGCCAGGAGCTCCGCCGGCGAGAGCAGCGTGCGCCAATCCTCTCCTCCGGGCGGCCTCGCGAGCGTGGCGGCGACGTTCAGCCGGTTGGCTTCGAGCGGTGCCTCGACGAGCAGGCGACGGCCGGCCTCGCGCGTCACGTCGGCCAGCTGCCGTTCCCGGCCGATCGTCCAGGCGAGCCGCTCGAGCGCGGTCGCGGTGGTCGGATCCCGGTCGACGAGGCGCTCGGCGCGCGCCTGCTCGACCCGCGCCAGCGCGGCCGCGGGATCCCCCTCGCTCCAGGCGAGCTCGGCGAGCCGCAGCAGCGCGGCGGCGCGGAGCGGCGACTCCGGGGCCTCGGCGAGCAGCCGCTCACCGGCCTGGCGCGCGACCGTGAGGTCGCCGAGAGCGGCGGCGCTCGCCGCCAGCGCGGCGAGGCGCCAGTCCTCGAGCTCCCGCGGTCCGGGCGCGCCGGCGAGCAGCTCGCGGGAGCGGGCCGGCCGGCCGGCGGAATGGGCGAGCAGCCCCGAGACGACGCGGGCGCGGCTCGCTTCAGCGGGGTCGCCGGTGAGCAGCGGCTCGAGGGTCGCGAGCGCCGCGTCGAAGTCTTGGCTGCGGGCGAGCTCGGCCGCGGTGGTGTAGGCCGGCGGCAAGGGCCGAGCGGCCATGGCGGAGGCGGCGGAAGGGACCGCGGTCGCGGCCGGCGGGGTGACGGCGGCGCTCCACCGCGAGCCGCCGCCGATCGCCGCCACGAGGAGGAGCAGCGGCGCGAGGCGGAGGCGGCGGAAGGGAGCGCTCAACGGGGTGCGATCTCGCTCAGATCCCGAGGGCGCGAGGGTCACCCCCGGCCAGGCTGCGCACGAGCTCCTGCTGGAAATAGTCGGTCGCCTCGCGCACGCTCTCGTGAATTCGTTCCTCGTAGATCTGTCGCGAGCGATCGATATCGTCTTTCAGCCGGTGGTAGACGTCACGATTGCGCCGCCCCTCCTCCACCTGCTCCTCGTTGTAGAGCTTGATTTCGGAGACCAGCAGGCGGGCGAGCCGTCGCGCCTCCTCGTGCAGCGCATTCTCTCCCCCGGCGCGCGGCAGGCGCGCGGTGGTGAACGCCCAGCCGGGACCCTGCAAGTCGGGCGGCGGAGCGACTTCGGTGGTCCGGGCGCCGCCGCGTGGCGCCGTCCGCTCCTCGGCCGGGATCCCGGGGCCGGAGAGCGAAGGGTGGGTCTGATCCTCGATCGGCTCGCTCGGCGGCGGCACGAACGAGGGGGGTGCCTCGACCGGCGTGTCGGCGAACCCCGGCCGGCGGACGAGCACCGTCGCGTCCTCGGTGAGGTCGGGCTCGACGACCGGGATCTCGGTCGTCGCGAGGCTCGGCGGGAGCGCGACCTCGTGGGTGGCTGCCGGGCCCGCCGGTGTCTCCGCCGGCGCGGCATACCAGGGCAAGCGGTGCGGGGCGGTGGCCTCCTCCGGGACGGCCGGCGGGGCGGCCTCGATCTCGACCTCGGCGACCGGAGCCACGGTCTCGGCGGGCGGCGCTGAGGCTGCCGGCGGTTCGTCGAGCACCGGCACCGTGCCCAGGAAAACGGTCTCTTCGGCCGCCTCCTCCATCTGCCAGGAGATCTCCGACCGCGTCGGCTCGACGCTCGACGGCGGGGCCTCCTCGGCGGGTGGAGCGAAGCTCTCCAGGCGCATCGTCGGCATCGACTCGGCCAGGGTGTCCGATTCCGGCTCGAGCGCCTCGCCGGCCGGGGGTGGCGCTTCGAGAGCTTCGAACGTCGGGAGCGCCTCGGGCTCGACCGCCGCCGGCTCGGCGGAGACGGCGGCTTCGGCGACCTCCGGCGGGGCCTCGGGCGGGAGCTCCGGCGGCGACCAGAGAGGTAGGCCGGCGATCGTCCCCTCCTCGGCGGCCAGCAGGGTCGGGGTGGCCGGGCGCATCGAGAGGCCTTGCAGCTCGATGCGCTGCGCGGCGGCGTAGACCAGCAGCTGGAGCGCCGCGACCTCGAGCTCGTCGGCCGAGGTGCGGTCGACGTAGAGCGCCGCGGCGATCCGGTCGCGCAGGACCAGCGGGATGAAGGCGGCGATGCGCGGCGCGGCGATCTCGAGCACGCTCGCCAGGCGTGCCGCCTCGGCACCCTCGATCTGGACGACGCCGGTGCCGCTCGCGAGCCGGGTGAGACAGGGCAGCGCGTCGTAGGCGAAGGCGAGCCCGGAGATCGCATCGCCCTCGAAGCCCTCGCCGCCCCACCCGAGCATCTCCTGGTCCCGCGTCAGCCAGAGAGCGGAACGATCGGCGAAACCACGACTCGCGACGAGCAGCGTCTCGAGCGCGGCGCGCTGACTCGCGGCCCGGTCGATCGCGACGAACGCCGCGAGCAGCGCCGCGGCGAACCCGCTGCGGACCTCCTCGCGACTCGGCCCGCCGAGCGCCGCGAGCTCGCTGGGGTTCAGCAGCTCGGGCGGAGAGGGCGGCGCGAACCCCGCGAGCTCGCTGGCGAGGTCGTTCGTGGCGCGTTCGACGCGGCGCGAGAGCTCGCGGCGCACCTGCTCGACCGCGTCGGCGAAACGGGTCGCGAGCCGCTGCTCGAAATCCGCCAACTGCTCGGGAAGGGCCATCTCGGAATCCTCCGGCCACGGGGGCCAGCCTAGGAGTTGCTGCAAACGATGCATTATCAAGAGGGGGCCCCCCGGCGTCAAGCCGGTCGAGGGCGCAAAACGCGCCTCGGCAAGGAGTTGGAACCTACCCGAAGGCGTTTGGACGGGGCTCGGAGCCTGTGTTACGTTGCTTTCGCAGGGAGATTCCATCAACAGGAGGCTCGAACCATGTGGAAGCAGTCCATCGCGATCGCCGGACTGGCGGCGCTCTGTTTCGCCTGCGGCGGCGGTGAGGAGGGTCAGAAGCAGGCGGTCTCGGGTGAGGCGCGCAAGGCCGAGTGGAGTTGGTTGGACGGCGCGCAGAAGGAGCTCACCGCGATGCGCCAGCAGGCGGCGACGCTCGCGGCGCAGACGACCCCCGAAGCGACCGCCCAACTCGCCACGCTGCAGCCGCAGATCGACGCCAAGACGGACGAGCTCGGCCGCCGTCTCGTCGAATACATCAACGCCGACCCGCCGGTCCAGGGCGAGCCGATGAAGCCCGAGCAGGTGGCCGCTTTCCGCCTGAAGAGCGCCGAGGACATGTTCGTTGCCCGCGAGTTCATCGACAAGGGCGGTGACTACCGGCGGGCGCTCGACATCCTCAAGGCGGCGGCCGCGGTCGACCCCGACAACCCAACGCTCAAGGCGGCCATCGCCGAAACCGAAGCCAACCGGCTGGTCACCCCGGAACGATTCGCGGGGGTCAAGAAGGGAATGACGCCGGAAGAGGTGCGGCAGGTCGTGGGGCCGGTCTATCTGCGCAACGTCAAGGAGTACCCCGACAAGGGGATCGTCTCCTGGTTCTATCCGACGGCCGACGACGGTCATGCGGCGGCGGTCTACTTCCACAAGAAGGGGGAGAGCCTCGTCGTCTACCAGGCGACCTTCGACGCGGTGAAGCCGGGCGGAGCCGCCGGGAACGAGGGCTGAGAATTCGCTCCTTGACCCCGCGCCGGGAGCCTGCGTAAAATGCCATGTCTTTCTGCCTGCGGTGCTTAAGCCCGCAATCCAGGCAGTCGAAATGGGGTGAGTCGCAGGTGCCGATCGTCCACGTCCGTGAAGAGGAGAGCTTCGAGAACGCGCTGCGCCGTTTCAAGCGCAAGTGCGAGAAGGCCGGAGTGTTGACCGAGCTGAAGAAGCGGCAGCACTTCGAGAAGCCCTCCGTGAAGCGCAAGAGGAAGGCCATCCAGGCGCGCAAGAAGATGATGCGCAAGGTGATGGAGGAGCGCCGCGCCGGTCTCTAGCCGAGATCGGTCGGGCCGCAGGACCGGAGCGGGCCGGGGCGACCCAGGCCCGCTTTCTCTTTTTCCACCATGAAGAGTCTCTCGCCCTCTTCGGCGGACGTCGCCTCGGCGGCCACGGCGCGCGCGATCGAGTTCGCCGCGCTGCTCGAGCTCGTGGCCGACGAAGCGCGCACCGACCTCGGCCGCGAGCGGCTGCGCGCCTTGGCCCCGGCGCCGGATCTCGCCGAGCTCGTCGCCCGTCGCGGCCGACTCGACGAAGTGGCGCGCCTGGGCGTCGACGCCTCGTTCGTCCCCGCGCTCGGCGACGGCTTCGCCGACCTGCTCACCCGGCTCGCCACCGCCGAGCCGCCGCTCGACGGCCCGGAGATCCTCCGCCTCGCCCGCCTGCTCGCGGCGGGTGGCGAGGCGCGCGAGCGCATCCTCGCGGCCGACCCGCCGGCGCCAGGTCTCGCCGCGGCAGTCGGCGGGCTGGGCGATCCGGGGCCGCTGGTGCGCCGGGTGCACCGGCTGCTCGACCGCAAAGGGGAGGTGCGCGACGACGCCTCGCCCCGGCTGGCCGCGCTGCGCCGCCAGGTGGCGAGCGCGCGCGAGCGGATCTACTCGCGCCTCGAGACGCTCTCGGCGGAGCACCGCGAGCTGGTCGGCGAGGAGACCGTGCCGCTGCGCGGCGGGCGGTTGATGCTCATGCTGCAGTCGGGAGCGCGCGGGCGCCTCGCCGGTCTGGTGCACGGCCGCTCGGCGACCGGCAAGAGCCTCTATTTCGAGCCGCTCGAAGTGGTCGAGGACAACAACAGCCTGCAGAGCGCGGTCGACGAGCTCGACGCGGAACGGCAGCGGCTGCTCGCCGAGCTGCTGGCCGAGCTGGTCGCTCAGGCACCTCTGGTCGCCGCGGTGGCCGACCTGGTGAGCGCGCTCGACGCCGCCGAGGCGACGCTGCGCTTCGCCCGCGCGCTCGAGGCCCGCCTGCCCGAGCTCGCGCCCGCGGGGCGGCTGCGCCTGGTGGCCGCCCGCCACCCGCTGCTCGATCCGCGGCTGGCCGACCGGCGCGAGCGGGTGTTGGGCACGCGCGGCCACGACGGGGCGATCGTGCCGCTCGATCTCGAGCTCGCGCCCGATCGGCGCATCCTGGTGCTCACCGGGCCCAACGCCGGCGGCAAGACGGTGGCGCTCAAGACGGTGGGGCTGCTGGCGCTCGCGGCGCAGGCCGGCCTGCCGGTTCCCTGCGCCGCGGGGAGCGAGATCCCCTGTTTCGCGAGCGTGGTGGCGACGGTCGGCGACGAACAGGATCTGCTCGCCGAGCGCTCCACCTTCTCCGGCCGGCTCGCGCGGCTCGCCGAGGCCTATCGCGGAGCGGGGCCAGCCAGCCTGGCGCTGCTCGACGAGCTCGGCTCGGGCACCGATCCGGAAGAGGGCACGGCGCTCGCCGTCGCGCTGGTCGAGGAGCTCCTGGCGCAGGGTGGACTGGCGCTCGTCACCACCCATCTCACCGGGCTCGCGGCCGCGGCGCTGGAGCTCGCCGGGGCGGCCTGCGCGGCGATGGAGTTCGAGCCGCTCTCGGGGCGACCGACCTTCCGCCTGCGCCCCGGATCGCCGGGCGGCAGCGAAGCGCTGGCGCTCGCCCGGCGGATGGCGCTGCCCGGGCGCTGGATCGAGCGCGCGGAGGCGCTGCTCGGCAGCGAGCACCGGGACCTGCGGCGGCTCCTCGCCGAGCTCGAAACGACGCGCCAGGAGCTGGCGCGCGAAGCCGAGCTCGCCCGCCGGGAGGCGGCCGCGGCGCAGTCGGTTGCCGACCGCCTGGAGCGCGAGCGGGCCGCGCTCGAAGCGGAGCGGCGCACGGTCGCCGCCCGGTTGAAGCGCGAGCTCGCGGAGTTTCGCGAGCGGGTCGGCCGCGAGCTCGCCGGGGAGTTCGCGCGCATGAAGGAGGAGGTCGCGGCGGGGCGACGGCGCGACGTCGCGGCGCGGGCGGCGGAGCGCCTGCTCGCCGCGGCGCCCGATTTCGCCGTCGAGCCCGCGGGCGAGCCGGTCGGCGAGCTGGCGCCGGGCGCCCGCGTGCGGCATCGCCAGCTGGGGTGGAGCGGCCGGGTGGCGAAGGTCGACCGCGAGCGGGTCGAAGTGCTGGTCGGCGGCAAGCGCCTGCGCGCCGCGCCAGCCGACCTCGAGCTCGACGACGTCGGCGAAGCGCCCTCGTCGCCGCGGCCGGGCGCCGGCGAGCCCGGCGCCAGGCCGACCGTGGCGGGCGAGCTCAAGCTGATCGGCGAGCGCATCGAACCGGCGCTCGAGCGGCTCGACGATTTCCTCGATCAGGCGCTGCTCGCCGGCCGGCCCGCGGTGCGCGTGGTGCACGGCCACGGCACCGGACGGCTGCGCGACGCGGTGCGCGAGCACCTGCGGCGCCACCCGGCGGTCGCCTCCTTCCGCCCCGGAGCGCCTGAAGAAGGGGGCAACGGCGCCACCGTGGTGGAGCTCACCGGCTGAGCCCGGGAGCCGCCGTAGAATCGCCTCGATGCCCGCGGCGAGCGAGTCGGGCGCGCCGGAGATCACCCAGCTCCTGCGCGCCATCGAGGGTGGCGACCGTGCGGCCTCCGACCGCCTCTTCGAGCGGGTCTACGACGAGCTGCGGCGGATCGCGCGGCGGCAGCTGCGCGTGGCGCCCTCCGCGGATACCCTCTCGACCACCGCTCTCGTCCACGAGGCCTACCTCAAGCTCTCGGGCTCGGCGCGCTGGTCGACGCGCGACCGCTTCCATTTCTACGCCCTGACCGCGCAGGCGATGCGTCAGGTACTGATCGACCACGCCCGCAAGCGGACCCGCCAGAAACGGGGCGGCCGGGCGATCGCGCTCAACCTCGAGGAGGTCGAGCTGCCGGTCGCCGAGCGGGCCGAAGAGCTCGTCGCGCTCGACGCCGCGCTCGCCAAGCTCGAGGGTGCCGACCCCGAGCTCGCGCGGCTCGTCGAATGGCGGTTCTTCGGCGGCCTCTCGGTCGAGGAGATCGCCGAGCTGCTGGCGGTCTCGGATCGCACCGTCAAGCGGCACTGGCGGCTGGCGCGCGCTTTCCTCTTCCGCGAGCTCGAGGCGCAGGGCGTCACCTCGTGAGCGCCGCGGCGCCCGAGAGCTTCCGGGCCGCGCGCGCGGCCTTCGAGGCGATGGTCGACCTCGAGCCCGACGAGATCCGTGCGCGGCTGCGCGCGCTCGCGGCGCGCGACGCCGAGCTCGCGCGCGAGGTCGAGGCGCTGCTCGCGGCCGACGCGGGGGCCGGCACCTTCCTCGAGGCGCCGGCGGGAGTCGCGGCGAGCGAGGTGGTGGCGGACTGGCTCGAGACCGGGCGCGACGATGCTCGCGCCGGCGAGCTCGTGGGACCCTTCCGCCTGCTCTCGCTGCTCGGGCGCGGCGGCATGGGCGAGGTCTGGGAAGCGGAGCGCGCCGACGGCGCCTTCGAGCAGCGGGTCGCCGTCAAGCGGCTCAAGCGCGGCATGGATTCCGAGGAGATCCTCCGCCGTTTCCTGCGGGAGCGCCAGATCCTGGCGCGTCTGTCGCACCCCGGCATCGCGCGGCTGCTCGACGGCGGTCTCGCCGAGGACGGCCGCCCCTACTTCGCGCTCGAGAAGGTCGAGGGTCTGCCGGTCACCGACCATGCGCGCCAGCGCCGCCTCGGGGTGGAGGCGCGCGTCCGCCTGGTGATCGCCGCCGCGGAAGCGGTCGACTCGGCGCATCGCCAGCTCGTCGTCCACCGCGACCTCAAACCCTCGAACATCCTGGTCACCGCCGCCGGAGAGGTGAAACTGCTCGATTTCGGGATCGCCAAGATCCTGGGGGAAGACGAACCCACGGCGCAGCTCACCGCGGTCGGTCTACGCGCGCTGACCCCCGCCTACGCGGCGCCCGAGCAGATTCTCGGGGAGCCGGTCACGACCGCGACCGACGTCTACGCTCTGGGAGTGGTCCTCTTCGAGCTGCTCTCGGGACGCCGCCCGCATCCGCGCGATGCGGGCTCGGCGGCGGCGCTCGCGGCCGAGGTGGCGCGCGAGAACCCGCCGCGGCTCGCGAGCGCGGTGCGGGCGCGCGAGGAGGGCGAGCTCGAGCGGCTGGGGCTGCCGGGGCGCGAGCAGCGGCGCCTCGACCGCCGGCTCGGCGGCGACCTCGAGACGATCCTCGCGCGCGCCCTGGCCCGCGAGCCCGAGCGGCGATACGCCTCGGCGGCGGCCTTCGCCGAGGACCTGGGGCGCCACCTCGCCGGACGCCCGGTGCGGGCCCGTCCCGACTCCCGGCTCTACCGTCTGGGCAAGTTCGCGCGCCGCCACCGGTTCGGCGTCGCCGCCGCGGCGCTCGCGCTCGTCGCCCTCGCCAGCGGCCTCTCGGTCGCCGTCTGGCAGGCGCGGCGGGCGGCGGCGAGCGCGCGCCAGTCGGCGGCAGCGTCGGTGCGCGCCGAGCGGGTCAAGGAGTTCCTGATCTCCGCGTTCGCGATCGCGGACCCGGAGAGCGGCAGCGGACCCACCACCACGGCGCGCGACCTCATCTTCGAGGCGGGGCGGGCGATCGATCGCTCGGACTTCGGCGGCGACCTCGAGGTCACCGCCGACCTGCTGGAGGCCGTGGCGCGGATCGAGCGCAACCTGGGCGAGCTCGGCGCGGCGGCGACGCACGCCAGCCGCGCTCTCGCGCTGCGTCGCGAGCGCTTCCCGCCGGGGCATCCCGCGCGCGCGGTCGCCACTGCGACCCTGGGGGCGATCCGGCTCTCCGAGGGCAAGCTCGTCGAGGCGGAAAAGGAGCTCGCGCAGGCGCTCGCGGCGCTCGAGGCGAGCGAGCCGGCGCACAGCTTGACGCTCGCGCGCGTGCGCAGCGATCACGCCGATGTCCTCTTCTGGCAGGGCAGGCTGCAGGAGTCCGAGGCCGGCGAGCGCAAGGCCTGGGAGGCCTTTCGCGCGGCGCTGGGGGACGAGGCCCTGCCGAGTGCGCTGCATCGGCGCAACCTGGGCGTCCTCTTGCACGCGCTCGGCCGCGTCGACGAGGCGGAGGCCGCCCTGCGCGCCTCGCAGGCGGTGATCGAGAAGCTCCAGGGCGCGGACCACCCCAACGCCGCGATGAGCCACGTCAACCTCGCGGTGCTGCTCGAGGAGCGGGGCGAGCTCGCGGAGGCGGAACGCCTCTACCGCAGCGCGCTGGCGGTCCGCCGCGCGCGCCTGGGGGACCGGCACCCGGTGACCGGCCAGTCGCTCCAGCTCTTCGCCCTCTTCCTCCTCAACCGGGGGCGGCTCGAGGAGTCCGAGGCGCTCTATCGGGAGGCGCGGGCGCTCTTCGCGGCGATCAACCCGCGCCACTTCGAGGTCGGCAAGTGCGACAACGGCCTGGCGCTCATCGCCGGCAGGCGGGGCGATCACGCGCGCGCCGAGCGCCTGCTCACCAGCGCCCGCGAGCTCTTCCGCGCCGAGCTCGGCGAGCGCCACCCCTTCTCCTGGCAGGTCGCCATCAACCTGGCGCGCGAGATCGCCGCCCAGGGGCGCCACGCCGAGGCCCTGGCGCTCGAGCGCGAGGCGCTCGCCAGGCTCGAGGAGATCACCGGCCCGGCGAGCGCCGAGGTGCGCTGGGCCCTCGAGCGCCTCGCCGAAACCCTCGAGAGCGCGGGCGAGGCGGGCGAGGCAGCGGCGACGCGGGCCCGCGCCTCCGGGCTGGGAGCTCCGGCCGGCAAGAGCTGAACCGGCCGC
>CAYZWR010000044.1:21042-25318 GCA_964481735.1 uncultured Thermoanaerobaculia bacterium
GTCGAGCGCGTCCAGACCCTGCTCTACTTCTCGGATCGGCCGCTCGACTGCACGGCCGCCGCGACGGCGCTCGAGCCCGAGACGGCCCTCGACCGGCAGGTCGAGGCGGCGGCGGGGGCCGCGGCGCGCCTGCGGCTCTACCGCGACGATGCCAACTTCAGCTTCTTCTTCACTCGCGTCGCGCCGCGCGCGAGCTTCTTCGTCTCCGGGATGAGCGACGAGCTGGTGGTCGGACGTCATTCGGCCGAGCGGGTCGAGGGGAGCTGGCGGACCGGCCCGCGAGAGATCGCCGGCGAGCCGGCGGAGATCGATCTCCGGTTCGCGATCGCCCTCTCCGTGACGCCCCTCGCCGGCGAGCCCTTGCCGGCCGGGGGCGGCTCGCCGGGTGCCGCCTATCGCGCCTACCTGGCGGCGGTCGCGGCCAAGGACTTCGGCGCGCTCCAGCGGTTGACCACCGGGCGCGCCGCCGAGCGCGCGCTGGGTGGCGGCTTCGGCTACTTTCAGAAGGACGAGCCGCGGAGCGCGGAGATCCTGGGCGGCGAGACGCAGGGCGGGCGCGCCACCCTCAGGGTCCGCGCGCTGACCCACGGCGGCGAGCGGGTGAGCTTCCGCGTCCGCCTCGAGCGGGACGAGGACGGTCAGTGGCGGCTGGCCGAGCGCGGCGCCACGACGGTATCTGCCCCATGAACGGGTCCGGCGCAACCGGTCCCATGACGCGCGCCCGAGCGGCGCAGGAGACGACGATGGACCGACGGACGACGACCTTCGCGCTGGGCACCCTGGCTTTCGCTCTCGCCCTCGCTCCCGCGGCCGAGGCTGCCAACACCGGTTCCGGGAAGTTCCGGATGGACAAGATCACGTCCACCTTCTCGAGCGCCTGCGGTTTCCGGGTGGCCAACCCGGAAACGCCGGGGGCGGCGAAGAGCGTCGTGGTGCTGGCGAGCGTCAAGCTCGACTGCGCGGCGCTCGACACCGGTTTCGATCCGCTCACCGCCGCGGACAACGCGGTCAAGGCTGCGAACGGCGCGATCGTGCGCCTCGGCCTCTCCCCCGGCGGCGAATCGATCGACGGGAGCTGGAATTCCTACGAGCCGTTCGACACCTTCGGTTTCGGCGGGCAGGGCGAGGTGAAGCTGGTCAAGAACAGCGCCACGCGGGTCGAGGGGACCTATCGCACGACGAAGCCCGAGGACTTCTTCGACAAGACCTTCGAATTCGATCTCAAGTTCGGGGTCGACCTGCTCGCCGGCGCGATCACCGGCACGCCGCTCGCGGCGGGCGGTGGCGAGCCCGGCAAGGCCTATCAGGCCTACCTCCAGGCGATCGCGAAGAAGGACAAGAAGGCGCTGCGCAACGTGCTCACCGCGGCGGAGGCGGAGAGCCTGCTCGGTCCCGGGGGTGAGTTCGTGATCGATCTGAAGCAGGAGATGGCGCTCAAGAGCGCCAAGGTCACCGGCGGGCTGCAGAAAGGGGATCGCGTGGCGCTCGACATCGAGGGCGTGGACAAGGAAGGCAACAAGTTCCGCGGCCAGGTCTTCCTCGTCCAGGAGGGGGGCGCCTGGAAGTACGCCAACGAGAGCCTGCGGATGGTCTTCGACTGACGGTTCGTCGTTCCGGGCGGCGGCGCGGTCTCCGGCCGCCGCCCTGTCGTAGCATCCGGCGGCAGGCCCGCCATGGCGCTCTCCAACCTCCAACTCACCCCGCAGTTCGTGCAAGCGGTGCGCGATGCCGCCGACATCGTCGAGATCGCCGGCACCCACACCAAGCTGCAGCGGGTCGGCCGGAAGTACAAGGGTCTCTGCCCCTTCCACAAGGAGAAGACCCCGTCCTTCCACATCGATCCGGACCAGGGGCTCTACTACTGCTTCGGTTGCGGCAAGGGTGGCGATGCCATCAAGCTCCACATGGAGACGACCGGCGACGACTTCCCGGCGGCGATGGAGGCGCTGGCCCGCCGCTTCGGCGTGCCGCTGCCGGCGCCGGCGCCGCGGCGTGCGAGCGGCGCGCGCGCCGACGAGGCGCGCGACCTCGAGCCGGTGCTCGAAGCGGCCGCCGAGTACTTCGCCGGTGAGCTCGCGCGCTCGGCGGTGGCCCGCCGCTACCTCAAGGAGCGCCGGATCCCCGAGGAGCTCGCCAAGCGGTATGCGCTGGGCTACGCCCCCGAGGGCTGGCGGAACCTGATCGGGGCGCTCCACCCTCGTTTCTCGCTCGCCGACCTGCTCGATGCCGGACTGGTGGCGCGGCCGGAGGGGGGCGGCGAGCCCTACGACCGGTTCCGGCACCGGCTGGTCTTTCCGATCCGGAACGCCGCCGGCCGCCTGCTCGGTTTCGGCGGCCGGACGCTCGGAGACGACAAGGCGAAGTACGTCAACACCGCCGAGACCGAGCGCTTTCACAAGGGCTCGATCCTCTTCGGGCTCGATGTCGCCAAACGTGCGCTGCGCGACACCGGGAGAGCCTTCCTGGTCGAGGGCTACTTCGATCAGCTCGCCGCGGTCGCTTCCGGGATCGACGCGACGGTGGCGAGCATGGGAACGGCGCTCACCCCCGAACAGGCGAAGCTCCTGGCGCGCTACGCCGAGGAGGTGGTGGTGGGCTACGACGGCGACCCGGCCGGCGAGACGGCGGCGCGGCGGGCGCTGCCGATCCTGCTCGCCGAGGGGCTCACCGTGCGGCGCGCCCGCTTCGGCGAAGGGCACGACCCGGACTCGCTGCGCCTCGCCCAGGGGGAGGCCGCGCTGCAGGCGGCCTGGGAGAAGGCCGAGGACCTGGTCCTCCTCGAGCTCGAGCGGGTCGTCCCGGCAGACGCCCATCGCAGCCCGCATCTGCGTGCCAAGGCGGCCAAGGAGGCGACCGGCCTGCTCTCGCCGGTGCGCGACGCGGTGCTGCGCTACAGCTACGGCCGGATCGCCGCCGACCGCCTGGGGCTTCCCGCCCATCTCCTCTGGCAGCGGCTCGGGGTGGGCAAGGAGGCCCTGCTCGAGGGTGCCGGGGTGGCCCCCGGCCGGCGGGAGGTGCAGAGCCTCGAGGAAGAGGCGCTGCAGCTGCTCTGGCTGGTCGACGAGGGGCGTCCCGGCCCGGAGGAGCTGCCCAGCGAGGAGGTCTTCTACGACCCCGACCTGAGGAATATTTTCGCGCTCTGGACCGCTCTCTACCGGCAGCAGGGGGTTCCCCCGACGCCGCGCGAGCTCCTGGCGGCCGGTCAGGATCGCCCGCAGCTCCTTGACCGGATAGCCAAACTTCTGCTAGAAGAAGGGTTTGCGCCGCGGAGGGGTCGGCTCTCCGAGGCGCTGAACGAGCTCAACCGGCGCTGGCAACGGCAGCGCCTCAAACATCTGGCGGCAGAGATCCGAGAAGCCGAACGCCGCGGCGAGATCGCCCTCCGCGACCGACTGGTCGAGGAGAAGCAGCTCTTGAGCCGCGCGCTGCACGTGCTTCCCGGGTCACCGGGCGCCGGCGGACGCCAGTAGCCGCCGACCGCCGCGTCTTGGCCAACGTTGGAGTGACCCCTTGAGTCCGCCGAAGATCGTCCACATCGAAGACAAGTACTCCTCGGTCAAGCACCTGATCGAGCTCGGCAAGAGCAAGCGCTACCTGCTCTACGACGAGATCTACGAGGTGCTGCCCGACGAAGTGGTGGGGCTCCCCGACGAGGTCGACGAGATCTACCGTCGCTTCGAGGAGCTCACGATTCACGTCCTCGACCGTCCCGAGCGCTACGTCAACCGGGAGGAGATCGAGGCCGCGCCGGTCGGCGACTTCGACAAGAAGGAGGGCGAGGAGCTCGAGGTCTTCGCGCTCGACGATCACGAGAAGACCAACGATCCGGTGCGCATGTACCTGCGCGAGATGGGCACCGTGCCGCTGCTCGATCGCGAGGGCGAGGTCGAGATCGCGCAGCGCATCGAGCAGGGCGAATGGCTGATCTACGAGGCGCTCTGCGAGAACCCCCTGGTGCTGCGCGAGCTGCTGCGCTTGAACGAGCTCGCCCAGAAGGACAAGAAGGTGCTGCGCGAGCTGGTCTCGGGCAACGACCCCGAGGAGCCGCTCGACCCCAAGGCGGCCGATCGCATCAAGCGGAACCTGCGCATCTTCGACCAGATCGCCAAGCTCGATCGCGAGATCCAGAAGCTGCGGCGCCAGCAGAGCAAGTACAAGCCGGGCGGCGCGCGCTACCAGGAGTTCGCGCGCGACATCGACCGCGTGGTGGGCAAGATCGCGCAGGAGATCCGCTCGATCGACTTCTCGCTGCAGACCCGGAATCGCCTGGTCGACT
>CAYZWR010000045.1:0-24546 GCA_964481735.1 uncultured Thermoanaerobaculia bacterium
AGGCGACGATCGTCGCCGAGGCGCTGGGTGACGCCGACGTTGTCGAGGTGTTCGAGGAGCGGGATCGCCCACTTGCGCGAGAGCGCGAAGCGGTCCTTGAACTGCGCTACGCCGAAGCGCGTCCAGCCCGTCGCCCGGAGCTCCGCGGCGAGGCGGTCGACGGCGGCGCGGGCGAGGATGAGGCCGCCGGGCAGCCGCACCAGCTGGCCCCGCTGAACCAGGTGGCGCACCAGCCCCTCGACGACCTGGATCTTCGCGCCGAGATCCCGCCCGATCTCGGCGGGCGACGGGGGAGTGAGGCCGGCCGCGTCGATGCGCGCCACCAGGTCACGCGCCAGCGGCGAGAGCTCCTCCGGCGTCTCGTGGCCGCGTCCGGGAAGGCGGACCTCGTCGCCGGCGAGCTCGAGATCTCCCAGCGCGGCGAGCGTGGCGAGCCAGGCCGCGGCCTGCCGGCGGGCCGGCGGCGGCAGGAGTCGCTGCGGCGCCTCGGCGCGGGACATCCCGCGCGCCAGGGGGTGCTCGGCGAAGTGGCGGCGCAGCGCTTCACCGGCGCCGCGACGCAACGCGACGACCGCCGCCGTGGCGAGGTAGCGCCGGGGCTCGGCGCCGAGCGCCACCAGCTCGCCGCTGGTGACCAGCGCCGCGAGCTCCCGATCGATCGCGCGCGGGTCCTGACCGAGCCGAGTGGCGAGGGCGCTGGGTTCGAGACCCGCGGCGCCGGCCTGCACCACCCAGGCGAGCAGCGCCGTGCGACGATCCGCGGCCAGCGCGGTGGCGCGGGCGAGCTCGTCGGCGCGGCGCAGGGGCCAGCGCGGGTCGAGCACTTCGCCGCCGCCGAGCGTCGCCGCCGGAGAGGGGCGGCGCGCGATCCAGCGGTCGCCGCGCGCCGCGACGATCGGCGCGGCGAGCGCGATCTCGGCGAGGCCGCCGGCGCCGGGAGCGATCGTCGGCCCGACCGGCCGGGCAATGCCGAGGGTCTCGCCGGCGAAGAGGTGGAAGCGGATGGGCGTCGGGCCGGCGAGCTCGAGCGGTGCGTCGGCGAGGGAGGACCAGCGGACGAGCAGGCGGCGGCTCAGTCTCCAGGCGCCGGGCGCGACGAGCTCGTGGCCGCGCGCGATCTGCGAGCGCTCGACTCCGGCGAGCTGCAGCGCCGCGCGTTCGCCGGCCACCGCCTGGTCCCGTGGTCGCCCGTGCACCTCGAGCGCGCGGACGCGCACCCGGATCCCGGCGGGTAGGAGATCGAGCGCGGCGCCGGGCGCGACCGTGCCCGAGATCAGCGTGCCGGTGACGACGACGCCTTGTCCCTGCACGACGAAGGCGCGATCGAGCGGGAGGCGCAGCGGGTCGGCGGCGCGCGGCGAGGGGCCGACCGAGGCCGCCGCGGCGCTCAGGGCCGCTCCGAGCTCGCCGAGCCCGGCGCCTGCCAGGGCGGAGACGCGGAGGATCGGCGCGCCGGAGAAGCGGGTCGTGGCGAGGAGCTCCGCGGTCTCGAGCTCGGCCAGGTCGGCGAGCTCGGGCGGTGCGGCGTCGATCTTGGTGAGCGCCACCACGGCGGCGGGGATGGCGAGTCGCTCGGCGATCGCCAGGTGCTCGCGGGTCTGCGGCCTCACTCCTTCGTCGGCGGCCACGACCAGCAGCAGGACGCGGATGCCGCCCAGCCCGGCGAGGGCGTTGTGCAGGAACCGCTCGTGTCCGGGGACGTCGACGAATCCGAGCTCGAGATCGTCGACGCGCCAGCTCGCGAAGCCGAGATCGATGGTGATGCCGCGGCGCTTCTCCTCGGCCCAGCGGTCGCAGTCGATGCCGGTCAGGGCGCGGATCAGCGCGGTCTTGCCGTGATCGACGTGGCCGGCGGTGCCCACCAGGACGGAGAGCATCGTTCAGCGCGCCGGGAGCTCGATGCGGAACACGGTCCCGGTCGGCCGATGGTCCTCCACCTGGATCGTGCCGTTGTGGTCGCTCACCAGCCGTTGCACGATCGCGAGCCCCATGCCGGTGCCACGCCGCTTGCGCGAGAAGAAGGGCAGGAAGAGCTTCTCGCGATCCTCCGGGGCGATCCCCTTGCCGGTGTCGGAGACCGTGACCTCCAGCCGCTCGCCGCGGCGGGCGGCACCGACGCGAACCTCTCCGGGAGGCTCGGTGGCGTCGACCGCGTTGTCGAGCAGGTTGATCAGCACGCGCCGGATCTGTTCGGGGTCGATCCAGGCTTCGCCGAGATCGTCCTCGAGATCGGCGGCGAGGACGAGCCCGGGCTTGACGTCGCGGTAGAGGGCGACGACGTCCTGGACGAGCCGCGCGATCGGCGTCGCGGCGAGCTGCGGGCCGGGCATGCGCGCATAGCGCGAGAACTCGTCGACCAGGGCCTGCATGTTGCCGACCTCGCGCACGATGATCTCGACGCTCTCCTCGAGCAGGGCGCCGGTGTCGGAGTCGCCGGCACGGTGCTTGACGCGGAGTCGCTCGGCGGCCAGCCGGATCGGGGTCAGCGGATTCTTGATCTCGTGCGCGATCCGGCGCGCCGCCTCCGTCCAGGCGGCGAGCTTCTGGGCCTTGATGAGATCCGTGAGGTCTTCGAGCACCGCGACCCGACCAGCCTCGCCACCCGCCGGGTCGCGCAGAGCCGAGACCTTGACCTCGAACGTCTTGCGCTCGCCGCCGAGCACCAGGCTCACCTCGTCGGCCACGCGGGGGCCGACCGCCGCCGGCGCCATGACGCGTTCGGCGAGTCGCTGGCGTTCGCGGTCGGACCACGCCTCGGCAAGCGTCTTGCCGACGAGATCCGGCTCCCGTTGGCGGAGCATGTCGAGCGCGGCACCGTTGGCCGACAGCACGCGTCCGTCGCGATCGACCGCGATCACGCCGGCGGCGAGGTTCTCGAGGATCGCGCCGACCAGGGCGCGCTCCTCGGCCAGCCGGCGGTTGGCTGCAACGAGCTCGCGCTGACTGCGTTCGATCTCCTCGCGGTTGCGCTCGAGCTCGGCAGTCATGCGGTTGAACGACTCGACCACCACCGCCATCTCGTCGTCGGCCGCGACCTCGACGCGGTGGGCGAGGTCTCCCGAGGAGACGCGCCGGGTTCCCTCGGCGAGCGCTTCCACGGGGATCATCAGCCGGCGCACCAGATAGAGCCCCATCCAGGACGAGGCGAGGAGGATCAGCAGCGTGACCAGGACGAACATCAGCATGTAGCTGGCCGCGAACTGGCGTTTCTGCACCTCCAGCTGGCGGTAGCTCTGATAGGCCTGGATGACCTCCTCGCTGCGCATGCTGGTGACGGGATCGAGCAGGGTTCCGGCGACCACGATCAGCCGGTCGCCGGTGGGGAGCACGGGGCCGGCGGCGGCGGCGAGCAGGAGGCGGCCGCGCACCCCGGCGGGCAGCAGCACGCGATTGGCGCGCCCCTTGTCGGCCGCTTCGAGCAGCAGGCTGCGGCCGACCTCGGGCAGGTCGTTGAGGCCGGATTGCGGATCGACGATCGCGTTGACCAGCTCGGTCTCGCGGTAGACGCCGAGGAAGTGCAGTCCGGCCTCCTCCCGGGTGCGGGCGAGACGGGCACCGAGGCCGGACTGCCGGCCGGCGACCTCCACGTCGTTGGCGCCGATCTGCCGCGCGACGCGTACCGCCTCGCGGTAATCGCGATCGCCGATCTCGCTCTGCAGGGCCTGGGCGACGTTGGAGCTCTGTTCGAGCACGGTGCGCAGCGATCCCGAGAACCAGCGGTCGATCGCTCCCTGGAGCAGCTCGCTGGCGTAGAAGAAGAGGAGCAGCACGGGAACGAGCGAGAGCCCGATGTAGGTCGCGACCAGCTTGGTCTTGAAGCGCGCCCCGAGCGCACGCTGGCGGCGCTCCAGCCAGAGCTTGAAGAGGTTGCGCGCCAGGACGAACAGGATCACCAGGATGAGCAGCGCGTTGGCGTTGCGCAGCACGAAGAGCAGGACCTTGTTGGTGACCAGCACCGACGGCAGATCGCGGCCGCGCTGAATCAGGTAGTAGATGACGGTGAGGATCACCAGCACGACGACGAGCGCGCCGGCGATGTAGCGCGAGTCCTTGCGCCGTCGCTCGAAGCTCTCGCGGAAGGCCACGCCGCGCACCCTCAGGGTTCCGCGACGCGGATCCGGACCTTGTTCGACTCGACCCAGGGTGTCGAACGCTGATAGGGAATGAAGCCGAGGATGGAGCTCGGTCCGAGGTCGACGCGGACGCGCACCAGGTAGCGTGTGCGCTCCTGCGGCGCCTCGACGGTGAAGGCCGGGAAGGGCGCGAACTGCGTCATCGCGCGCTCGAGCTCGGCCGGGTCGCGCAGCAGGCGACTTCCGATCAGTCGACCGTCGTGCTTGGTGTTGAGCAGGTACTCCTGGGTGACCGCGTTGAACATCGCCACCACTTCGAGCCGGCTCGCCTCGACGCCGCGGTCCCACCAGTGCTTGCGGTCGCGCATCAGCTCGAGCTCGTAGACGAATCCGGTGGGGAGGCCCGAGGCGATGCGCTCGCGGGTCTCGGCGGTGAGGCCGCCGGTGAGCTCGAAGCCGACCAGGATCTGACTACCGGAAGCGGCGATCGACAGTCGGTCGATGGTCGGCTCCTCGGGCGCAGCGACCAGCAGGCCGAGCAGCATCCAGCGCGAGAGGATCGTCATCCGCGGGCAATCTACCACCCGCTGGCCGCGGCTCACATCGTCTAGACTGCTCGTCGCATGAGGCCGCCCGAGAGCGATCGTCCGCCCGTCGTCCGCCAGCTCGCCGGCAACCGGCGGGCGACGCACGAGTACATCGTGCACGATCGCTACGAGGCGGGCATCGCGCTCACCGGGACGGAAGTGAAGTCGGCGCGCCAGGGGGCGATCCAGCTCAAGGACGCCTTCGTCACCTTCCGGGGCGGCGAAGCCTTCCTGGTCGGCGCGCACATCAGTCCCTACCTGCAGGGTGGGCGGGACAACCATCCGCCGGAGCGCGAACGGAAGCTCCTGCTCTCGCGCCGCGAGATCGACAAGCTCGCCGGGCGGGTCGGCGCGAAGGGTTTCACCGTCGTCCCTCTGGCGGTCTACCTGCGGGGTGACCGGATCAAGGTGGAGATCGCGCTGGTGCAGGGCAAGCAGTTGTTCGACAAACGCGAGGCGGAACGCCGCCGCGAGCTGGATCGCGAGGCGGCCGCCGCCAAGAGCGGCGAGCGCTGGTAGCCGTCCACTCGTCTCGCCTCGTCCCGCGCCGTTCTCTATGATCGGCCGGTGCCCGAGCCGACGGCCCCGCCCTCGCCACCTCGCTCCGGGAGCGCACCCTGGTCCGTCGGGTCCGGAATCGGCGTCGCCATCGTGCTGGCGGGCGCGCTCCTGCGCTTCGGGCTGGCCTGGGTCAATCCGCCGGGCAACACGTTCGACGATCACCTCGAGCCGATCGCGCGGCTGGCCACGGAGTTGCGGCGCCTGGAGCCGGACGAGTGCTGGCAGTGCTACCAGCCACCGGCCTACTACCTCGCGGCCGCGGGAACCCTGCGCGGGATCGCAGGATCGGGCGTCGAGCCCCGGCACGCCTGGAAGGTCGTGCAAGGACTCGGCGCCGCGGCATCGAGCGTCTCGCTGGCGCTCGTCGGGCTGCTGCTCGCACGGCTCCCGGGAACGACCCCCCTGCCGCGGCTCGGCGCGCTCGCCCTGCTCGCGCTCCTGCCTCGCGACCTCTACGCGGCCGCCGCGATCGGCAACGACAGTTGGCTCGAGATGGCCGTGTCGATCGCCGCGCTCGGATTCGCGCTCTTCTGGGAAGGCCGGCGATCGCGGACCGGCCTGGCACTGCTCGTCGCCGGCGTCGTCCTGGCGGCCTGGACCAAGCAGAGCGGGCTGGTGACCCTCGTTCTGCTGGGGCTCGCCTGGTTCCGCCCACAAGCGACCCGGGTCGCACGCTGGTTGCTGGTGGCCGCCGCCCTGCTGGCGCTGGGCGACGAGGCGTGGCGGACGGCGCGCAGCGGGATCCTGCTGGCGAGCAATCAGCACTTCGACTACCGGGCGCGCAGCGAACGGCAACCACCCGGCCGGATCGGGGCCGAGACCTTCCTGACCTTCCGGATCGGGGAGTTGATGCGCCGGCCGACGCTGGCCGGGACGACGGTGGATTCGTTCTGGACGCAGATCTTCGCCCGTTTCTGGTTCGATTACGAGCCGCGCTTCCTGCCGCCGACACCGGCGATGCACGGGCTCGCGCGGACGCTCTACGCGCTCGGCCTGGGGGCGCTCGCGGCGCTGGTCGCCGGCGGGCTGTGGATCGCCCGCCGGGGAACGCTCTGGGAACGCGGCGTGCTGCTGCTGCTGCCCGGCTTCCTGGCTGCGGCGGTGCTGCAGACCCTCAGATTCCCGCATTTCTCGTCGATGAAGGCGGTTTTCGTGCTGCCCGCGGCCTGCGCGATGGTGCTCGCGACCGCCCGTGGCTTCCAGCTCCTCGCCGGGCGGCCGGTCGGCGTCGCGATCCTGCGCGGATTCCTGGGCGCGGCGCTCCTGGTCGGTCTGCTGCACTGGGGAGCCGCCGTGACGGGCAACCGGGCGGCGCTCGTCGCTCCGACCTCGTCGCCGCTGTGGAATCTGCCGGCGGTGCCGCCGGGTCGCTGAGGCCCCGCCGGCGCCGCGCGACGCTCCCTGCGGCCCGCCCGGGTGCCGGAGCACCGCGCCTCAGGTGCTAGAGTCTCCCGCCCGATGGATGCGATCGTCGTTCGCGGCGCCCGCGAGCACAACCTCAAGAACCTGCAGCTCGAGATCCCGCGCAACCGCCTGGTGGTGGTGACCGGCGTCTCGGGCTCCGGCAAGTCGTCGCTCGCCTTCGACACCCTCTTCGCGGAAGGGCAGCGACGCTACGTCGAGTCGCTCTCCGCCTACGCCCGCCAGTTCCTGCCCCAGGTCGAGAAACCCGATGTCGACTCGATCGACGGGCTGTCACCCGCCATCTCGATCGAGCAGAAGTCGGTCTCCAAGAACCCGCGCTCGACGGTCGGCACGGTCACCGAGATCCACGACTACCTGCGCCTGCTCTTCGCCTCGATCGGCGTTCCGCACTGCCCGTCGTGCGGCGCCGAGATCCGGCCGCAGACCGTCCAGCAGATGGTGGACCGGATGGCCCAGCTGCCGGAGGGGACGCGGCTGCTGCTCTACGCCCCCTACGTCCGCGGCAAGAAGGGGGAGTACAGGAAGCAGCTCGCCGAGATGGCCCGCCAGGGTTTCGTGCGCGCGCGGGTCGACGGCCAGGTGATCGACCTGTCGCGCGACCTGCCGGCGCTCGACAAGCAGAAGAAGCACTCGATCGACGTCCTGGTCGACCGCCTGGTGGTCAAGCCCGGGATCGAGAAGCGACTTTCCGACTCCCTCGAGACGGCGCTCAAGGTGGGCGGCGGGTTGGTGATCGCCGCTCCCGAGGGGCTGCCGGAGGAGACGCTGTCACAGAACTTCGCCTGCTCGACCTGCGGCACGAGCTTGGCGGAGATCACGCCCCGGCTCTTCTCCTTCAACAGTCCCTACGGCGCCTGTCCGACCTGTTCCGGTCTCGGCTCCCTGATGGGCGTCGATCCCGAGAAGGTGGTGCTCGACCCGGCGCGTTCGATCGACGCCGGCGCCCTGGCGCTGTTCCAGCCGGGATCCAAGTCCTGGCGGCTGCGGATGATCGAGACGCTCGCCAAGGCGATGCAGTTCTCGCTGCGCACCCCCTGGAAGCGCCTGCCGGCGAAGGCCCGGCAGGTCATCCTGGAGGGCAGCGGCGAGCAGGAGCTCGAGTTCGAGTTCAAGGGCAAGAAGTCGAGTTACCGCTGGGAGGGACGCTACGAGGGCATTCTGCCGATGCTCGAGCGGCGTTATCGCGAAACCGATTCGCCGCTGATCCGCGGCGAGATCGAGAAGTACATGTCGGTGCACACCTGCCCCGCTTGTCACGGCCGCCGCCTGAAGCCCGAGGCGCTCGCGGTGCGCGTCGCGGGGCGCGCCATCGACGAGCTCGCGACTTTGCCGGTGGCCGAGCTCCGTCGCCTGCTGCCGACGCTCGAGCTGGGGGAACGCGCCCGCGGCATCGCCGCGAAGGTGTTGCAGGAGATCTCCGACCGCCTGCGTTTCCTCGACGACGTGGGGGTGGGCTACCTCTCGCTCGATCGCTCCTCCGCGACGCTCTCGGGCGGCGAGAGCCAGCGCATCCGCCTGGCGACGCAGATCGGTTCGAAGCTGATGGGCGTCCTCTACGTGCTCGACGAGCCGTCGATCGGTCTGCACCAGCGGGACAACCAGCGGCTGATCGCCACCCTGGTGGGGATGCGCGATCTGGGCAACACGGTGCTGGTCGTCGAGCACGACGAGGACACCATCCGCGCCGCCGACTGGGTGCTCGACCTCGGTCCGGGCGCGGGGATCCATGGCGGCGAGCTGGTCGCCGCGGGGACGCCCGCGGCGATCGCCGCGGCGCCGCACTCCCTCACCGGCAAGTACCTGCGCGGCGAGCTCGCCGTCCCGGTGCCCGGCAGCCGGCGCGCGGGCAGCGGGCGGCGCCTCACGGTCGAGAAGGCGCGCCACAACAACCTGCGCGGCATCGACGTCGACTTTCCCCTCGGCTGTTTCGTGGTGGTCACCGGGGTCTCGGGCTCGGGCAAGAGCAGCCTGGTCTCCGACATCCTGCACCGCGCGCTCGCGCGGCACTTCTACGAGGCCGCGGAGCGGCCGGGCGATCACGACCGGCTGGTCGGCGTGGAGCACCTGGACAAGGTGATCGCCATCGACCAGAGTCCGATCGGACGGACGCCGCGCTCCAATCCGGCGACCTACACCAACGTTTTCGGCCACATCCGCTCGCTGATGGCGATGACTCCGGAGGCCCGTGCCCGCGGATACAAGGCGGGCCGATTCAGCTTCAACGTGGC
Organism: uncultured Thermoanaerobaculia bacterium; assembly: GCA_964481735.1. GTDB lineage: Bacteria > Acidobacteriota > Thermoanaerobaculia > Multivoradales > JAGPDF01 > JAGPDF01. The sequence goes on from CAYZWR010000045.1 coordinate 8,875, forward strand.
CGGCGGCCGCTGCGAGGCATGCGGGGGCGACGGCCAGATCAAGATCGAGATGCACTTCCTGCCGGACATCTACGTCACCTGCGAGGTGTGCGGCGGCAAGCGTTACGACCGCGAGACGCTCGCGGTGCGCTACAAGGGGTTGAGCATCGCGGACGTCCTCGACCTCACGGTCGAGCAGGCGCGCGACGTCTTCCGCAACATCCCGCCGATCGATCGCATCCTGTCGACGCTCGACGACGTCGGCCTGGGCTACATCCATCTCGGGCAGTCGGCGACCACCCTCTCCGGCGGCGAGGCGCAACGGGTCAAGCTGGCGACCGAGCTCTGCAAGCGGGCGACTGGGCGGACGCTCTACCTGCTCGACGAGCCGACGACGGGGCTGCACTTCGACGACGTGCGCAAGCTCCTCCACCTGCTGCACCGGCTGGTCGATCTGGGCAACACGGTGATCGTGGTCGAGCACAACCTGGACGTCATCAAGACGGCCGACTGGGTGATCGACCTCGGCCCGGACGGCGGCGCGGCCGGGGGGCAGCTGGTCGCCTGTGGCACGCCGGAGCAGGTGGCCGGCGCGAAGACCAGCTACACCGGGCGATTCCTCTCCCGCGCGCTCGCTGGCGCGGCGCCGCGCGCCTGAGCGCCGCGGATCCCGGGCGGCATAGAATGCCGCCGCTCATTCGAAGGAGCCGAGCCACGTGACGCACGCCCCGGAGCTGGAGCTCATCCGGAGGGTCACCGATCGCCTGGTGGCCAGCCTCGATTTTCGCGACGCCCTGAGGACGCTGATCGAGGGGGCGACGGAGCTCCTGCGGGTCGAGCGAGGGTCGATCCTGTTGCTCGAGCCCACGACCCGCGAGCTGCACATCGAGGTGGCGATCGGCATCGATCCGCAGGTGCTGGCGAGCACGCGGATCCCCCTCGGTCACGGCGTCGCCGGCACGGTCGCGGCGACCGGTCAGCCGATCGTGACCGGCGACATTCGCCGCGTCGCGAGCTGGACGCCCGGCGCGCGGCAGCGCGACGACTACGCCGACCTCTCGGCGCTCTGCGTGCCGCTGACCCTGCACGGCCAGGTGCTCGGCGTGATGAACTTCAATCACAAGCGAGATCGCAGCCCGTTCGGCGAGGCCGATCTGGAATTCGCCTTGCTGATCGCCAATCAGGCGGCGGTGGTGCTGTGGAGCGCGAACCTGCATCGCGAGTTCCTCGCCAAACAGGTGCTCGACCACGAGCTCTCGATCGCACGCTCGATCCAGCAGCGCCTGCTGCCGCAGGAGGTGCCGACGCTCGCCGGCTGCCGCCTGTTCGCCCGCCAGCTGATGTGCCTGGAGGTTGGCGGCGACTACTACGACTTCGTGCCGGTCGACTCCCAGCAAGTGGCGATCGCCATTGGCGACGCCGCCGGCCACGGCGTCGGTTCGGCGCTGGTCGCCGCCGAAGTGCGGGCGACGGCGCGCGAGTGCCTGGCGCGCGGCGACGGGTTGAGCGAGACCCTGGCGCGGGTGAGCGATCGCCTGCACTCGGACACCGCGGCGGGCATGTACATGACGCTGCTCCTCGGGATGCTCGATCCGGAGACCCGCTGCTTCGAGTTCGTCACCACCGGGCATCACATGCCGGTGCTGCTGCGCGACGGCAAGGCGTCGCAGCTCCAGGCGGTGGGCGCCAACCTGCCGCTCGGCATCCGGCGCGGTCAGGTGTTCACTCCCGAATGGCCCCTCGGTCTGCGTGCCGGCGATGCGCTGCTGCTCTACACCGACGGAATCTGGGAGGCCGCCGACCCGCGCGGCCGGCGATTCGGCGACGAGGGCATCGCGCGCAGCCTGGAGAGCGCCCAGGGCGAGGGCGGCGAGATGATCGACGCCCTGTTCGCGGCGGTCGCCGGGCACGTCGACGGAGCGAGGCTCGAAGACGACTGCACCGTGGTGCTGCTGCGCGTCGACTGAACGCCCGGCGTACAATTTCCGAGATGGCGAACGGCCCGACATTCGCCGACCGGCGTCGGCTCCTGCAGCTCGAGACGCTCTACGATCTCGCGCTCAAGCTCTACGCCGAGCGCGGCGAGCAGGAGCTGCTCGACGAGCTGCTCGAGCGCGTCTGCGCGGTGCTCGATCCCGCGGTCGCGGTGGCGATCACCCGCGAGCCGACCGCCGGCGGGCGGGCCCTGGCGGTGGTCGGCTGGCCGCTCCAGCGCCCGGCGGGAGCCGACCTCCTGGCGACGCCCCTCTGGCGCGAGCTCCTCGCCGCCGGCCAGACCCTGACGCGGCGCGACGGGGAGCTCTCCGGGGTCGCCTACCGCGAGCTCGTGGCGACGCCGCTCGCCTATCGCGGGGTCTACCTCGGCTACATCGCGCTGCTCGACAAGGAGGCTCGCGGCGGGGTGGAGGCGGGCTTCAGCGGCGAGGACCGGCGCTTCCTCGAGTCGGTCGCGGCGCTGGCGGGAGTGGCGATCGACGGCGCCCGCCAGGTGGAGCGCCTGGAGACCCAGCGCGAGCGGTTGGCCGAGGAGAACAAGGTGTTGCGCGGTCAGCTCGCCGGAGAAGCCGGCGGCCAGGGAATCGTCGCCGCCTCCCCGCCGATGCGTCGCGTTCTCGAGCTGGTCGAGCGGGTGGCGCCGCGTGGCGTCAACGTCCTGGTGCGCGGCGAGAGTGGGACCGGCAAGGAGCTGATCGCCAAGCTGCTGCACCACCACTCGGGGCGCGGCGGACCCCTGGTCGCCATCAACTGCGGAGCGCTCCCGGAGTCGCTGCTCGAGAGCGAGTTGTTCGGCATCGAGGGCGGCGTCGCGACCGGCGTCTCGGCGCGGCGCGGCAAGTTCGAGCTCGCCGACGGCGGCACGCTCTTCTTGGACGAGATCGGCGACATGACGCCGGCTCTGCAGGTGAAGCTGCTGCGCGCGCTCCAGGAGCGCGAGATCCTGCGGGTGGGCAGCGAGCGTTCGATCCGCATCGACGTGCGCCTCGTCGGAGCGACCCACCGCAGTCTGGAGGACCTGGTGCGCGACGGCAGCTTCCGCGAGGACCTCTACTACCGGATCAAGGGAGTCGAGCTCGAGCTGCCGCCGCTGCGCGAGCGCCGGGAGGACATTCCGCTCCTCGTCCGGCACTTTCTCGAGCAGTTCGGGCGTCGCGAGGGGATCCCCGCGCCCACCCTCGCCAAGGACGCGCTGGCGCTCCTGCTCGAGCACGACTATCCGGGCAACGTGCGCGAGCTGCAGAACCTGATCGAGGGCGGAGCGGCGCTCGCCGAGGGCGTCATCGACGCCTCGTTGTTGCGCTCGCTGATGGGGCCCGTGGCGAAGAGCGGTGGCCCGGAAGCGCTCGACCTCGACACCGTCGAACGTCGCCACATCCAGCGCGTGCTGCAGCTCGTGAAGGGCAACAAGAGCGCCGCCGCCAAGGTGCTCGGACTCGATCGCCGGACGCTGCTGCGCAAGGGTTTCTGAAGCCTGACGCCCATCCCGCGCCGAGACGAAACGGGCCGCGACTATTTGCCCATTATGGGACATTTTGGCCCATGTTCAGAAAACTGCTGCCAACTCGGCCGTTCGAGCCTTGGACGAGCTGCGGCACGCTCCGAGGTGAGTCAAAATGTCTCAGACCGGCCTTCGCAAGAGCCCCACACCCCCAGACGAAAGTCGTGAATAAATTGTTTGTAATCCTATAGATAGATCGCCTCGCCGGGGACTCCCGGCGAGCTGGCAGCCAGGTTGCCTCTGAGGTGGGTAGCCAAGGAGAGGCCTATGCTACAGTCCGCTGCCAAGTCAGTCCCGACTCGCGCCTTGCCGATCGAATGGATTGCCGGAACCGCCTCCCTCGGATGCGTCGCTTGGCTGCTCACGGCGGACCGCATCCCCCCCGTGCTGGTCTACGTCGTCCAGCTCTTCCTCGCTTTTTGACCGCCTGGCGCGAAAGCCGCTGATGCCCGGAAGGACCCGCCTGCGGGAGGTCAAGCTCACGCTCCCGATGGCTCCCGACATGGAGGTCGTGGCGAGCCAGGCGGCCAGCGCGCTCGCGACCTTCATCGGCATGAGCCCGGACCGGGTCGACGAAGTCCGGCTGGCGGTGGTCGAAGCCTGCATCAACGCCTTCGAGCACAGCCACTCGGCGGATCACCGGGTGGACGTCACGTTCTGCCTGCTGGGCGACAAGGAACCGGACTGCCTGGAGATCCGGGTCCACGACCAGGGGGTCGGATTCTCGCCGGCGGATGTCGAAGAGCCACGAATCGAAGCTAAGCTCAAGAGCGGACGCAAACGCGGCTGGGGCCTTAAGATAATCCAGGGCCTGATGGACGAGGTGAGCATCCTCTCCGGGTCGCAGGGAACCACCGTCGTCATGAGCAAGGCACGCTGAGGAAGGGACGGCCAACGATGACCGAAGCACTCAAATTGACCATCGATCGCCGCGTCGGCCTCGCCGTGATCCAGACCGAGGGCTACATCAACAACCAGGGCGGCGAAGAGATCGCACGGGCCGCCTACGAGCTGCTCGACGCCGGCTACCGCAATCTGCTGCTCGACCTGACCGGGACCAAGATCATCAACTCGATCGGCATCTCGATCCTGATCGAGATCATCGAGAAGATGATCGAGGTCAACGGCAAGCTCGCCTTCTGCGCCCTGACTCCGACCATCGAGAAGACCTTCCACATCATGGGACTCGCTCAGTACGCCACGATCTACGCGGACCAGACTGCGGCGCTGAGCCAGCACGGTTCGTGACCTCGGCGGGGAGCGGTTCCTGGATCGTCGAGGCGAGCGCCGACCTGGCTCGCTTGGCACGCGGCGAAGCCGAGGGCCGGCGCCTGGCCGAAGAGCTGTTGCGTCTCCTCGCCCTGGCGAGCGGCGGACCGGCGGCCCTGTACCTGCGCTCCGAGCGCGGATTCCGCCGCGAGCTCGCGACGCGCGACGCGACGTTCGCGGAGCAGCTTCCGGGACCGCCCCCGGACTCCGCCGGCGTGCTGGCCTTCGGCGGCGGATTCCTGCGCTGGACGCCGGTGTCGTCGGAGGGCCGGTCCGACCTCGCCGCGCTGCTGGTCGCGGTGACCGCCGCGGCGCGCGAGCTATCGCTTCTCGAGCAGCTGAAGCGCCGCGATTTCGAGGCCAAGACGCGCGGCGTTCAGCTCGAAGCGCTCTACGACGTCGGCCTGGCGATCGCCGGCACGCTCGATTTCGAGAAGCTCTGCGAGGAGATCCTGATGCGGTCGGTGTCGCTGCTCGATGCGCGACGCGGCGCGCTCTATCTCCGGCGTGGCGCGCGTATGGAGCTCGATCGCGCGTTCGGGGGGCCCGCCGAGCCGCTGCTCGATCCGCAGTCGACGGAGGTACGCGCGCTGCTCGACGGCCTGGCGCGGCCGAACTGCTGCGCGCTGCCCGGAGCCCAGCACCTGCTCGGCGTGCCGGTCGAGAGCGACGGCATCGCCAAGGGGATCCTGGTGGTCGGCGACAAGGAGAGCCGGCGGGGCGTCGGGCCGTTTCCCGAGACCGACCGGCGGACGCTCGAGCTGCTGGCCAATCAGGCGGCGATCGCGCTCGAGAACGCCGAGCTCCACCGCCAATCGCTGGAGAAGGAGCGCCTCGAGCGCGAGATCGAGCTCGCCTCCGAGATTCAGCGCCAGATCCTGCCCAAGGGGCTGCCCAGCGTCGCCGGCTGGGAGCTGGTGGGGTGGAATCGTCCGGCGCGCCACATCGGCGGCGACTACTACGACCTGTTCCGCCTGCAGGACGAGACCACCCGGCTCGCGGTGGTCGTGGGCGATGTCTCCGGGAAGGGCGTCCCGGCGGCCTTGCTGGTGTCCACGTTGCATTCCGCGCTCCGCCTGCTGGTCGAGCGGATGTCAGTCTGCCCGGATCTGCTCTCGCGGCTCAACCAGCACATCCTGGAGTCGAGCGCGCCCAACAAGTTCATCACCCTGTTCCTGGGCGAGCTCGACCCGGCGAATGGCGAGCTGACCTACCTCAACGCCGGGCACAATCCCGGCTTGGTGGTGCGCGCCGGCGGCGGGGTCGAACAGCTGGGGCCGGGCGGACTGCCTCTCGGCCTGATGCCGGGAGCGAGCTTTCGCGCCGAGCGCCTGGTGCTCGCGCCGGGCGACCTGCTCTGCCTCTACAGCGACGGGATCACCGAGGCGACGGCGCCCTCGGACGAGGAGTTCGGCGCCGAACGGCTGGCCTTCCTGCTGGGCGAGAATCGCGAGCGCTCGGTGGTCGACATCCTGGCCGAGATCGACCGCTCGACCACCGCCTTTGCCGCCGGCTCCCCGCAGGGCGACGACCAGACAGTCCTGCTCATCCGCCGCCGGCCAGCCGGCGCAGACGCCTAGGAGCTAGATCCGTCCCTCGGTCGATGGGGTGAGCTCGCCGGCGGCCAGCACCCGCAGCGCCGGGGCGCTCGCGGCACCGAGACCGCCGCCGGCGGACCAGACCACGAGGTCGCGCCCGATGCCGTCGATCGCCGAGAAGAGATCGAGCAGCTTGCCCTTCCAATAGAGCGGCGGCAGGGCGGCGCCCAGGGTGCCGCCCTCGCCGATCTGGCGGACACTGCGCGCCAGCGCTCGGAAGGGCAGACCGGGGGCCTCGATGCAGCGCAGGTATTCGATCGATCCGATGCGCAGGCCTCCGGCCGAGCGCGCCAGCAGCTCCGGCTCGCCGACGTCGCCGGAGGTCAGGCAGGGATGGAGGGGATAGGCGTCGTCGCTCGCCAGGCTGCAGCCAGTGGTCAGTCGGCCGCAGCGCGCCCCGAGCTCCAGATCGAGGGCGGCCTCACGGCAGTCGCCGCCCACCACCAGGTCGCGGCTGCGCTTGGCAATCCCGTCGAGATCGATGGGCAGCGCGAGGCCGCCGTCGAGCGGCCGGTCGGTGAGGTGGAGGGCGTTCGCGAGCTTGCGCCGCTCGGCGGGATCGGCCAGGGGGCCGACGCCGGCGACGAAGCGCCGGCCGGAGAAGACCAGGCGCACGAACGTCTCCACCAGCACGGCCGTCACCTCCGGAGCGAGGACCGCCGCGCCGCCCGGCGCCGGCCCCGGTTCGCTCACTTCGCTCGCCTCGCGCTGCCGGGCGCGGCCGATCACCTCGTCGAGGTCGAGGGCGGAGAGCGAGCGGCTGGCGCCGGCCGCGAAGCCGGAGCCGGGCCGCCTCCCGGTGCGCGCCTCGAGCGTGGCGTCGGTCAGCTCGATCGTCCGGGTGGCGCGACCGCTGGTGGCGATCGCGAGGCGCTGGATGCCCCAGCTGAAACGCAGGGTCGCTCGCCGGTCGGCGAGCCGCTGCAATCGTTGCTGGGCGGTCGCGGGTTGCAGCGCGACGATCTCCGGATCGCACCAGACCGGGGATCGGGTGTCGAGCGCCGCTTCCGGCGAGCCGGCGGGGAACTCCCAGTCGGGAGAGGGCGGCGCGAGTCGCGCCGAGGCGAGCGCCTGGCGCAGGGTCGTCTGCAGCTCGCCCACCTCCGCGGACTCGGCGCGCGCGCAGCCGGTGCGTCCCCCTTCGCGGACGCGCAGGACGACCGAACGGGCCGGCGCGGCCTCCGCGCGCCGGGTGCGGGCGCTCTCCACCACGTGTCCACGCGCCGTCTCGATCCAGGTGACGATCGTGGTGTCGGCCGGCGACAGACGCAGGAGCCGCTCGCACCGCTCGGCGAGCGCTTCCAACGGCAGGGGGGCCAAGGAGCTCACCCGGGCATCTTAGCAATCGCGCGACGGACCATGGCTTGAAGTTTGCAGCCCTGGGCGGCCAGAATGGTCAGCGTCGTGACTCGTTCGCCGACCCACGGATTCCGGACTCTCGCGGCGAGGACGCTCGCGGTCGGACTTCTCTGCTACCTTTCCGGCATGGCGCTCGGCGCCCAGGAAACGGTGCAGAGTTCGCGCCGCCTGCGCATGGTCGACGCGCAGATCGCAGCGCGCGGCATCCACGACGGGCGGGTGCTCGGCGCGATGCGTGACGTGCCGCGCCACCTCTTCGTTCCGGAGACGGTTCGGGACCAGGCCTACGAGGACTACCCGCTGCCGATCGGCGCGCAGCAGACCATCTCGCAGCCCTACATCGTCGCGTTGATGACCTCGCTGCTCGAGCTCGAAGGCGGCGAGAAAGTGCTCGAGATCGGGACCGGATCGGGCTACCAGGCCGCGGTGCTCTCCCGGCTCGCGGGCGAGGTCTACACCGTGGAGATCCTCGAGCCGCTGGCCCTCACCGCGCAGAAGACGATCGGCGACCTGGGCTACGGCAACATCCACTTCCGGGTCGGCGACGGCTACGCCGGATGGCCGGAGGCGGCGCCCTTCGACGGCATCCTGGTGACCGCGGCGCCGGAGAAGATCCCGCAGCCGCTGCTCGACCAGCTGAAGGTCGGCGGCAAGATGGTCATCCCGGTGGGCTCGTTCTTCCAGGATCTCCTGGTGCTGACCAAGACGGCGACCGGCGTCGAGAAGCGCAACGTCATTCCCGTGCGCTTCGTGCCGATGACCGGCGAAGCGCAGAAGCCGGCGCCTTAGCCGCGCCCGGCCGGCGCTCCGAGCCGCTGCCGGGTGGCTCGGCGAGCTTGATCAGAGCGCCCGAGCGTCTTGCGCGGCGCGGGCCAGGAACCGCCCGGCGCCCGGCCGGCCGCAGAAACGGCCACCCTCGGCGATCACCCGGCCGCGGCTGAGCACGGTGGCCGGCAGGCCCACCAGCTTCCATCCCTCGTAGGCGCAGTAGTCCACCCGACTGTGATGCGTATCGACCGAGAGCGTCGACTCGCCGTCGGGATCCCAGATCACCAGGTCGGCGTCGCTGCCGACCGCGATCGCTCCCTTCCGCGGGTAGAGACCGAAGATCCGCGCCGGAGCCGTGGAGGTCACTTCGACGAAGCGGGAGGGCGAGATCTTTCCCGTACGCACGCCGTGGCTCCAGAGCAGAGCGAGGCGGGTCTCGATGCCCGGGGCGCCGTTCGGGATGCGCGAGAAATCGCCGACGCCGAGCTCCTTGTCGGCGAGCGAGAAGGGGCAGTGGTCGGTGGCGACGGTGTCGATCGTGCCGTCGGCGAGACCGCGCCAGAGCGGGTCCTGCGACCTCCGCGCGCGCAGCGGTGGGCTCATCACGTAGCGCGCGGCGGCGGAGTCGGGCTGGTCGTAGAGCTCCTCGGAGAGGCAGAGGTACTGCGGGCAGGTCTCGGCCTGGATCCGGACGCCGCGGGCGCGGGCCCGCTCGACCTCTTCCAAGGCCTCGACCGAGGAGAGATGGACGATGAACACCGGCGCGCCGGCGATCTCGGCGAGCGCCGCGGCGCGGTGCACCGCCTCTGCTTCGGCGCGCGCCGGCCGGGTGCGCGCGTGCTCGCCGGGCGCGGTCCGCCCGGCGGCGAGCGCGCGCTCGACCAGCACCTGGATGACGTGCCCGTTCTCGGCGTGAAAGCAGACGAGTCCGCCGTTCTCCCGGGCGCGCAGGAGGACCCGGAAGATCGCGCCGTCGTCGAGCATCAGCCGCCCGGGATAGGCCATGAACAGCTTGAACGAGGGCACGCCCGCTGCGACCATCGCGTCGAGCTCGGGCTCGATACCGGGCGAGAGGTCGCAGACGATCATGTGGAAGCCGTAGTCGATGACCGCGCGATCGCGCGCCTTGCCGTGCCAGGTCTCGAGCGCCTCGCCGAGCGAGCAGCCGTGCGCCTGGGTGGCGTAGTCGATGATCGTCGTGGTGCCGCCGACCGCCGCGGCGATGGTGCCCGACGCGAAGTCGTCGGCCGAGCTGACCCAGTCGTCGAGCGGCATGTCGAGGTGGGTGTGGGCGTCGATGCCGCCGGGCAGAACCAGCTTGCCGGAGGCGTCGAGGACGAGATCGACGTCGCCGGCGACCGGCTCGCCGATGGCGGCGATCGTCTCGCCGTCGATCCACACGTCGGCACGCCGCGTCCCCTCCGCGGTGACGATCGTGCCGTTCTCGATCCGGGTTCGCACGGTCCCCTCGCAAGGTCATTATAGGAGCCCGCGTCGGCGGGCGGGCGCCCCCTGGGGTGGGGTTCTCTATACTGGCCGCGTGGGCACGATCGCCTTCACCCTCAATGGCGTCGAGCGACGACTCGAGATCGCCGACGGCGAATCGCTGCTCGAGGTCCTGCGTGACCGTTGCGGCATCGTCTCGACCAAGGACGCCTGCGCGCCGCAGGCGCAGTGCGGCTGCTGCCTGGCGCTGGTCGACGGCAACCCCAAGACCACCTGCGCGGTCGACGCCGCCAAGGCCGACGGCGCCGAGATCCTGACCTGGGAGGGAGTCTCCACCGCGGAGAGGGAGCTCTTCGGACGCGCCTTCGCCGCGGCCGCCGGCGTCCAGTGCGGCTTCTGCACTCCCGGCTTCGCGCTGCGCGCCAAGTGGTTGCTCGACAAGCATCCCGACCCGACCCGCGCCGAGATCGCCAAGAGCATCAACGGCCACCTCTGCCGCTGCACCGGCTACGTCCGCATTCTCGACGCCATCGAGCTGGTGGCGCGCGCCAGGCGGGGCGAGCCGATCCCCGAGCCCGGCACGGACGGTCGCGTCGGCCAGCCGCTCGCCCGCGTCGCGGCCGCCGAGCAGACGGTCGGCGCCCGCCTCTACGCCGGGGACTGGAGCGCGCCCGGCATGCTCCACGGCGCCGTCGTGCTCGCCGCCCACGCGCGGGCGCGCGTCGTCGCGATCGATACCGCGGCCGCCGCGGCGCTGCCCGGCGTCGAGCGCGTGATCACCGCGGCCGACGTCCCCGGCGATCGCTGGGTGGGGCTGCTCTACGCCGACTGGCCGGTCTTCGTCGCGCCGGGCGAGGAGGTCCGCTGCGCCGGCGACGTGCTGGCGGCGGTCGCCGCGGTCGACGCCCGCACGGCGCGCGCGGCGGCGGCGCGGGTGCGGGTCGACTACGAGCCGCTGCCGCCGGTGACCGATCCGGAGGCGGCGCTGCGGCCGGACGCGCCGCGGGTCAACCCGCGCCACGACAACCTGCTGCAGCGCTCCGAGATCCGCCGGGGCGACGTCGACGCGACGCTCGCCGCGAGCGCCCACGTCGTCTCCGGCACCTGGCGGACGCAGCGTATCGAGCACCTCTTCCTGGAGCCCGAGAGCGCCTTCGCCGAGCCGCTCCCCGACGGCCGACTCCACCTGGTCAGCCAGGGCCAGGGCATCTTCGACGACCGCCGCCAGGTGGCGAGCGTGCTCGGCGTCCCGCGCGACCGGGTCTACGTCGAGCTGGCGCCCAACGGCGGCGCCTTCGGCGGCAAGGAGGACCTGTCGATCCAGGCGCAGACCGCGCTGCTCGCCCGCGCCACCGGCCGGCCGGTGCGGCTGACCCTTTCGCGCGAGGAGTCGGTGCGGATGCACCCCAAGCGCCATCCGATCCGCATGGACTACACCGTCGGCTGCGACGCCGAGGGACGGCTCACCGCGGTCCGGGCGCGCATGATCGGCGACAGCGGCGCCTACGCCTCGGTCGGCGGCAAGGTGCTCGAGCGCGCGGCCGGTCACGCCTGCGGTCCCTACAAGGTGCCCGCGGTCGACGTCGAGTCGCTCGCCGTCTACACCAACAACCCGCCCTGCGGCGCCATGCGTGGCTTCGGCGCCAACCAGGCGCACTTCGCGATGGAAGGCGCGCTCGACCTGCTGGCCGAGAAGGCGGGCCTCGATCCCTTCGAGATGCGCTGGCGGAACGCCGTCGAGGTCGGTGACGTCTTCACCACCGGCCAGATCCTGGCGGCCTCGGTGGGGATCAAGCAGACGCTTGCCGCGGTGCGCGACGCCTACTACGAGGCGCGCCGTGCCGGCCGCGCCGTGGGCCTCGCCTGCGGCGTCAAGAACAGCGGCATCGGCAACGGTGTCCAGGAGTGGGGGAGAGCGCGGCTGGTCGTCGAGGCGGACGGCACGGTCTCGCTCTACAACGGCTACACCGAGATGGGGCAAGGGCTGCTCACCGTGCTCGTTCAGTTCGCGGTCGAGGTGACCGGCCTCCCGGCGGCGCTCTTCCGCCCGCGGGTCGACTCGACGTTCGAGCTCGACTGCGGCCAGACCACCGGCTCGCGCGCGACGCTGTTCGGCGGCAACGCGGTGATCGCGGCCGGCCGGAGGCTGCGCGCTGACCTCGACGCCGGGGCGACGCTCGCCGCGCTCGCCGGCCGGGTCTACGAAGGCGACGTCGTGATCTCCGACACCACCGCGCTCGGCGCGCCCGGCCCGATCAAGACCCACACCTCCTACGGCTTCGCGACCCAGGTGGTGATCCTGGACGGCGACGGCCGGGTCGAGCGGGTGATCGCGGCGCACGATGTCGGGCGCGCGGTCAACCCGGCGCTCTGCAGCGGGCAGATCGAGGGCGCCGTCCACATGGGACTCGGCTATGCGCTGACCGAGGAGCTCCCCTGCGAGGCGGGGATCCCGGTCACCCACAAGTTGCGCGAGCTCGGCCCTCTGCGCGCGACCGACATGCCCGCGGTCGAGGTCGTCCTGGTCGAGGACCCCGAGCCGGCGGGACCGTTCGGCGCCAAGGGGGTGGGCGAGATCGGCCTGGTGCCGACCGCTGCAGCGGTCGCCGCGGCGCTGGCGGCGTTCGACGGCGTCCGGCGCACGACGCTGCCGATGAAGGACTCGCCGGCGGCGCGCGCGATGTCGGTCGGGAAGATCCGCCGGAGCGCCCTCGCGTGAGCGCCGACGCGCAGGCCGCTGCCGAGCGTCCGGCCGGCGGGCTGGCCAACGCCCACACCCACATCTACTCGGCGCTCGCGCCCTACGGAATGCCCGCGCCGGAGCCGGCGCCCGAGAACTTCGTGCAGATCCTCGAGCGGGTCTGGTGGCGGCTCGACCGCGCCCTCGACGAGCGCTCGCTCGCCGTGAGCGCCCGGCTCTACGCCGCGGAGTCGCTGCTCGCCGGGACGACGGTGCTGATCGACCACCACGAGTCGCCCAATTTCATCGCGGGCTCGCTCGACGTCCTCGCCGACGCCTGCCAGGAGCTCGGCATCCACGCGCTGGTCGGCTACGGAGCGACCGAGCGCAACGGCGGGGAGCTGGAGGCTCGGCAGGGTCTCGCCGAGTGCCGCCGCTTCCTGCTCTCGAATCGCCGGCCGCTGGTGCGCGGCTGCGTCGCGCTGCACGCCTCGTTCACCGTCTCGGACGCGACGATCCGCGCCGCCGGCGAGCTCTGCCGCGAGCTCGGGACCTTCCTCCACGTCCACGTCGCCGAGGACGGCGCCGACGTCGAGGACGCGCGCGCGCGCGGCTACGCCGGGCCCCTCGAGAGGCTCCACGCGCTGGGCGCTCTCCCCCCCGGCTCGATCCTCGCGCACGGCGTCCATCTCGATGCCGAGCAGGTGAGGAAGGCCGACGGGTGGGGGTGCTGGCTGGTGCAGAATCCGCGCTCGAACCGGGGGAACCAGGTCGGCTATCCGCCGGCGCTCGCCGCGAGCGGCCACGTTGCGCTCGGCACCGACGGCTATCCGGCCGACCTCGCTGACGAGCTCGGGACGCTCCACGAGGTCGGCACCGCGCAGGGGGAGTCGGCCACCACCCTGGACGCACGCCTCTACGGTAGCCAGCGGCTGGCGCGTGAGTTGTTCGGCGACGCGGCGGCTTCGGGGCCGCAGCCAGGGGACGCCGCCGCCTTCGTCGGCGCCGTCCGCGCGGCGCGCGCCGCGCGCACCCTGGTCGGCGGCCGGATCGTCGTCGAGCAGGGCCGCCTGCGGAGCGGTGACATCGAAGCGCTGCGCGCCGCGGCGCGCGAAGAGGCGCCGCGACTCTGGCGCCGCATGAGCGAGGTGGACACTTGAGACAGCTGGGGCTGGAAACCGACATCGTCGATTCCGACGTCTACGCCGGCACCGTCGCGCGCTGTCGCGCGACGCGCACGGTCCTGCCGACCTTCGCCGAGCTGGCCGACCCGGCCCGCATCCCGGCGGCGACCCGCGCGGCGCTCGGCGCGGTCGATCCCGACGCGCCCGATCCGCGCAACCTCTTCCGCGTCCACTGGTACAACGACGCTTCCCGGCGCGGCGTGGCGGCGGTGCCCGAACACGTCGTCCTGCCGCGGTCGCTCACCGGAGTCGCCGCGCCGATCGTGGTGGCGCTGGGTGACCGCTTCCCGATGATCGCCGCCCACAAGGTGCTGGCGGCGTACGGATGCCTGGCGCCGCGCCTGGTGACGGGTCAGTTCGACCCGGGCCGCCACCGCGCGCTCTGGCCCTCGACCGGCAACTACTGCCGGGGTGGGGTCGCGATCTCGCGCATCCTCGGCTGCCACGGCGTCGCCATCCTGCCGGCGGGGATGAGCGTCGAGCGCTTCGACTGGCTCGAGCGCTGGGTCGCGGCGCCCGAGGACATCGTCCGGACGCCGGGCTCGGAGAGCAACGTCAAGGAGATCTACGACGCCTGCGCCGAGCTCTCGCGCGATCCCGCCAACGTCGTCTTCAATCAGTTCTGCGAGTTCGGCAACTACCTCGCGCACTACCTGTGCACGGGGACCGCGCTCGCCCACGTCGTCGACGCCCTGCGCGAGTCTCGGCCCGGCCTTCGCCCCTTCGCCTTCGTCTCGGCGACCGGCTCGGCGGGGACCATCGCCGCCGGGGACTTCCTCAAGGAGCGTTTCGGCGCCCGCACCGTCGCGGTCGAGGCGCTCGAATGCCCGACCCTGCTCTACAACGGCTTCGGCGAGCACAACATCCAGGGCATCGGCGACAAGCACGTGCCGCTGATCCACAACGTCATGGCGACCGACGCCGTGGCGGCGATCTCCGACCGCGCCACCGACGCCCTCGCCCTGCTGTTCAACCGCGCGACCGGGCGGCGCTACCTCGCCGAGCGGCGCGGCGTGCCGGCCGAGGTCATCGCGGCGCTCGCGTCGTTCGGTTTTTCCGGGATCTGCAACCTGCTCGCCGCGATCAAGACCGCGCGGTACTTCGACCTCGGGCCCGACGACGCGGTGCTCACCGTGGCCACCGACGGCGCGGCGATGTACGCCAGCGAGTGGCCGCGGCTCGAGCGGCGCGACTTCCCCGGCGGCTTCGACGAGGTCGCCAGCGGCGAGGTCTTCGGCGAGCACCTCCTGGGCGCGCGAACCGACCACTACGCCGAGCTCGGTCAGCGCGAGCGCGAGCGGATCTTCAACCTGGGTTACTACACCTGGGTCGAGCAGCAAGGGGTGCCGAGCGAGGAGTTCTCGGCGCGCCGCGCGCCGGCCTACTGGCAGCGACTGCGCGGCTATCTGCCGGCGTGGGACGAGCTGATCGGAGAGCTCAACCGGCGCGTCGCGGGCGGCCCCACTCGAGGGCGATGAACGAGACCGGTTCGACCCTCGTCTGCGCGGGCTGCGGTGCCGTCGCCGTGGGACCGGCATCCTATCGCTGTGTTCACGCGGGCGAAGGGGACGTCGACCACGTGCTACGCCGCCGGCTCGATCCGCGGCGGGTGACCTTTCCCGCGGGCCACGAGGCGAACCCCTTCCTGCGCTACCGCACGCTCCTGCACGCCTACCGGTCGGCGATGTCGCGCGGCGCGAGCGACGGCGAGTGGGTCGCGGCCACGCAGGCGATCGACCGCGCGGTGGCGGCGGTCGACGGGCGGGGCTTCGTCGCGACGCCGGCGACCGCCGAGGACCGCCTGGCCGAGCGCCTCGGGCTCGCGCCCGGCCGGCTGTGGGTCAAGGACGAGACGGGCAACGTCTCGGGATCGCACAAGGCGCGGCACCTGAT
>CAYZWR010000046.1:0-24178 GCA_964481735.1 uncultured Thermoanaerobaculia bacterium
AGATCACCGCGGCGCACATGCGCTACTCGAAAGACACCTCGGCGCACGTCACCACGGTCTTCCACATGGATTTCACCAAGGTGCACAACGCGCGCGAGCGCGCCAAGCGGAAGTTCCAGCAGGCGAACGGCACCAAGCTCTCCTACATGCCGTTCATCTTCAAGGCGGTGGCGGCGGGGCTCAAGGCGCACCCCAAGCTCAACGCGGCGATCGACGGCACGAACGTGGTGTTCAAGCAGGAGGTCAACCTCGGCATGGCGGTGGCGCTCGACTGGGGGCTGCTCGTCCCGGTGATCCGCAACGCCGATCAGCTCAACCTGGTCGGTCTGGCGAAGACCGCCAACGACCTCGCGGACCGCGCGCGCGCCAAGAAGCTGGGCCCCGACGAGCTCAAGGGCGGCACGTTCACGATCACCAATCCGGGAGTCTTCGGCTCCCTCTTCGGCACGCCGATCATCAACCAGCCGCAGGTGGCGATCCTCGGCATCGGCGCCATCGAGAAGCGCCCCATGGTGATGAGCGACGCCGACGGGTGCGACACGATCGCGATCCGGGTGATGTCCTACTTCGGCATCACCTACGACCACCGGCTGGTCGACGGTGCCGACGCCGACCACTTCATGAACACGGTGAAGAAGATCCTCGAGTCCGACGCCTGGCCGGAGCTCGAGCCCTACAGCTGAGCCGGTGGCAGGTTGCCGGCGTTCAGGCGCCGGCCTCGAAGCGCAGCTCGGGGTGGGCCTTGACCTTGGCGAAGTAATCGGCCAACCGGCCGACCAGTCCGAGCGTCACCGCCTCGGCTTCCGCGGACCGCTGGAAGACGATCAACGCGGCGATCGCCTCCCGTCCGACGCCCAGGTCCCGGTAGACGGCGACCAGCTCGCCGGCGAGAGCGCGCAGCTCGCTCGTGCGTCCCTGCTCGGCGAAGAGCGCGGCGAGGTCGAACGCGACGGTCGCCGCCTCGTAGGGGATGCGCGCCTCGACGAAGCCCTCCTGGGCTTCCCGCAAGGCGCTCTCGGCGCGGGTGTCCTGCCCGAGAGCGCGCGCGATCCGCCCCTCGAGCCAGCGCAGCCGCAGGAGGTTCATCCGGTCGCCCTGCTCGAAGTAGCGGGGGCGCAGCTGGAGGAGCTCGGCTTCCGCATCGGCGGCGCGGCCGAGACCCACCAGGTACCAGATCAGGTTGTGGCGCACCGCGAGCGCGAGCCGCACGTCGCGATCGCCGTCGATCTTCTGCACCGCCAGGCGCGTGCTGGCCTCGGCGCGGACCAGATCGCCCGACAGATCGTGGATCGCCGCCTCGCAGAGCAGACTGCGGCCCTCGAGATGGGCGTCGCCCAGGATGCGATAGAGCCGGCGCGACCGGCGCACCGCCCGCCGTGCCTCGTCGAGACGGCGTTCGGCGCGACGCAGGGAGGCCCGGAAGTAGAGATGCTCCGCTTCGTCGAGGGGATCCCCGGAGCCTTCCTCGAGCGCGAGGCGGGCACGCTCCAAGGTCTCGTCGGCGGCGTGGAGGTCGCCCGCAGCGCGCAGCGCGTTGGCGAGCCGGCCGAGCGCGCGCCCGACGAGGTCGCGCAGCGCGGACGCGCCGTAGGTCGCCGGATCGAGCCGCTCGGCGATCGCCAGACCGAGCCGGCAGAGCTCCGCCGAGCGATGCGGGTCGTCGTAGATCGCGTCGAAGGCGTGGTCGAGGAGCAGCGAGCCGAAGGCCCAGGTGTCGAAGCGACGGCTGTTGCGGATCAGGGTCCACTGGCGCGCCGCCGGGTGGCGCGCGAAGCTCTCCATCAGCCGGACCGCCGCGCTGCGCTCGCTCTCGAATTGCCGTTCCTTCTCGGCGACCGCCGCGAGAACGCGGCTGATCGAGAGGCCCTCGGCGGCCGGGCCCTCGAGGCGCTGGAGCTGGCGGAGGGCCCGCCGGCAGGGAGCGCAGCCGGCCAGCAGATGGGTCAGCACCTGCACGCGTTCGGACGAGGTGGCCTTCCCGTCGACGAACCGCGCGAGCTGGTCGGAACCGATCTCGCAGGTTCCCACGTGGATCTCGCCGCTCACCGTGCGGTCTCCCGGCGCTCGTCCGGTCCGAGCATCTGGCGCGAGAGGGCGGAGAGGCAGCGATGGGTGATCTGGCGCACCGTGGCCTCGGTGTAACCCAGGCGCTCCGCCATCTCCGGGCCGGCGCAGCCGAGCCCGTAGCGCAGGCGGAGCACCGAGCGACAGCGATCGGGGAGGCGCGACAACGCGTTGGAGAGATCGTGCGCCAGGACCGCGCGCTCGGCGCTGGGTTCGTCGGAGGCCACCAGCTCCTCGATGAGCCCGCTGTCGATCGTCTGGACCAGGCGGTGCCGCCGGGCGCGCCAGTAGCGCAGGCAACGGTGGCGCAGCGTGCCGAGGATCCAGCGTTCCGGGGCGTGGATCTCCCGTTGCTTGGTCAGATAGGCGACCAGCGTGTCCTGCAACAGGTCTTCGGCGTCCTGGCTGGGGATCCGGAAGTGCGAGAAAACCCGCGCGAGATCACGCTCGAGTAGTTCGAGCAGATCGACCAACGCGTCCGGCTGCGGCCGACGTTCGATGATGCTCACGCCCATCTCCGCCGATCCATTGCCGGCCGAGTGTAACACCAGGCCGATCGCTCAGTCTCTCCTCCGGTTCCTGGCCGCGCCAGGCGCGGGGAGGCTCCCGCTTAAGGTCGCGGCACGATCGTCCCGTGATCGGCGCCGAAGACGAACCTCAAGCTCGACCAGGAGTCCGCGATCCAGCTGCTCACCCAGTCCGAGAGGCTGTGCACGAAGCTCGCGGTCGAGCCGGCGCGCGGCGTCCCGGTCTCCTCGAGGGAGATGGCGGGCGCCGCGGCGGGCATCGCCAGGGCGACGAGCAGCGCGACGGCGGCGAGGCGGGTGACGAGGCGAGAACGGGGCATGGCGGCGTCCTCCAGGGGTCCGGTGTCGGCCGGGATGGCCGGTCGGCCCCTCTTCTAGAGATGTAGTTCCCTGAGCACCCCAAAACGTGACAGCCGGGGTCGAAGAATCTGCGCGCGAGAAGTTTTTTCGCGTGAAGTGTCACGTTTCACCCCCTTCGGGGAACTATCTATGAGTGAGGGGGGCATTCTGCCCGGTGCTCCGCAACGGGGGTGTGGCATGGCTCACGAAGCGCCCGAACGCCCGCCGAGACCCGAAGCCGGGTCCGAGGACCAGGTCATCGTCCTGATGGGCCTGGACGCGGACGAGCTGCGCGCGATCGGCGCTTTCACCGCCGAGATCGAGCGGATCGCCCGCGTGCGCTTCCTCGAAGCGGCGAGCGTCGACGGCGGCTTGGCGCGGATCGGTCTGCTGCGCGGACGGGGCGCCGCCTGCGTCGGCCTGATCGGAGCCGGGGTCGGCGAGCGCGACCTGCTGCGGGCGGTGCGCGCGCTGGCCGGTGGCGGCGGCTTGGCGCCGGCGATCCTGCTGGCGACGCCCGGCCAGGACGAGCTGATCGCCAAGGGGATCGCGGCCAAGGCGTGCGATTTCGTCCTGCGCAGCGAGCTCGACGCCGATCGGCTGCTGCGCTCGGTTCGATTGGGGGTCGCCACCGCCCGTCTGGAACTGGCCGAGCGGCAGGCGCGGACCGACCGCGAGCTCGACGAAGCGCGTTTCGCCACGATCTGGGAGCTGATTCCCGACGGCATGCTGCTGGTCGACGGGGAGCGCCGCATCCGGCGGTTCAATCGCGCGGCGCTCGAGCTCCTCGGGCTGTCCGAAGACGAGCTCGCGGGCGCGGCCTTCGGCTCGTTGCGCTGGTCGGAGATCGGCGACGGGCCGCGGGTCGAGGAGACCTTCGGCCGGTCGGAGGCGGTGCTGGCCTTCGAACGCCGGGACGGGGTCACGCTGCACATCGGCCTGCGGGTGCGAACCCTCGACCGGAATCCCGAGGGGGTGCGCTGGCGGGCCGTGCTGATGCGGGATCGCAGCGAGCGGGTGGCCCGCCAGTCGATCCTCGGCGAGGCGCGCCACTTCGCCGGCCTGGGGAGACTGCTCGCCGGCGCGGCGCACGACTGCAACAACCTGCTCACGCCCCTGCTGGGGTTCTGCGAGCTCCTGGTCGGCAGCACCGCCGGCGATCCCCGCTCGCAGGGCTACGCCCGCGAGGTCGAGCGCTCGGCGCGCCTGCTGGCCGAGCTCGTGCGCCGCCTGCTCGACGAGAGCCGCAGCCGGCCGGAGGCGCAGCGGATCCACTCGCCCGACCGGGCCGTGCAGGACCTGGTGAGCCTGCTCCGCTCGCTGGTCGGCCCGGCGATCGACCTGTCGACCGATCTCGCGGCGCCGGAGGCGCAGATCAACCTGCGGCAAGGCCAGGTCGAGCAGATCGTGCTCAATCTGGCGGCCAACGCCCGCGACGCGATGCCGCTCGGCGGCCGGCTGTCGATCCGCACCCGTCCGCTACCCGAGCGCCGCTGGGCTCTCGAGGTCGCCGACACCGGCGGCGGAATCGCCCCGGAGCACCTCGGCCGGGTCTTCGATCCCGCCTTCACCACCAAGGCGCTCGGGAAGGGAACCGGGCTGGGTCTCTGGATCGTGCGCGCGATCGCCGAGGAGGCCGGCGGGAAGGTGGAGGTCAAGAGCGAGCTCGGTCGGGGGACGACGGTACGGGTCGAGCTACCCACCGTTGCGGCGGGGGATCAGCCCTCCGGCGAGATCTCGCTTCGCTAGAATCAGCGGGTGGCCTCCACCCGCCGGACCCATTGGGCTTTCCTCGGGCGGGTCGACTACGCGCAGGCGACCCGGCTGCAGCTCGCGGCGCGCGAGGCGCTGCGGCGGGGTGACGGGCCGGAGCGCCTGCTGCTGCTGGAACATCCGCCGGTCTACACCCTGGGCCGCAACGCGACGCCGGGCGACCTGCTCTGGTCGGAACGGGACCGGCGCGAGCACGGCATCGAGGTCCACCAGACCGACCGCGGCGGGCAGGTGACCTACCACGGCCCCGGCCAGCTGGTGGGCTACCCGATCCTCGACCTCGATCCCGACCGGCGCGACCTGCGGCGCTACGTTTGCGATCTCCAGGAATCCCTCGTGCGCACGCTGGCCGACTTCGGCATCGTCGCTTCCGGCGGCGCCGGGGAGCGGATCGGCGTCTGGGTGGGGGAGCGCAAGATCGCGTCGATCGGAATCCACCTCTCGCGCTGGCTGACCACGCACGGCTTCGCGCTCAACGTCCGAACCGAGCTGGGACATTTCGGCGGCATCGTGGCCTGCGGGATCCAGGGGGTCGACATGACGTCGATGGCGCGCGAGACCGGCACCGCGCCGCAGCTCGTCGACGTGGCGCGGAGCTACCGCGGCCACTTCTCGGCGATCTTCGCGCGCGAGCTGATCGAGGAGCCGCCACCGGGCTGCGCCGAGCCGGCGGCGGCCGGAGCGATCGAGGCGCCGCTATGACGCGCGCGGTCGAGATCGGGCTCAACGCGGTGATCGTCGCGGTGACCGAGGAGATGCCCCGGGTGCTGGTGGTGGACCGGCCCCACGGCGAAGGCCCCGCCCTGCCGTCGGGCCCCCTCGACCCCGGGCGTGACCGGACCCTCGAGCTGGCGCTCCGGGGTTGGGTGCGCGAGCAGACCGGCGTCGAGCTGGGCTACGTCGAGCAGCTCTACACCTTCGGCAATCGCTTCCGCGACCCGCGCGAGCGGGCCGGCGGCGCGCGGGTGGTGTCGATCGCCTACCTGGCGCTGGTCCGCGAGACGCCGCTCTCCGGCGTCAGCGAGGCGCGCTGGCTCGACGGCTACGACTTCCTCCCCTGGGAAGACTGGCGCGGCGGGCGCTCGGAGCTCCTGCAGCGCGAGATCCAGCCCGTCCTGGAGGCCTGGGTCCGCCAGGGCGGGAGCCGCATCGACCAGCGCCGCCGGCGGGAACGGCTCGACATCTGTTTCGGCCTGGGCGGCGTGCCGTGGAACGGCGAGCGCGTCCTCGACCGCTTCGAGCTGCTCTACGAATCGGGTCTGGTCGAGGAAGCGTGGCGGGACCGCGACGAGGGTGCGACGCAGCCCGGCGGGCCAGACGACGAGGGCGTGCGCCTGGGCCGGCCCATGGCGCTCGACCATCGCCGCATCCTGGCGAGCGCGCTCGGACGGTTGCGCGGCAAACTGCGCTACCGGCCGGTGGTCTTCGAGCTGCTCCCGGAGCGCTTCACCCTGCTCCGCCTGCAGCGCGTCGTCGAGGCGCTCGCGGGCCTCCGGCTGCACAAGCAAAACTTCCGGCGCCTGGTGGAGCAGGCCGGCCTGGTGGAGGGCACCGGACGGTTGGAGGCGGCGACCGGCGGCCGGCCGGCCGAGCTCTTCCGTTTCCGGCGCGAGGCGCTGCGCGAACGGCCCGCTCCCGGCGTCGGTCTGCCCGGACTGCGCACGCACGGCTGAGCCCGGAGGGGCTTGACAGCCGCTAATGCTCACTCTTAGGATAACCGTACCGGCTGGAGCCGGTTTTGTTGGGCTCCAGATATTCTCAGAATGAGCATAAGGACGCCCGAGAGATGACCCTGCAGAGCGCCACGCCGTCCCTTCTGCCGCCCCCCTTCTCGCCGGCGATCGCCCGCGAGACCGCCGAGGTGTTCGAGCGGATGCGCCGGGTGGTCCCACCGCTCGAGTGGCCGGTGCACGCGCCGTACATCGCGGCGATCCGCCGCCTGAAGGAGGAGCGCCGGGCGGTGATCCTGGCGCACAACTACCAGACCCCGGAGATCTACCTCGGGGTGGCCGACTTCGTGGGCGACTCCCTCGGCTTGGCGCAGCAGGCGGCGGCGACCGACGCCGAGGTCATCGTGCAGTGCGGCGTCCAGTTCATGGCGGAGACGTCGAAGGTCCTCTGTCCCGACAAGACGGTGCTGATTCCGGACCCGGAGGCCGGCTGCTCGCTCGCCGCGTCGATCACCGGGGCCGACGTCCGGCTGCTGCGCGAGCGCTTCCCGGGGCTGCCGGTGGTGACCTACGTCAACACCTCGGCCGAGGTGAAGGCGGAGTCCGACATCTGCTGCACCTCGGCCAACGCCGTGGAGGTCGTCGAATCGCTCGGCGTGCCGAAGGTCATCTTCCTGCCCGACGAGTTCCTCGGGCGCTGGGTGGCTTCGCAGACCCGGGTCGAGCTGGTGCTCTGGCGCGGCCACTGCGAGGTCCACGAGCGGTTCTCCAGCGGTGAGATCGACGCTCTCCGACGCAGCCATCCCGGGCTCTTCGTGCTGGCCCACCCGGAGTGCCCGCCCGACGTCCTCGCCGCGGCCGACTACGTCGGTTCGACCGCCGGCATGATCCGCGAAGTCGGCGCGGCGGGAATGCGGCGCGTGGTGATGATCACCGAGTGCTCGATGAGCGACAACGTCGCCTCCGCCCATCCCGACGTCGAGTTCATCCGGCCGTGCAACCTCTGTCCGCACATGAAGCGGATCACGCTGCCCAAGATCCTGCGCTCTCTCGAGACGCTGCAATTCCCGGTCGAGGTCGATCCCGAGGTGGCTTCGCGGGCGCGCCGGGCGGTCGAGCGGATGCTCGCCGTCGGGCGGGGCCCGACGCGATGAGCAGCCGCAGCCTGGCGCGCCGCTCCGCCGACGTGGTGGTGGTGGGTACCGGCGTCGCCGGGCTGGCGGCCGCCCTCGAGCTCGCCGGACGACGGGTCCAGCTGCTGACCAAGACCGAGCTCTCCTCGGGCTCGAGTCCGTGGGCGCAGGGGGGCGTCGCGGCGGCGATCGGGCGCGAGGACTCGCCCGAGCTGCACGCCGCCGACACGGTCGCCGCCGGCGCCGGGCTGGTCGATCCGGCAATCGCCGAGCTGCTGGCGCGCGACGGCGTCGCGGCGGTGCGCCGGCTGATCGAGCTCGGCGCGCAGTTCGACCGCTCGGAGCGCGGCGAGATCGCGCTCGGCCAGGAGGCGGCCCATAGCCGCCGGCGGATCCTCCACGCCCGCGGCGACGCGACCGGAGCGGAGCTCGTGCGGACGCTCTCCGAGCGGGTGCGGAGCGCGCCCTGGATCGAGCTCCACGAGGGCGCCTTCGCCGCCGAGCTGGTGGTCGAAGGGGGCGAGGTCGCCGGTCTCGTGGCGCGCCACCGCGACGGCGAGCTGATCCTGCACGAAGCGCCCCGGGTGGTGCTCGCCACTGGCGGGATCGGCCAGCTCTATCGCTTCACCACCAATCCGGTCGTGTCGACCGGCGACGGCCTGGCGCTCGCCGCCGCGGTCGGCGCGCGGCTGGTCGATCTCGAATTCGTGCAGTTCCATCCCACCGCCCTGGCTTGCGCCGCGGATCCCCTGCCGCTGCTCACCGAGGCGCTGCGTGGCGAAGGGGCCTGGCTGGTCAACGATTTCGGCGAGCGCTTCATGGCGGGCGAGCACGTCGAGGCCGAGCTCGCGCCGCGCGACGTCGTGGCGCGTGGCATCTGGCGCCAGCTGGCGCGCGGTCGCCGGGTCTTCCTCGACGCGCGTAAGGCGGTCGGGGACCGCTTCCCGCAGCGCTTCCCGACGGTCTTCGCCGCCTGTCGCGAGGCCGGCATCGATCCGCGGATCGATCCGATGCCGGTGGTGCCGGCGGCGCACTACCACATGGGAGGCATCGCGGTGGACGAGTGGGGACGCTCGAGCCTGGCGGGTCTGTGGGCCTGCGGCGAGGTCTCGGCGACCGGAGTGCACGGCGCCAACCGGCTGGCCTCGAACTCGCTGCTCGAAGCCCTCGTGTTCGGCGCGCGGGTCGCGGAAGCGATCCTCGGCGAGGAGGCGCTGCGCGGCGCCAAGCCCGCCGGCGCCGGCGCCGCGGCGCGCTGGAGCCAGTCCTCGGTCGACCCGGTCGTGGCGATGCCGGAGGTCCGGCAAGCGGCCCGCGCCCTCGCCTGGGAGCGGGTCGGGCTGATTCGCGAGCGGGACGGCCTGGAGTTCGCCCTGGCGCGCTTCGAGGAGCTGCTCGGGCGGCTGCCGCACGCCGCCTGCGAAGCTCGCAGCCTGGTGGTCGTCGGCTGGCTGGTGGCGGCGGCGGCCCTGCACCGGGCGGAGAGTCGCGGCGCGCACTTCCGGACCGACTACCCGGCGACGGACGAGACGAAGCGCTTCCGCCAGTTCCTCACCGCCGAGATCGGCGCCCGGCAGATCGAGGCGCATTTCTCGACCTCCGGCGCGACGCCGGCCCTGGCGGTCGCGGGCAGCGCATGAACGCGCCGCCGCGGCCTCCCTTCGCGCTGCTCTGCGAGCCGCTCCTGCGGCTGGCGCTGGCCGAGGACCTCGGCCGGGCCGGGGATCTCACCAGCGACGCGGTGCTCGAGGAGGGGAGCGAGTCGCGCGCCCGGCTCGTCGCGCGCCGCGCCGGGACGATCGCCGGCCTGCCGCTGGTGGGCGAGGTCTACCGGCTGCTCGATTCGCGGGTCGAGGTCGAGGCCCAGGCGGTCGACGGCGAGCGCGTCGGCGCCGGCGCCCGTCTCGCCCGGATCTCGGGCCCCTCGCACGCGCTGCTCGCCGGCGAGCGGACCGCGCTCAATCTGCTCGGCCATCTCTCCGGAGTCGCCACCGCGACGCGCGCCCTGGTCGACGCCGTCGAGGGCACCGCGGCGAGGATCGTCTGCACCCGCAAGACGACGCCGGGCCTGCGCGCGCTCGAGAAGTACGCGGTGCGCTGCGGTGGCGGCGCCAACCATCGCTTCGGGCTCGACGACGCCGTGCTGGTCAAGGACAACCACCTGGTCGCCGCGGGCGGCGTGCGCACCGCGGTGGAGCGGGCGCGGCGCCGGGTGGGGCACCTGGTGAAGATCGAGGTCGAGGTGCAGACGCTGGAGGACCTCGAGGCGGCGCTCGCGGCGGGCGTCGACGCCGTGCTGCTCGACAACATGGATCCGGCGACCCTCGCCGCGGCGGTCCACCGGGTCGGCGGGCGGGTGCCCACCGAGGCCTCGGGAGGAGTGACCCTCGAATCCGTGCGGGCGATCGCCGAGACCGGCGTCGACCTGATCTCGGTCGGCTGGATCACCCACTCGGCCCCCAGCCTCGACGTGGCGCTCGATTTCGAGAGCTGAGCGCGGGACGAGGCAGCGCGGCGCCGGGTGGCCGGGAGCGATGGGGTAGAGTTTCCGCGATGAACGAGCCCCTGGTCCAACTCGGCGCCAAGAAGCGCCGCGAGCCGCGCCCCGAGTGGTTGCGCATCAAGCTCGCGACGCCCAGCGAATACCACAAGGTCCGACGCCTGATCGACGGCCTCGGCCTGAACACCGTCTGCCAGGAGGCGCGCTGCCCGAACATCTACGAATGCTGGGGCGAGCACGGCACGGCGACCTTCATGATCCTGGGCGAGATCTGCACGCGGAGCTGCGGCTTCTGCGCCGTGACCTCGGGCCGGCCGCGCCCCGGAGTCGACCCCGAGGAGCCGCGCCACGTCGCCGAGGCGGTGCTGGCGATGGGGTTGCGCCACGCGGTGGTCACCTCGGTGGACCGTGACGATCTGGAGGACGGCGGGGCGAGCCACTGGGCGGCGGTGATCGCCGCCGTGCACGCCGCGGCGCCGGAATGCTCGGTCGAGGTCCTGACGCCCGATTTCCGCGGCGTTCCCGACGCGCTCGACGTGGTGCTCGCGGCGCGGCCCGAGGTCTTCTCGCACAACGTCGAGACGGTGCCGCGCCTCTACCGCAAGGCGCGCCCGGGCAGCCGTTACGAGCGCTCGCTGGCGCTGCTGCGCAGCGCGGCCGAGCGGCGGGCGGCGGGCGAGTTCGCGGGCCGGGTCAAGACCGGGATCATGGTCGGCCTGGGGGAGACGGAGGCGGAGGTCCGCGAGACGCTCGCCGACATCCGGTCGACCGGGGTCGAGATCGTGACCCTCGGCCAGTACCTGCAACCCACCACGAAACACCTGCCGGTGGATCGCTTCGTCCACCCCGACGAGTTCGCGAGCTACAAGCGGTTCGCCCTCGAGATCGGATTCGCGCACTGCGAGGCCGGCCCGCTCGTCCGCTCGTCGTACCACGCCCACGAACAGGTCCAGCGCGAGCTGCGCGCGACGCCGGTCCACGGCTGAACACGCCGTCGCCGCAACCGCGGGACACGGCGCCCGCCGGTGGCGCGCCGGTTGGATCCACCTCCGCCTGCCGATAGAATGACCCGCGAGGAGCTCACGTGACCGACGACCGCCTGCAGATCCGATCCCTGACCGAGCTCGACGTCGACGGCATCGTCCGGATCGTCGAGAGGACGCGCCAGCGCTACGAGCCCGATCGGTGGGAGGACCGCG
Organism: uncultured Thermoanaerobaculia bacterium; assembly: GCA_964481735.1. Lineage (GTDB taxonomy): Bacteria > Acidobacteriota > Thermoanaerobaculia > Multivoradales > JAGPDF01 > JAGPDF01. The sequence goes on from CAYZWR010000046.1 coordinate 11,206, forward strand.
TGACCTACTACCTGCGGCGCGACCCCGAGGCCTCGGTGGTCGCCGAGGTGGGCGGCGAGGTCGTCGGGTTCATGCTCGGAGACCTGCGTTCCGGCGAGTTCGGTCTCGACGAGGCGAGCGGCTGGATCGAGGTGCTGGGCATCGACCCCGACCACGCCGGGCGCGGCATCGGGCGGGCGATGGGCGAGGAGATGTTGGCGCGCTACCGGCAGCGCGGCGTCCGGCGCGTGCGCACGATGGTCGACCAGTCGATGCCCGACGTCGAGGCGTTCTTCGCCCGGCTCGGTTTCGCTCCCGATTCCCTGCGACCCTACGTCAAGGAACTGAGCTAGAGGACCGCGCCATGGCGATGACGACATCCGAGCTGCCCAAGCGATTCCACGACGCGGTGGTGCGCTGGCGCGAGACCTACCTGCCGGACTACGACTACCTGATCGGCAACTGGGAGCGCTTCTTCCCGCGCGACACCAGGTTCGAGCTCTGCGCCTTCCGCGAACAGGGGATGCCCTGTCACATCGAGTGCGGCGAGGACCAGGGCAAGCCCAAGTTCCAGCGCGCCTGCGAGCTCCCGGCCGAGCGCGCGCAGCAGCTCTTCGGCGCCATCCGGGCGCAGGCCTCGACCGAGTTCGGCTCGATCCAGCAGCATCAGCTGACCCTGGCCCGCGCGCAGAGCGAGGAGGAGCAGGCGATGGTGCTGCGCATGATGGCCGAGGAGCTGCGGCACGGCTATCAGATGCTCAGTCTGCTGGTGGACGACGACTGGTCGGCGGTCTCCGGCCATTCGAAGGACCAGGTGATCGAGGAGATCCTGTCGATGAAGACCGGATCCCACGTCCTCGGCGCCTTCAACATCGACTTCGAGTCGTTCGTCGACAACATCGTCTTCTGCGCCCTGATCGACCGGGTGGGCAAGTACCAGCTGTCGATGCAGAAGGTCTCCGCCTACTCGCCGATGGCCGAGTCGATGCCGCAGATGCTGCGCGAGGAGGCCTTCCACCTCGCCACCGGCGTGGTGCCGCTGCGCCGCTGGGTGGTCAAGGCGGCGGAGGGCTCGCCGATGATCACCATGGAGGTGATCCAGAAGCACCTCAACAAGTGGATTCCGCGGGCGCTCGAGATGTTCGGCGACGAGCGCGGCGGCGGGACCAACGTGAAGTGGGGCTTCAAGCCCCTGAAGAACGGCGAAGCGCAGGAGCAGTACCTCAAGGAGGTCGAGAAGGTCGTGCGCGACCTCAACATGCGTTACCTGCGCGCCCGCCTGCCCGAGTTGACGCTCGCCGGAGCCGAGGCCGCGATGGCGCGCCTCGACGCCGGCGAGGCGGTCGACGGAGTCCGCTCGGAAGAGCTGCTCCGCGTGCCGCACCCCGAGTTCTTCCGCCGCCGCGGCATCCCGGCCTTCCGCAAGGTGGGGGTCGCTGGCGAACGATTCGACATCCTCGAGGACTACCTCCGACATCTCGCGCGGGCGCTGCCCGACGGCTACCGAGCGACGCGAGACTTCCAGGACTTCGTCGAGCTCTCGACCGCGGTCGAGCGCGGCGAGAAGAGTCCGGAGCAGGCGCAGAAGCAGATGCCGCAACTGCGCCGCGTGGGGGGAGTCTGTCCGTGCTCGCGCGCGGTACGCTGGGTCGCCGAGGAGGCGATCGAGCTGCCGGACGCCGCAGCACGCTGACCCGCCGCGCCGGAGTCCCGCCATGAGTCTGTTCCACTGGCTGATCGTCAAGGGCCTGCCCCTCGTCCCCAAACCGATCGTCGGCAAGGTGGCCATGCGCTACGTCGCCGGCGAGACGCTGGAGAAGGCCCTCGCCACGGTCGGCGAGCTCGCCGGCGAGGGGGCGATGGCCACCCTCGACTTCCTCGGCGAAGAGGTGCACGAGAAGGACAAGGCGCTCGCCGCCGTCGCGCAGTACGAGCGCATGCTCGACGCGATCGCCGAGCGGGGGTTGCCGTCCAACGTCTCGATCAAGCTCTCGCTGCTCGGCCTCAAGATCGATCCCGCGTTCTGCCAGGACAACGTCGAGCGGATCCTCGCCGCGGCGGCGCGACACGGCAACTTCGTGCGCATCGACATGGAGGACCACAGCACCACCGACGCGACCTTGGCGATCTATCAGGCGCTCCGTCCGCGCTATCCGAACTGCGGCGTGGTCTTCCAGGCCTACATGCGGCGCACCCTGGCCGACATCGCGGCGCTGCCCGACGAGGGCGCCAACGTGCGGCTGTGCAAGGGGATCTACATCGAGCCGCGGCCGGTCGCCTGGAAGGGCTACGACACGGTGCGCCGGAACTTCCTGGCGGCGCTCGAGAAGCTGCTGACGCGCGGCGTCTACGTCGGGATCGCCACCCACGACGAGTACCTGGTCTGCGAGTCGGTCGCGATGCTCGATCGCCTGCAGGTGCCGCGCGAGCGCTACGAGTTCCAGATGCTGCTCGGGGTCGATCCCGAGCTGCGCCGGATCCTGCTCGCCGGCGGGCACCGGCTGCGGGTCTACGTGCCCTACGGCCGCGACTGGTACCCCTATTCGACCCGTCGGCTGCGCGAGAACCCGGAGGTCGCCGGACACGTGCTGCGCGCCATGTTCGGCGGCTGAGCGGCCGCTGTGCCGATGGATCGTCCCGCTGCGGCGCCGCGCTTGGCCGCGCTCCGCGTGCTGCTGGTGCAGATCCGCGACCAGCCGGCCGTGGAGCGGCAGGAGCGCGAGTGCTTCGTCGGGTTCTCCGGGCTCGCGGCGGCGCAATTCGCCTACTGGAACGTCGTCGACCGGCCGGAGATCCGGCCCTCCGACGCCCTGGGCTACGACGCGGTCGTGATCGGCGGCGCCGGAGCGCACTCGGTGACCGAGAGCTATCCGTTCACCGCGCGGCTCGCCGCGGTGGTCGAGCGGCTGGTCGGCGAGGACCGGCCGCTCTTCGGCTCCTGTTGGGGGCATCAGTTCGTGGCCGCCGTGCTCGGCGGCGAGGTGATCAGCGATCCGGAGCGCGCCGAGGTCGGCACGTATCCGGTGCAGCTCACCGAAGCGGGCGCCGCCGATCCCTGGCTCGCCGGCTTCCCGGATCGCTTCGACGTGCAACTCGGCCACAACGATCGCGTGGCCAGGCTGCCGCCCGGCGCGGTGGAGCTCGCCTGGTCCGAGCGGCAGCGCCATCAGGCCTTCCGGTGGCGCGACCGGCTGGTCTACGGCGCCCAGTTCCACGTCGAGCTCGACCGCGAGCGGATGATCGACCGGGCGCGCGTCTACCGCGACACCTACCTCGCCGACGAGGGGGCGATGGAGCGCCTGACCGCCGGGCTCCGTCCCGCGCCCTGGCCGCCGCGCCTGCTGGCGAGGTTCTTCGAGCTGGTCGCCAGCCGCTGACGGTTTGCGGCCCGGCGCGGCGGGTTGTAGCATCCTCGCAATCGTGAGCCGGGCCCAGCAGAAACAACCCTCCACCGACAGTTTCAGGCTCGAGGGCCTGGACGAGCGTCACCGCACCGGTGCCGTCACCGTCCCGGGAGTCTCCGGATCGGGGGAGGAGGCCGGCGGCGCGATCCGCGAGGCGAACGTCATCCTGATCGCCCACCCGGAGAACGCGCGGCTCGGCACGCGCTACCGCCTGGTCTCCGGCGCGACGCTGGAGATCGGGCGCAGCGAGACGGTGGACATTCCACTGCCCGAGGTGCGGTCGGTGTCGCGCAGCCATGCCCGCCTGCGCTACCACGGGCGGACGGTGACGCTGGAGGACAGCGGCTCGACCAACGGCACGTTCCTCAACGATCAGCGGGTCGAGGGGGCGACGGTGCTGCGCAGCGGCGACCGCTTCCAGGTCGGCTCGGTGCACTTCAAGTTCCTGCACGAGCAGGACGTGGAGCACGCCTATCACGAGGCGATCCACGAGATGGTCATGCGGGACGGGCTGACCGAGGTGTTCAATCAGCGCAAGTTCCGCGAAGAGCTGGGGCGCGAGTTCGCGCGCGCCCAGCGCCACGACCGGCCGCTCGGTCTGGTGCTCTTCGACCTCGACGAGTTCAAGTCGGTCAACGACACCCACGGCCACCTGTGCGGCGACATGGTGTTGAAACAGCTCGCCTGCTCGGTGACCGACCTGCTGCGTCCGGAGCAGATCTTCGCGCGCATCGGCGGCGACGAGTTCGCCATCCTCTGCCCCGAGATGACCCTCGAAGGGGCGTCGTTGCTCGCCGAGAAGCTCCGCCAGCGCTTCGCCGAGCTCGCGTTCGCCCGCGAGGGCGCCACCTTCTCGGTCACCTGCTCGTTCGGCGTCGCCGAGAGACAGCCGGAGACGGCGACCGAGAACGAGTTCTTCGAGGCGGCGGATCGCGCTCTCTATCTCGCCAAGGGAGCGGGTCGCAACCGCGTGGCGAGCCCCGGCGTCGCTTAGCCCGCGGCCCGTCGCGGAGCCCGGCCGGGGGACCGGAGCCGCTGCTAAGATCCCCGCGTGTCGCCCGCGCCGCGCTTCTTCGACTGCTCGAATTGTCCCGCCTTCTGCTGCACCTACGACCAGATCGAGGTGACCGCGGACGACCTGGTGCGTCTCGCCGCGCACTTCGGCCTGTCGGTGGCGGCGACCCGCAGGCGCTACACCAAGGCGGTCAAGGGCGGCCGCCGGGTGATGCGTCACAAGAAGGACAGGATCTTCGGCTCCGCCTGTCAGTTCCTCGATCCCGCGACCCGACAGTGCGGCGTCTACGACGGCCGGCCGAAGATCTGTCGCGCCTATCCGGGGGGCGTGCGCTGCGGCTTCTACGACTTCCTCGCCGCCGAGCGTCGCTCGCAGGAGGATCCCAAACACGTGCCGTCTTTCCGGCGGCGCTGAGACCCGGGCCGCGCGGAGACGACGCCTTGCTGCGCAGCCTGCACGTCCGCAATCTCGCGGTCCTCGCCGGAGGGGAGATCGAGTTCGAGCCCGGGCTCAACGTGCTCACCGGGGAGACCGGAGCCGGCAAGTCGCTGGTCGTCGATTCGCTCGCCCTGCTCGCCGGTGCGCGCGCGGCGAGCGATCTCATCCGCGAGGGAGCCGAGAGCTGCACGGTGAGCGGCGTCTTCGCGCTCGACGCGCCGCTCGCCCGCCGGGCGGCCGCTTCCGGGGTCGAGTGCGAGGGGGACGAGCTCGTGGTGCGCCGCGAGATCACCCGCGAAGGGCGCAATCGCGTCTTCCTCAACGATCAACCGGTGACCCTGCGGCTCCTGCAGGACCTCGCCGCGCTCCTGCTGCGCATCCACGGCCAGCGCGAGGAGCTGGGACTCGCCGAACCCGGGCTGCAGCGCCGCTGGCTCGACCGGGTGGGCGGCAGCGCGGGAGCGGAGCTCGTCGCCCGCGTCGCGACCGCCTACGAGGCCTACCGGGAAGCCGCCGAGCGGCTCGAACGGCTGCGCGGCGACAGCCGGCTGCGCGCCGAGCGCGTCGACCTGCTGCGTTTCCAGGCGGGCGAGATCGCCGCGGCGCGGCCGGTCGCCGGCGAAGAGGAGGAGCTGCGGCGCTCGCGCGACCTGCTGCGCCACCGCGAGGCGATCGCGCACGCCCTCGGCGAGTCGTTCTCGCTGCTCAGCGAGGGCGAGGGGGCGGCGACCGAGCGGCTCGCCGCGGCGCGCCGGCATCTCGCCGACGTGGCGGCCTGGGAGCCCGCGGCGGCCGCGGCGCTGCCCGAGCTCGACGAGCTCGTGAGCCGCTCGGCGGAGCTCGGTCGCGACCTCGGGCGGCGGCTCGACGCGGTCGAGACCGAGCCCGGCCGCCTCGACGAGATCGAGGACCGGCTGGCGGTTCTCGAGCGCCTGTTCCGCAAGTACGGTGCGTCGAGCGCCGAGCTCCTGGCGCGGCACGCCGAGATGCTGGCCGAGCTCTCCGACCTCGACGCCTCGGACGAAAACCGCGAGGCGCTCGAGCGGCGCGCAGCGGAGGCCCTCGCGGCCTATGGCGCGGCGGCCGGCCGCCTCTCGGCCGAGCGCGCCCGGTGGGCGGGCGAGCTCTCGGCGCGGCTCGAGCGCGAGCTGGCGGACCTGGCGCTCGCCAAGGCCCGGTTCACGGTCGCCATCGAGCGCGTCCCGCGGGCCGAGAGCCCGCTCGCGATCGACGGCGCGGGCGTCGAGTTCGGCGTCCACGGTTACGACCAGGTGGTCTTCCTCTTCGCGCCCAATCCGGGCGAGCCGATGCTGCCGCTCGCCCGGGTGGCGTCGGGCGGCGAGCTGGCGCGCGTCTCGCTGGCGCTGCAGCTCGCGGCGCGCGGCGAGGAGGTCGAGGGGGAGCCGACGCTGGTCTTCGACGAGGTCGACGCGGGAGTGGGCGGGGCGGAAGGCTCGGCGCTGGGCAGGAAGCTGCGCCGGCTGGCGCGGCGCGGCCAGATCCTCGCCGTCACCCATCTCGCCCAGGTGGCGAGCTTCGGGCACGTCCATCATCGGGTGAGCAAGCGGGTGCGCGCCGGCCGGACCTGGGCCGAGGTGGCGACGCTCGCCCAGGGAGAGCGGGTGGAGGAGGTGGCGCGCATGCTGTCGGGAGAGAAGGTCACCGCGCTGTCACGCTCGCACGCCGAGGAGATGCTGGCGGCGGTCGGAGCCAGATCGTGAACCCGGTGCTCCCGACCGCGGTGGTCCGCTGGTCGTTCGCGGTGGACGCGGCCGAGATCGCGGCGCTGCTCGGGCGCGGCGGCTTGATCGCGTTCCCCACCGAGTCGAGCTACGGCCTGGGGGCGGATCCGCAGAGCGCCGCCGGCGTCGCCGCGGTCTATCGCCTGAAGGGACGCGAGGCCGACAAGCCGCTGCCCGTGGTCGCCGCGGCGGTCGAGCAGCTGCTCGCCCTGGGCGTCGCGGCCGACTCGCCTGGGCTCGCCTGGGCCCGGTCGCGCTGGCCGGCCGCGCTCACGGTGGTCCTGCCGCTCGCGGCGCCGGTCGCGGCGAGCGCCGGGCGGCGCGAGATCGCGGCGCGGATCCCGGCGCACCCCGAGCTCCGCGCGCTGCTCGCGCGCCTCGGTCACGGGCTCACCGCGACCAGCGCGAATCCGAGCGGGTCGCCTCCCCTGGTCGATCCCGAGGAGGTCGCGAGCTGGTTGCTCGGGCAACCGGTCGAGGCCGCGGTGATCGATGGCGGGAGGCTGCCGGGCGGTCCGCCCTCCACGCTGGTCGACTGGTCGCCGGGGGGGCCGCGCCTGCTGCGCGCCGGGAGGGTGGCGCTTGACTGACCGACGGCTCGCCAGGCGAGGCTGGCGGGGCGCCCAGCGGGTCGCCAGCGCGGCCGCGCTCGTCGCCCTGCTGGGCGCCAGCGCGCTCGGCGGACTGGCGCCGGCGGCCGCCGAGGCGCCGATCCTCGGTCTCGACGAAGTGCGGGCGGGCCAACGCGGCCACGGCCTCTCGGTCTTCGCGGGGAGCACGCCGACGCCCTTCGACGTCGAGATCCTCGGCGTGCTGCGCGGTCCGCAAGCCGGCGGCAGCTTCATCCTGGCGCGCCTCTCGGGGAGCGACCTGGAGAAGACCGGCGTCGTCGCCGGCATGAGCGGCAGCCCGGTCTACGTCGACGGCCGGCTGGCTGGGGCGGTGGCCTTCGCCTGGCCGTTCGCCGACGAGCCGATCGCCGGCATCACTCCGATCGAGCAGATGCGCGACATCGAGCGGCGCGCCGCACCCGCGGTGCGGCCCGCGGCGAGCGCGGTGCGCCTCGCCGACCTGGTCGAACGGCGGATCCCGGCGACCCGTCTGGACGAGACCCTGGCGGACTTCGCGCGCTCGGTGAGCGGCGAGCACCGCGACGGCATGCTCTGGGGGGCCGCCGGGTTCAGCGCCGCGGCGCGCGCCGCGCTCGGCCGCTGGTTGCCCTCGCTCGCGCCGCTCGGCGAAGGCACGGGCGCGGCACCGGGTCCCGAGCTGGTCGCCGGCTCGGCGGTCGCGGCGCTGCTCATCGACGGCGACCTCCGGCTGGCGGGGACCGGCACGGTGACCGAGCGGCGTGGCGACCGGCTGCTCGCCTTCGGGCACTCCTTGGCCGGCCTCGGCGACACCGAGGTACCGCTCGCCGGCGCCGAGATCGTGACCGTGCTGTCGAGCGCCCTTTCCTCGTTCAAGCTGTCGAACTCCGGCGCCGTGGTGGGAACCCTGGCGCGCGATCACCCCTACGGGGTGGTCGGCGAGCTCGGCCGGACGCCGCGCACCGTCCCGCTCGACCTGCGGCTGCTCGCGCCGGCGGCGCGCGACTTCAGCATGCGGCTCGCCGACGTGCCCACCCTGTTGCCGACCCTGGCGGCGATCTCCAGCTTGAGTGCCTGGGACGTCAGCGTGGGGGTCGGCGGCGTGCGGAGTGTCGACCTGGCGCTCGAGGTCGAGCTCGAGGGTCGTCCGCCGCTGCGCCTGGAACAGAGCTTCGACGGCGCGCTGGCGAGCCAGGAGGCGCTGGCCTATTTCAGCGCGCTGCTCGCCTACCTCGCGCAGAACGATCTCGGGACCCTGCGCGTCACGCGCCTCGCAGCGGAGGCGGCGCTCCATCCGGCGCAGCGCCTGGCCACCCTGGTCGGCGTGCGCCCCAGCTCCCCGGTCGTCGCGCCGGGCGGGACGGTCGAGCTGCAGGTCGATCTCTTGGGCTACGACGGCGAGCCGCTGCGCTGGCGCGAGCCGGTCGTCCTGCCCGCCGAGCTCCCCGAGGGGCGCTACAGTCTGCTGGTGGGCGACGGGGTGAGCGTCGACGCCGCCCGGCTCGGCCTCGCGCCGGCGCCACCGACGCGCCTCGACCAGGTGCTCGCGCTGCTCGGCTCGCTGCACTCCGCGGCCGACCTGGCGATCGTCGGCTTCCTGCCGTCGCCCGGCCTGACCCGCGCCGGCGAGCTGCTGCCGCGCCTGCCACCCTCGCTGCGCTCGATCTGGGGCGCCTCGGGGGCGCGCACCGCGCTGCCGCTCAAGAACGCCGTCGTGCAGAATCTGTCCACGCGACGCGATCGGCCGCTCTCCGGCCTGCTGCGCGTCGATCTCGAGGTCCGCCGCGAGCGGACGGGGGAACCATGAGACGAGGAAGGCTGTTCGCGATCGCCTGGATCGCCGGCGCGATGGCGAGCTTCGTCGAGGCCTCGCCGGTGAAGATCCACGCGGTCCAGACGCCCGCCGCCTTCCTCGCCGGTTCGCTCGACGGCGTGCGGCTCGAGGCGCGCGGCGCGCTCGGGCTCGCCCCGGAGATCGTCCGGCTCGCCGAGCTCGCCGAGCCGTTCGCCTACGCGGTGGCGGCGTTGCCGGACGGCTGGGCGGTGGGCACCGGGCCGGAGGGCCGGGTGCTCAAGATCGACCGCCAGGGCGCGGTCTCGACCCTGCTCGACAGCGAAGAGTCGGACGTCTTCGCGCTGTGGGCCGATCCGGACGGCACGCTCTTCGCGGCGACCTCGCCCGGCGGCCGGCTCTACCGGATCGCCGGCGGCTCCTCGACGGTCTGGTACGAGCCGAAGGAGACCTACGTCTGGGCGATCGCGCGCGGCGGCGACGGCGCGCTCTATCTCGCCACCGGCGCCGAGGGCCGGCTGCACCGCGTCGACGGCGAGGGGCGCGGCGCGGTGGTGCACGACGCGGACGAGCCGCACTTGCGGAGCCTCCTGCCGATCGCCGGGCGCGCCCTGCTGATCGGGACGGCCGGGGAGGGGAGGATCCTGCAGCGCGGCGCCGACGGCGCGGTGCGCACCCGCTACGACTCGCCGCTCGCCGAGATCGTCACCCTGGTGGCGGGGGAGGAGGGGTCGGTCTACGCCGCGGCGCTCGCTTCGGAGGCGAGTCTGGTGGACCTGGCGGCGAAACCCGCGGGCAACGGCGCCGTTGCCGGCGGCGCGGCGGGGGAGGGCGCTCCCGCGGAGGCGCCGGGCGGCGAAGGCGAGGGCGAGGCGCCGGCGGTCGGCTCGCGCCCGGCCGGGGCCCGTGGGCCGCGCAGCGAGGTCGTACGCCTGCCGCGCGGCGGGGTCGGCGAGGTGCTCTGGCAATCGCAGGACGAGACGGTCTTCACTCTGCTCGCCGAGGACGACAAGCTCTGGATCGGCACGGGCGGCGAGGGCCGGGCCTATCGCTGGCAGGGGGACCAGGCGGTGCTCGAGCGCGACTTCGCGGAGCGCCAGGTGGTGGGCCTGCTGGCCGGCGACCCCGGTCCGGTCTTCCTCACCACCAACGGCGCCGCGTTGCATCGCGTGGCCGCCCGCCTCGAGCGCCGCGGCGAGTACGTCAGCGCGCCGCTCGACGCCGGGCAGGGCGCCCGCTACGGCGTCTTCCGCTGGAGCGGCGAAGCGCCCGCCGGCAGCTCGGTCGAGGTCGCCTTCCGGGTGGGGGACAGCGCGCTCCCGGACGCCACCTGGAGCGCCTGGAGCGCGCCCGTCGCCGGTCGCGAGGTGGCCCTGCCCGAGCTCGATCCGGCGCGCTACGTGCAGTTCCGGCTCACCCTCGCGGGGGACGGCCGGAGCTCGCCGCGGGTCAGCGGCGCCGAGCTCTCCTACCGGCAGGTGAACCTGCGGCCGAAGATCGAGCGCTTCGCGCCGCTCGACCCGGGCCAGGTGCTGGTGCCGGCGAGCTTCAATCCCGCCGACCAGATCTACGAGCCGGCGAGCCCCAGCCGCTCGGGCATCTTCACGACCTTGCAGCCGGCGCTCGGGCAGGGGGAGGGGCGGCTGAAGACGGTCTGGAAGCGGGGCATGCGGACCCTGCGCTGGAAAGCGAGCGACCCGAACCAGGACGACCTCGAATACGCGCTCGCGGTGCGGCGCGAGGAGAGCGAGCGCTGGCTGCCGATCGTCGAAGAGTGGCGCGAGGAGTTCTACGCCTTCGACTCGACCGCGCTGCCGGACGGGCGCTACCGCTTCCGCTTGAGCGTCTCGGACCGGCGGGGCAATCCGGACGAGGAGCCGCTCGTCGCGACCCAGGAGAGCGAACCGGTGGTGCTCGACCAGACCCCCCCCGAGCGCCGCCCGGTGACCCGCGCCGGCGGGCGGGCGGAGGTCCAGGTGCGCGACGCCCTCAATCCCCTGCGCGAGGCCGCGATCTCGTTCGACGCCGGCGAATGGCAGCCGCTCGCCGCGGCGGACGGCCTGCTCGACGCCCTCGCCGAGACGCTGCGCCTCCCCGCCGTTCCGGCGGGCACCGCCACCGTGCTGCTGCGGGTGGGCGATGCCGCCTTCAACTACGTCACGTTCGACCTCTCCGCGGAGGTGAAGCCATGAGCAGCCGCGTCGCGGTCTATCCCGGGTCCTTCGACCCGATCCACAACGGTCACCTCGACATCATCGAGCGCTGCCGCCCGATGTTCGACCAGGTGGTGATCGCCGTCCTGCGCAACGAGGAGAAGGCGCCGCTCTTCTCGGTGGAGGAGCGGATGACCATGATCCGCGAGCAGGTCGACGGCGACGGGCACTTCCGCATCGAGAGCTTCTCGGGCCTGCTGGTCTCGTTCATGGACCGGATCCAGGCGCACACCATCGTGCGCGGGCTGCGCGCGGTGTCGGACTTCGAGTACGAATTCCAGATGGCGCTGATGAACCGGCGGCTGAATCCGCGCATCGAGACCGTCTTCATGATGCCGAAGGAGGACTACTCGTACGTCTCGAGCCGGCTGGTCAAGGAGGTCGCGGCCTTCGACGGCGACATCTCGGGCCTGGTGCCGCGCGAGGTGCTGGCGCGCCTGAAGAGCCGGTTGCAGCCGCGCGAGGAGCTGCTCTGAGCCTCGCCAGCTTCCTCGCCGAGCTGCCGAAGGTCGAGTTGCACGTCCACCTGGAGGGCGCCATGCGCCCGCGCACCCTGCTCGCCCTGGCGCGGCGGCGGCGCATCGCGCTGCCGGCGGAGGACGAGGAGGGGCTCCGCGAGTGGTTCCGCTTCCGCGATTTCGACCACTTCGTCGAGATCTACCTCGCCTGCTCGCGCTGCCTGCGCGATCCGGAGGACTTCCAGCGCCTGCTCGCCGACTTCGCCGACGATCAGGCGAGCCAGCGGGTGCGCTACTGCGAGGTCCACTTCACCATCGGCACCCACTGGCGCAACGGCGCCAACCCCGGCGAGCTGCTCGACGCCCTCGCCGAGTCGATCGCCGAGGCCGAGCGGCTCGACGGGGTGACGATCCGCCTGATCCCCGACATCGTGCGCGACGTGCCGGACGCCGCCGACCTCACGCTGGAGTGGGCGCTCACCGGAGCGCGCCGGGGCGTGGTCGCGGCGCTGGGGCTCTCGGGGCGCGAAGCGGTCTCGCCGAGCGAGCCCTTCGCCGAGCACTTCGCGGAGGCGGCGCGCCGCGGGCTGCACCGCGTCGCCCACGCCGGCGAGCACGCCGGCCCGCCCTCGATCCGCGCCGCGCTCGAGAGCTGCCGCGCCGAGCGGATCGGGCACGGAGTGCGCGCGCTCGAGGATCCGGGTCTGGTCGCAGTACTCCGCGACCTCGGGGTGCCGCTCGAGGTCTGCCCCTCGTCGAACGTCTGCCTGGGCGTGGTCCCCGACCTCGCGCACCACCCGTTCGACGCGCTGCGCCGCGCCGGCCTCGAGGTCACGGTGAACACCGACGACCCGCCGCTCTTCGAGACTTCGCTGAACGAGGAGTACCTGCGGCTCGCCCAGACCTTCGCCTACGACGCCGAGGAGCTGGTCGAGCTCGCGGTCGCCGCCGCGCGCCACGCCTTCCTCGCCGAGCCCGCCCGCCGCCGGCTCGCCGACGAGCTCCGCGCCGCCGCCGCGGAGCTCGCGCCGGCCCACTTGAATCGCCAACTCAGTCGATAGCAGCCCGCGCGCCCTCAGTGCAGGCGGTCCAGCCCCCCTGCTCGGTGCGGTACTCGCGCAGCACCTTGCCGTCGAGATCGCGCAGCGCCGTTCGCCACGCGCCGCCGCCGACGCGGTACTCCAGGGTCCGCTCGTCGTCGGCGGTGTACGCGAAGAGCCAGTCCTCGGAGGCGTTGGTCAAGCGGTACATGGAGTTGAGGCGATCGTAGCGAAGCGAAGGCCGTCTTCGTCGGCTAATTGGCTTCGGATGCGACCGCCGAAGAACCCGTCGTTCTGGACCT
>CAYZWR010000047.1:0-19235 GCA_964481735.1 uncultured Thermoanaerobaculia bacterium
TCCTGGTGCCGCTCGGCGATCTCACCGGGGTGACCCGCCAGACCAGCGTCCTCGCTTACCAGTTCGGTGACGGCTTCTCGAACATCTTCACCCCCACCCAGGGCTACTTCATGGCCGGGCTGGCGTTGATCGGCGTCTCCTGGACGCGCTGGGTGAAGTTCCTCTGGCCGCTGCAGCTCCTCTGGATCCTGCTCGGCCTCGCCTTCCTCCTCGTCGCGCAGGCGATCCACTGGGGTCCCTACTGATCATGGAGCACGCTTTTCCGGAGAGCCGGGTCTTCTATCGCAAGTTGCGGCGCAGCTATCCCCTGGCGGTGGCCGCCGACGGCTGCTGGATCGTGGACGAGACGGGCCGGCGCTACCTCGACGCAGCGGGCGGAGCGGTGGTGGCGAACCTCGGCCACTCGCTCGCCGAGATCGCCGAGAGCGTCGCCGCCGAGATCCGCACCCTGGGTTACGTCAACGGGACGCAGTTCACCCACGCCGCGGTCGAAGAGCTGGCGCGCGAGCTGACCTCGCGGCTGCCCGGGGACCTCGATTTCGCCTACTTCCTGGCGAGCGGCTCCGAAGCGATCGAGGCGGCGGTGAAGCTGGCGCGCCAGGTCTGGGTGGAGCGCGGGCGCGCCGGCAAGTGGAAGGTGATCTCGCGCCGTCCCTCCTACCACGGCAACACGCTCGCGGCGCTGTCGCTCTCGGGGCGCGAGGCCTATCGCCAGGTCTTCGGACCGCTGCTCACCGACTTCCCGCGGATTCCTGCGCCCGACAGCTATCGCGACCCGGATGGTCCGGGATCGACCGGCGAGGCGCTCGAGGCGGCGATCCTCGCCGCCGGCGCGGAGACGGTCTCGGCGTTCCTCGCCGAGCCGATCGGCGGCTCGTCGTCCGGCGCGATGGTGCCGCCGGCGGACTACTGGCCGAACGTGGTGGAGATCTGCCGCCGCCACGACGTCCTGCTGATCGCCGACGAGGTGATGTGCGGCATGGGCCGCACCGGCCGCTGGACGGCGGGCGAGCACTTCGGTCTGGTGCCCGACATCCTGGTGCTGGGCAAGGGCCTCAACGCCGGCGCCGTGCCGCTCTCGGCGCTGGTCGCCCGGCGACCGATCGTCGAGACGCTCGCCGCCGGCAGTGGCGCGTTCAATCACGCCCAGACCTACTCGCACCACCCGGCGCTCTGCGCGGCGGGGCTCGCCACGTTGCGCATCCTCGGCCGCCAGCGGCTGGTCGAACGCGTCGCCGGGCTCGAGCCGGCCTTCCTCGGCGGCCTGCAAGCGCTGCGCGCCCACCCCTGGGTCGGCGACGTGCGCGGCAAGGGGCTGCTCGCCGCGGTCGAGCTGGTGGCCGACCGGGCGACGAAACGTCCTTTCCCGCGCCGCGAGCGGCTGGCCGAGCGGCTGGCCGAGCGCGCGCTCGCCAACGGCCTGGTGGTCTGGCCGAACGCCGGCAACGTGGACGGCGAGAGCGGTGATCTGGTGATGCTCGCGCCCCCCTTCACCATCGACGACGAGGAACTGGGCGAGCTGGTCGCCCGCCTCGCGCGGAGCCTCGAGGAGCTGTCATGAGCCGAGATCGCAAGATCACCTACACCTCGATGAGCGCCGACCCGGAGCTGCGCGCGAGCTTCGACCGCGAGCTCGCGGCGGTGGCGCGGCGATTCCCCTTGACGCTGGCCGGCGGGGTCGACGGCCGGCCGCTCGCCGGGCCGGCGAGCCGCCCGGTGCGATCGCCGATCGATACCCGGTGGGAGATCGCGCGCTCGCCGGCGGCGACGCCCGGCGAGGTCGCGAGCGCGGTGGAACGGGCGCAGGCCGCCTATCCGGCCTGGCGCGACCTCGGGTGGGAACGCCGCTGCGAGATCCTGCGCGCCGCCGCCGAGCGGCTGGGCGGCTGCCGGCTCGAGCTCGCCGCCTGGATGGTCTACGAAGTCGGCAAGAGCCGGCTCGAGGCGCTCGCCGAGGTGGAGGAGTCCGCCGATCTGCTGCGCTACTACGCCGAGCGGCTGGAGGTGAATCGCGGCTACCGCCGCGCGCTGGCGCGCATGAGCCCGGGCGAAGCCACCGAGAGCGTAATGCTGCCCTATGGCGTCTGGGCGGTGATCTCGCCGTTCAACTTCCCCTCCGCGCTCGCCGCCGGGATGATCGCCGGAGCGCTGCTCACCGGCAACACGGTGGTCTTCAAGCCCTCGGTCGACGCGCCGGTCTCCGGCGAGCTGCTCTGCCGGGAGCTCTGGGCCGCGGGGGTCCCGGGCGACGTGCTGCACCTCCTGCACGGCACCGGCGAGCAGGTGGGGCGGCACCTCCTCGCCGACCCCCGCATCGCGGGCTTCGCCTTCACCGGCTCCTCGGCGGTCGGCATGCGGCTCCTCCGCCTCGCCGCGGGCGAGTGGCCGCGGCCGGTGGTGGTCGAGATGGGGGGCAAGAACGCGGCGATCGTCACCGCGAGCGCCGATCTCGATGCGGCGGCCGAAGGAGTGGCGCGCTCGGCGTTCGGCTTCGGCGGGCAGAAGTGCAGCGCCTGTTCGCGGGTCTACGTCGAGCGCGGCGTGGCGCGGGAGTTCCTCGCCCGGTTGGTCGCGCGCACGCAGGCGGCCGCGGTGGGCAATCCGGTGAGCGGCGATCCCTTCCTCGGCCCGGTGATCCACGCCCCGGCGGTGGAGAGCTTCCGCCGCTACGTCGGCGGCATCCGCGCCGGCGGCGGCGAGGTCCTGGCCGGCGGCGAGGTGCTGACCGAGGGCGAGCTCGCGCACGGCCACTACGTGCAACCGACGCTCGCGCGGTTGCCCGACCCGGGGCATCCCTACTTCGCCGAGGAGATGTTCCTGCCGATCCTGCTCGCGCAGGAGGTCGACGATCTTCCGGCGGCGATCGCCCGGGCCAACGCGGTGCCCTACGGCCTGACGGCCGGGATCTTCACGCGCCAGCGCGACGATCTGGAGCGCTTCCTCGCCGGCATCGAGGCCGGCGTGCTCTACGTCAACCGGCGCAGCGGCGCGACCACCGGCGCCTGGCCGGGAATCAACTCCTTCGGCGGCTGGAAGGCGAGCGGCGCCGGCGGCCCCGCGGCGCTCGGTCCCGACTATCTGCTCAAGTTCCTGCGCGAGCAGAGCCGGGCGGTCAACGGCTTCGGCGGCTAGAGGAAGAGCTTGCCCGGGTCGAGCCGGCGGCGCAGCAGCGTGAGCTCGCGGCGGCCGGGCGGAGTCGTCACGCCGACCTCCGCGGCGAGCCGCGGCTCCCAGCCGAGGTGGGCCCGCACCATGTCGAGCGTCACCCCGGGGTGCAACGTCTCGACGGTCATCTCGCCGGCCTCGAATCGGTAGCAGGCGAGGTCGGTGATCACCCGCACCGGGCCGCCGCCCGGCATCCCCAGCCGGAGCCGCGCCTCGGGTCCGTCGACGAAACCCGGCGAGGTGATGAAGTCGACGTGCTCGGGGAAGCTCTTGCGGCTCTGCGGCGCGATGACGATGACCCGGCGCGCGTTGATCGCGATCTCGCAGGCGCCGCCGCTGCCCGGCAGGCGCACCTTGGGGTGGGCGTAGTCGCCGATGACCGTGGTGTTGAGGTTGCCGTAGCGGTCGATCTGCGCCCCCTGCAGGAAGCCGACGTCGATCTTGCCGCCCTGCAGGTAGTTGTAGAAGACGTCGGCCATCGAGGCGACGGCGATCGAGTTGGTGACCAGCGCCGGGTCGCCGATCGAGACCGGGACCCGCTCCGGAACGGCGCCCACCGCGCCCGACTCGTAGAGCAGCACGAGGTCGGGAGCGTGCAGCCGGCGGGCCAGATTGCAGGCCAGGTTGGGCAGCCCGATGCCGACGAAGACGACCTCGCCGTCCGCGAGCTCGCGCGCCGCCCGGCAGACCATCATCTCGGCGGGCGTGTAGGGCTCAGTAGCCATAGTTCACCGGTCGCGCGAGCTTGGCCTTGGCGCGCAGCGCCTCGAGGCGGTCGGTCCCCAGCTTGGCCAGGTAGGCCGCGCGGTCGGGGAGCCCGTAGACCCATTCGTCGAGGTAGGCGGCGAGCTTCGCCGGGTCCTTCGAGATCTCGCGCCAGGCGACATAGAACTCGTTGTCGCGATCGTAGTAGCCCTGCGCGAACGAGGGGTGACAGCCCCAGGGCTCGTGCACGACCGCGTTGACGACGAACCCGGGAACGACCGTCCGGTTGGGATCGGCCCGGATGACCCGCTCGGGCACGATCTCCTCGGCCACCACGATCACCTTGGCGGAGGCGAAGGCCGCCTCCTTCTGCACGCCGAGGAGGCCCCAGATCTGCGCGTTGCCCTTCGCGTCGGCGCGCTGCACGTGGAGGATCGCGACGTCGGGATTGAGCGCCGGTACCGTGGCGAGCTTCTCGTGCGTGTAGGGGCACTCGATCTCGCGGATGCGCGGATTGACCAGCGGCAGATCGCTGCCGGCGTAGCTGCGCAGCGGCAGGAAGGGGAGCTTGGCCGCACCGGCCGCGAAGCGGGCGACCATGCCGAAGTGCGAGTACTCCTCGAGCTCGAGCGGCAGGGGCTCCGCCTCCTCGACCGCCCGGCGCAGGGCGTAGAGCGGTCCGGCGCCCGGATTTCCCGCCCAGGAGAAGACCAGCTTGCGGGCGCAGCCGGCGGCGATCATCTGCTCGTAGACCAGATCCGGGGTCAGCCGGCAGAGGGTGAGGTTGCGCCGTCGCTGGCGGATGATCTCGTGGCCGGCGGCGAAGGAGATCAGGTGAGTGAAGCCCTCGATCACCACCGTCGATCCATCGGCGACGTAGCGCGCGACCGCCTCGGACATCGACATCAGCTTCTGGGGCATTCGCGCCGTCCGCAAGGTGAAGGACCCGACTCCGGGTTCAGGGCTGAGACCGCGGCCAGTGTAGCAGGCCGATGCGGCCGGCGCTGTGCGGCCGCACGCGCCCGCCGCGATCCGGCGAGGCGGGGCGCGGTGGTTGCCCGAAGCGTTCCGCTGTGGGAGTCTCTTCGGCCATGAGCCACGGCGGGGAGCGGGTCGCGGAGGTGCTCGTGCGGCACGGCGTCGAGACGCTCTTCACCCTCTGCGGCGGACACATCTCGCCGCTGCTGGTGGGCGCCAAGGCGGCCGGCATTCGCGTGGTCGACACGCGGCACGAAGCGAGCGCGGTCTTCGCGGCGGATGCCACCGCGCGGCTCACCGGCCGTCCCGGCGTGGCGGCCGTGACGGCGGGTCCCGGGCTCACCAACACGATCACCGCGGTCAAGAACGCCGAGCTGGCGCAGTCGCCGGTGGTGCTGCTCGGCGGGGCCACCGCGACCGTCCTCAAGGGGCGGGGCGCGCTGCAGGACATCGATCAGCAGGCGCTGCTGGCGCCGCACGTCAAGTGGCAGGGGTCGGCCCGCCGGGCGGCCGACCTGGCGCCTCTGGTCGAGACCGCGTTCGCCCGGGCCCGCGAAGGGGTTCCGGGACCGGTCTTCGTGGAGTGTCCGGTGGACCTGCTCTATCCCGAAGCGACGGTGCGCGAGTGGTACGGCGTCGCCGCCCCGCCCGACGAGCGTCGGCCGAGCTTGGCCAAGCGACTCGAGCGGTTCTACCTGCGACGCCATCTCGACCGCGTTTTCCGCCATGCCGAACGCCCCGCCGGAACGCTTCCCCCGGGCGCTCCCGGCCCACCTCCGAACGGCGCCGTGCGCCGAGCCGCCAGGGCGCTGGCGAGGGCGGGCCGGCCGGTGCTGGTCGTCGGCTCCCAGGCGATGCTGCACGCGGTGGAGCCCGCCGAGCTCGCCGCGACGGTGGAGCGGCTGGGCGTGCCGGTCTACCTCTCCGGGATGGCGCGTGGGCTCCTCGGCTCGGAGCATCCGCTGCTCCTGCGCCATCGGCGCCGCGAGGCGCTGCGGGACGCCGACTGCGTGCTCCTCGCCGGCGTGCCGTGCGACTTTCGGCTCGACTACGGCCGGGCGATCCGCCGCGGCGCGGAGTTGATCGTCGCCAATCGCAGCCCCGAGGATCTGCGGCGCAACCGGCGGCCCACCATCGCCGCGCTCGGCGATCCAGCGCTCTTCCTCGGCGCCCTCGCCGATCGCGCTGCCGGCCACGACATCGCTTGGGCGGACTGGTTGGAGACCCTGCAACGCCGGGACGCCGAGCGCGGCAGCGAGATCTCGGCACAAGCGGCGTCACGACCCGGCGAGGGGATCGATCCGGTCGCTCTGCTCGACGAGCTCGACGACTTCCTCGACGAGCGCGCCCTGCTGGTCGCCGACGGCGGCGATTTCGTCGGCACCGCGGCCTACGTGGTGCGGCCGCGCGCGCCGCTCGGCTGGCTCGATCCGGGAGCCTTCGGAACGCTCGGCGTGGGCGGCGGCTTCGCGCTCGGCGCCAAGCTCGCGCGGCCGGGCGCCGAAGTCTGGGTGCTCTACGGCGACGGCTCGCTCGCCTACAGCCTGGCCGAGTTCGACACCTTCGTCCGCCACCGGGTTCCGGTGATCGCGCTGGTCGGCAACGACGCCTCCTGGGGGCAGATCGCGCGCGACCAGGTGCCCGCGCTCGGCGACGCGGTGGGGACGGAGCTCGCTCCCACCGACTATCAGCGGGCGGCGGAAGGGCTGGGCGGCCGGGGCTTGAGGATCGAGCGGCACGAAGAGATCCCCGCGGCCTTCGCCCAGGCGCGCGCCTGGGCCGCGGCGGGTCACCCGGTGCTGATCAACGCGCGACTCGCGCCGTCCGAGTTCCGCAAGGGCTCGATCTCGCTCTGAGTCAATCGGGCGCGGGCGCCGGCTCCTCGTCCGGCGAACGGTCGAAGAGCGCGCGCCCGGCGAGCGCGGAGAGCATCAGCGCGCCGCCCGCCGAGGCGAGGGCGCTCGGTCGCTCGCCCGCGGTGAGCCAGGTCCAGAGCGGATTGAGCACCGGCTCGAGCAGCACGAGCAGCGACACCTCGAGCGCCGGCAGCGTGCGCAGGCCGCGCATGAAGAGCCAGTACGCGATGCCGATCTGCACCACGCCGAGATAGAGGATCGCCGCGACGTCGGCGGCGCGCGTCGCGCCGAGCGGCAAGGCGAGCGGCAGGCAGACCACGCAGGCGAGGGCGTTGCCGAGCACGGTCGCGGCGAGCGTCCGGTCACCGCCCGCGCCCTGCCGGGCGAGCCGGCGCATGGTGATCATCAGCAGCGCGTAGAACACCCCCGAGGCGAGCGCGACCAGGTTCCCCACGGCCGGGCGCGGCGCCGTCGCGGCGGCGTCGCGCGAGCCGAGGAAGACGAGGAGGAGGCCGAGCCCGGCGAGCGCGACGTAGGGCAGATCGGCGCGCCGGAAGCGCTCTCCCAGCAGCAGGGGCGCGAGCAGCAGCACCCAGATCGGCGCGGTCGACTGCAGGAAGATCGCGGCCGCCGAGGTGGTCAGCTTGGTGGCCACCACGAAACAGATCAGCGTCCCGGCGTAGGCCAGGGCGGCGGGGAGGAGATCGCGGCGATAGCCCCGCCGAGCCTCGGGGAGCAGCAGGAGCAGCGCGAGGGCGGCGACGCCGGAGCGGAATCCGGCGACCTGGAAGGCGGTGAGCGACGTGCCCTTGATGGCGGCGCCGCCGGTGGAGAAGAGCGCCGCCGCGGCGAGAATCAGCCAGCGGGCGCGCGCGGTCGCGAGCATCGCGCGGACTCTAGCAGCCCGGCGTCCGGCGGCGGGCCCTGGTGTAACCTCCGCGGCGTATGTTCCCCTTGCGCGACGAGATCCCCAGCCGGCGCGCGCCGGTGGTGACCTGGGCGATCATCGCGCTGAACGTCGCGGTGTTCCTGTACCAGTCGGCGCTGCCGCCGCAGCGGCTGCAGGCGATCTTCTACCTCTTCGGCATCGTACCGGCGCGCTACTCGGACCCCGCCTGGGCGGCGGGAGTGGGCCTGCCGCCGGGCGGCGTGGTGCCGTTCGTGACCAGCATGTTCCTGCACGGCGGGCTGGCGCACCTGCTGTTCAACATGTGGACGCTCTGGATCTTCGGGGACAACGTCGAGGACCGCCTGGGCCGGCTGCGCTACGCGCTCTTCTATCTGGTCACGGGGCTCGCCGCGGGCGCTCTGCACTGGGCGACCAACGCCGGATCCACGGTGCCGACGATCGGCGCTTCGGGCGCGATCGCCGGCGTGCTCGGCGCCTACCTCGTCTACTTCCCGCACGCCCGCGTGCTGACGCTCGTCCCGATCTTCTTCTATCCGCTCTTCGTGCGCATCCCGGCGTTGATCTATCTCGGCATCTGGTTCGTCGGGCAGCTGGCGAGCGGCGCGCTCGCCTCGGGTGGCGGTCCCGAGAGCGGCGGCATCGCCTGGTGGGCGCACGTCGGCGGTTTCCTCGCCGGCATGGCGCTGGCGTGGCCGCTGGCGCGGCGCGCCCCGCCGGCCCCGCCGCTCGCGCCGCGGCACTTCGTCTACTCCCGGGTGCCCGAGCGCGGGCACTGGCGCTGAGTGCGACCGAGCTAGGCGATCAGGCGGGCGTAGAGCGCCGGATCGACGTTGCCGCCCGAGACGATGCAGGCGACCCGACCGCCGGCGAAGCGCGCCGGGTCGAGGAGCAGCGCGCCGACGCCCAGGGCTCCGGTCGGCTCGGCCTTCAGGTTGGCGTCCAGGAAGAGCCGCCGGACCCCTTCGGCGATCTGCTCCTCGGGGACCTCGACGATGCCGGCGAGCCCGCCGCGCAGGATCTCCCAGTTGTGCCTGCCGAGCGACAGGGTGCGCGCGCCGTCGGCGAGGGTCGGTGCCTCGGCGGCATTGCTTTCCAGGCGCCCGGAGCGCAGCGACCGGGCCGCGTCGTTGGCGAGCAGGGGCTCGGCTCCCCAGACCTGGGCGGCGGAGCCCCCCTCGCGCAGGCCGGTCAGCACGCCGGAGGAGAGCCCGCCACCCCCGACCGGCACCAGCACCACGTCGAAGCGTTGCGCGGCGAGCTCGCGCCCGAGGGTGGCATTGCCGGCGATCACCAGCGGATCGTCGTAGGCGCTCGCGACGTAGGCCGTGGGATCTTCGGCGGCCAGCTCGGCGACGCGCTGGGCGCGCGTCTTGAGCGCGGTGTCGAGCAGATCGACGCGCGCGCCGTGGGCGCGGACGGCGTCGATCTTCACCCGCGCCGACTGGGCCGGCATGACCACGGTGCAGCGCTTGCCCAGGAGCTTGCAGGCGAACGCCAGCGCCTGCCCGAAGTTGCCCGAGGAGGCGGTGAGCAGTCCGGGCTGGCGCACCGACCGGGCGACGTTGTAGCCGGCGCGGAACTTGAAGCTGCCGGTGTGCTGGAAGGTCTCGCTCACCAGGGTCAGCTCGCAGCCGAGGGCGTCGCCGAGCGCGGGCGCGGGGAGCAGCAGCGTCGGGCGGAGCACTTCCGCGAGTGGCCGGGGCGTGGTCATGCCTGGCGCGATGGTAGCAAAGCGGGGGCGGCGCGCGAGGTGCGGTACGATCTGGATCGCGCGCCGTTCGGCGCGCCCCGGATCGACATCGACCGAAGGAGGCCAACCCCATGAAGCCTTGCCGCGTGCTCTCCGCTCTGCTCACCCTGGCTGTCGCCGGCGCCCCCCTGGTCGCCGCCGAGGCGCCCCACCCGTTCGGCGTGCAGGATCTCGTCGCCATGCAGCGCTTGTCCGATCCCCAGGCCTCACCGGACGGCCAGGAGATCGTCTTCGTCCTGCGCTCGACCGATCTCGCGGCGAACGCCGGCCGCTACGACCTCTGGCGGGTGCGCGCCGACGGCACGGGCCTCGGCCAGCTCACCACGAATGTCTCCGGCGACACCAATCCGCGCTGGTCCCCCGACGGTCGGACGATCTACTTCCTCTCCACCCGCTCCGGCTCCTCGCAGATCTGGCGGCTCTCGCTCGCCGGCGGCGAGCCGGTGCAGGTGAGCCAGCTGGCGCTCGACGTGGCCAACCTCGAGCTGTCGCCCGACGGCAGTCACTTCGTCTTCAGCCTCGAGGTCTTCCCCGAGTGCGGCCGGGACCTCGCGTGCACCAGCGAGCGGTTGGCGGCCAACGAAGCGCGCAAGGCGACCGGACAGATCTACGACAGCCTCTTCGTGCGCCACTGGGACACCTGGATGGACGGGCGGCGCAATCACCTCTTCGCCCTGCCGGTCGCCGGCGGCGAAGCGCTCGACCTGATGCCGGGCATGCAGGCCGACGCACCCTCGAAGCCGTTCGGCGGCGGCGAGGAGCTCGCTTTCTCGCCGGACTCCAAGTGGCTCGTCTTCTCGGCCCGCGACGTCGGCCGCGAGGAGGCCTGGTCGACCAACTTCGACCTCTTCGCCGTGCCGCTCGACGGCTCCGCGGCGCCGCGCAAGCTCACCACGAATCCGGCGTGGGACACTCAGCCCGCGTTCTCGCCCGGCGGCCAGACGCTGGGCTACCTCGCGATGGCGCGGCCCGGCTACGAGGCCGACCGCTTCCAGTTCGTGCTGCGCAGCGGGCTCGACGGCGCGGAGCGACGGCTGGCCCCGACCTGGGATCGCTCGCCCGACGAGTGGACCTGGTCGGCCGACGGCGAGACCATCTACGTCGCGGCGCAGGACGTCGGCCAGAAGGCGATCTTCGCCATCGACGTCACGACCGGCGCGGTGCGCCCGCTGGTCGGCGCCGGCACCAACGGCTCGTTGATGCTGCTCGCGGGGGGCAGGCTCGGCTATGCCAAGCATCACCTCAAGTCGCCGGCCGACCTCTGGACGGTCGCCGCCGACGGCACGGACGAGCGCCGGATCACCGGCCTGAACGACGCGCGGCTGGCCGCGGTCAAGCTGGGCGAGCCCGAGCAGATGAGCTTCCGCGGCTGGAACAACGAGATGGTCTTCACCTACATCGTGAAGCCGATCGACTTCGACCCGGCGAAGAAGTACCCGGTCGCGTTCCTCATCCACGGCGGACCGCAGGGCTCGTTCGGCAACGACTTCCACTACCGCTGGAATCCCCAGGTCTACGCTGCGCGCGGCTACGCCGCGGTGATGGTCGACTTCCACGGCTCCACCGGCTACGGTCAGGCCTTCACCGACGCGATCCGCGGCGACTGGGGGGGCAAGCCGCTCGAGGACCTGAAGAAGGGTCTCGACGCGGCGCTCAAGGCCTATCCCTGGATGGACGGTGACCGGGTCGCGGCGCTCGGCGCCTCCTACGGCGGCTACATGGTGAACTGGATCGCCGGCGCCTGGCCGGACCGCTTCCGCTGCCTGGTCTCGCACGACGGCAATCTCGACGAGCGCTTCGCCTACTACGCGACGGAAGAGCTCTGGTTCCCCGAGTGGGAGCACGGCGGTACGCCCTGGGACAATCCCGCCGGCTACGCCAAGCACAACCCGGTCGACCTGGTGAAGAACTGGAAGACGCCCATCCTGGTGGTGCACG
Organism: uncultured Thermoanaerobaculia bacterium; assembly: GCA_964481735.1. GTDB lineage: Bacteria > Acidobacteriota > Thermoanaerobaculia > Multivoradales > JAGPDF01 > JAGPDF01. Next base: position 11,303 of record CAYZWR010000047.1, read on the forward strand.
GCGGGCGCGACTACCGGGTGGTGGACACCGGCGGCCTGGGCACCTTCACCGCGGCGCAGCGCAAGGGGATTCCCTCCAAGCTGCTCTACTTCGCCGACGAGAACCACTGGGTGCTGAAGCCCCACAACTCGATCCTCTGGCACGACACCGTGCTCGACTGGCTCGACCGCTGGACGAAGGGAGAAGCCGCCAAGTAGGCATGCAATACCGGATCGGCATCGTCCTGTCGGGCGGCGGCGTCCGCGGCATCGCCCACGTCGGGGTGCTCGCGGCGCTGCGCGCCGCGGGGGTCGAGCCGGAGTGCGTCTCGGGCACCAGCGCGGGGGCGATCGTCGGCGCGCTGTACGCCGCCGGGTACTCCTCCGCGCAGATGCTCGAGTTCTTCGCCACCAACAGCCCGTTCCGGCTCACCCGTATCGCCGTGGGGAAGCCCGGGCTGTTCGACGGCGAGAAGATCGTTCCGGGCTTCCTCGAGTACTTCCCCGAGGACTCCTTCGAGGCGCTGGGGCGGCGGCTCTTCGTGACCGCGACCGACCTCATCGCGGCGCGCCTGGAGATCTTCGCCGCCGGTCCCCTCGTCCGGCCGGTGATCGCCAGCTCCTCGATGCCGGCGGTCTTCTCGCCGATGCCGATCGGCGGCCGCCTCTACGCCGACGGCGGCATCATCGACAATTTCCCGATCGATCCACTGCTCGGCCTGTGCGACGTGATCCTCGGGGTCTACGCGAGCCCGCTCTCGACCTCCGATGCGGGCAAGCTCGCGAGCTCGCTCGCGGTCTCGCAGCGCGCCTTCGAGATCGGCATGTTCCACAGCTCCAAACGGAAGTTCCACCGCTGCGACCTGGTGCTCGTACCGCGCGGGCTCGAGGCGTTCGGTCTCTCCGACGTCAAGCGGCGGCAGGAGATCTTCGAGCTCGGACGGCGCGCCGCCGAGGAGCGGATGGACGACATCCTCCGCCTCGTCGCGCGCGCCTCCTGACCGTCGCTAGCGGGTGTAGAGCGGATCGAGTCGCGCCGCTTGGCGGCGGAAGAGCAGGCCGATCAGATGCGGGGCGAGGAACAGGGAATAGCCGAAGATCGCCTGCTCGACGAGCCCGCCGACGAGGGGAAGCCCCCGCAAGGCGAGCGCCGCGAGCTGGCTCGTGACGAGCAGCAGGGCGACCAGGCCGGCGGTCGCGAGCGCCGGAACGCCGACCGGCGAGAGCATCGCTTGCAGATGGAGGTCGAGGCGCCAGACGAGCCAGCCGCTCGAATAGCAGCCGGTGGCCCCGAGGGCGAAGACGGCGAAGAGGAGCCCCAGGGCGAGGCCGCCGAAGAGCGCCAACCAGCAGGCTCCCCGCCCGTCGCCGAGCAGCAGCCGGCTCGCGTCACACCCGGTGACCCGGAAGAGGAAGAGCGCCGGCAGCGCCGCCACGACCGCGATGGCCATCAGCCAGAGCCATTCCTTGAAGCGCGCGAAGGGGTCGCTGAAGTCGGGCCAGTCGGGCAGGACGTCGTCCCCGGCGGCGGTGGTGCGGACGATCTCGAAGAGCAGTCCCGGCAGGAGCAGCGCCACGAGCGCGGCGACGACGATCCCGCAACCGGGGACGAATCCCGCGACGGTCAGGGTCGCGACGTAGGCCGGGAGCATGAAGCGTCCGGCGCCGCGAAACGGATAGCGGAGGGCGTCGGCGATCGAGTAGGGGCGATTCAGGAGCTCCTCGCGCCGGCGCGCGGGGGCGGTGGCCGCCGCCTCCGCCGCGAGCGGCAGGGCGCGCTCGCGGCAGTGGACGCAGAACAGCAGCCGGTGTCCCTCCTCGACGCAGGCGGTGCAGAGCGCCCGCGCGCAGCCGTCGCAGCGGAACTCGGCGGCGGCGTCGGGATGCGTCGTGCAACGCATCCCGGGGCCGCTCGGGTCAGGGACAGGTGAAGGCGTTGGTGTCGCCCTTCGTGGTGGGCAGCACGTCGAGCGGGTTGGTGTAGGTCCGCACGTCGAGCGGATTGGCCATCCGGGTCACCCGGACCTCGAAGGCCTGACTGGTCAGCCCGCTGACGAAGACCCAGTAGCGGTCGTAGGGCGCCACGCAGGCGTCGACCATCTTCACGCCCATCTCGAAATTCGTCGGGGTGAAGAACCAGAAGAACCCGGACTCGGAGGTCTCCGCGCGCTCGCCGTTGAAGTACATGACCTGCGCCGGTCCGCTCGCGGAGGCGGTGGTCCAGGTGACTTCGACCTTGAACTTGCCGCCGAGCAGGCAGAGCGTGTCGGCGTCCGGCACGCAGCTGCCCCCCGAACCCGGATTGAGGTACGGGGCGAGCAGCGGGTAGGAGGCCGAGAAAGCGCCGTCGAGGACGTTCTCGTCGGTGCCGCAGCCGTCCGGCGGATCGCCGCAGGACCCCAGCAGCTGTCCGAGCACCTGGCCGCTGCCGTTCATCACCGGCGACCCCGAGCTGCCGCCCGAGATCCCCGTACCGAGCTGGTTCAACGAGTGCAGGAAGTTCGTCGTGCTGATGCCGTCGCAGATGAAGGACGGCGTCTCGTCGAGCTGGTGGACGCTGTAGGTCTGGGGCTCGATCTGGAGGTTCGACGCGCGCACCGGGTGGGAGATGCGGTGCAGCATCGTGCCGGTCGCCGGCCGCACGGAGGTCCAGCCGAGCAGCGCGACGCCGGCGGGCATCTCGCTGGGGCTCACCGGGCGCAGGAGCGAAACGTCCTGCGTCTCCGACGTGGTGACCAGCGTCCAGCCGGTCGGTCCCTGGGTCTGGGTGCTGAAGGTGCCCGGACAACCGTTGCGCCGCTTGAAGAACTTGGCGTCGATCGTCGCCGCGATGGTGTTGTTCGGCACGCAGTGATTGGCGGTCAGGCCCCAGTAGACGAGGGTCGAGCTGTCGTTGTCGTTGAGCAGCCCGCCGCTGCAGGCGAAGAGCCCGCCATCCACGTAGGTGTAGCTGAACACCGCGTCGCGGGCTCCTTCGATGGCGGCGAAGTCGCCGCTGTCGTAGCACTCCGCGTTCTGCAGGCAGGAGTCGGCCATCGGGAGCAGGGCCGAGGCGTCGGCGAGCTGCTCGTAGATCCGTACGATGCGCAAACCGGTCGCCGCCGGATCGGCTGCGTCGGGCAGCGCGATCTCGAGGTGGATCCGCTCGCCCTCCACCGCCGGCGTCACCAGCGAGCGGTCGCTGCGCAGCAGCCGGAGGTCGAAAGCGCGCGATTCGCCGTCGGCGCCGTAGACCCAGAGGCGGGTGCCTGCGGGCAGGGCGACTTCGGAGAGCTCCAAGCGGAGCGCCATGGCCCCGGGGACCTCGATCGAGGTGCCCCAGGTCCACTCGCCGGACGCGGCGCGACCGAGCCAGCCGTCGCCATAGCGCTGGCCGAGGGCCGCTGCGAAATGCTCGGGGGAATGCGCGAAACGCAGCGGCTGGGGAAGGGCACGCTCCAGGCCGACCTGGGTCGGGCGCCTGCCGCTGCTCGCGGCGGCGTTCCAGGCGGCCATCGCGGCGAGCTCCGGCGCGGCCGCTTCGGTGGCCGGTCGCAAGCGAGCGATCGGATCGAGGCTCATCGCCTCGGCGAGGCGGAGCGGCGGCGGCGCCGGCGAGCGATACGTGGCGAGGCTCGGGTCGGGCCGCAAGAACGGCGCTTCGTCGGCGAGCGACGGTGCCGCGATCACGGCGGCGGCGACGAGCAGAGAGGCGACCTGCGACAGGCGCTGACTCACGGTTCCCTCCTCGGGGTCTAGGAATCGGACTGCACGGGCTCCAGCACTTCGCCTGCCGGGCCGCCCGGGGTCTCGCCGCGCAGCAGCTGCACGTAAGCGTGAGCGCAATAATCGCCGAGCATCCGGTCGCTCGAGAAACGGGGAGTGATCGAAGCGATCGCCTGCTTCATCTTGGCGATCCACTCGATCGGGAGCCCGCTCTCGTCGCGCCGATAGTACGTCGGAACGATCTGCTCCTCGAGCAGCTCGTAGAGCGCCTGGGCATCCTCGCGATCCTGCTGCGCCTCGTCGGCGGAGGTCGCCGGTGGGCCGCCGGCCGTCGCGCCGATCACCCAGCCGTTCTCGCCGTCGAAGCCCTCGGGCCACCAGCCGTCGGCGATCGAGCAGTTGAGGGCGCCGTTCATCGCCGCCTTCATGCCCGAGGTCCCGGAAGCCTCGAGCGGACGGCGCGGGGTGTTGAGCCAGACGTCGACTCCTTGCACCAGCTTGCGGGCCACCCGCATGTCGTAGTCCTCGACGAAGAAGACCCGCCCCTTGAGCGCCTCCGACTGCGAGAGCTGGAAGATGTGGGCGATCAGCTCCTGGCCCTCCTTGTCGGCCGGATGTGCCTTGCCGGCGAGCACGACCTGCAGGGGGCGCTCGACGCTGCCGACCAGCTGGCGCAGCCGGTGGAGGTCGGAGAAGAGCAGGCGGGCGCGCTTGTAGGTGGCGAAGCGCCGGGCGAAGCCGATGGTCAGAACGGCGGGGTCGAAGAGGTGCTCGACGCGCCGCAGGTCGTCCGGCGAGTGGCCGTGGCGGGCGAACTGATCGCGCAGCCGGGAACGGAGGAAGCGGGCCAGCCGGCGTTTCTGCGCCAGGTGGGCTTCCCATAGCTCGGCGTCGGAGCCGCCGCGAATCGCCGCCACGCTCTCGATCGACGCAACGAGCTCGGTCCAGCGCTCGCCGAGCCAGCGCTGCAGGATCCCCTGGATCTCGGCGCCCTGCCAGGTGGGCGCATGGACTCCGTTGGTGATCGCGGCAATCGGCTGCTCGCCGGGCGGCGTCGCGGGGAACAGGTGGCGCCACATCCGGCTCGCCACCTCGGCGTTCAGCCGCGAAACGCCGTTGACGCGCGAGCTGGTGCGCAGGGCGAGCGCGGTGAGGTTGAACGGCTGGTCCTTCTCGCCGTGATCGTTGTTGCCGAGCGCGAGGATCGCCTCGGCGTCGACCTGCGACTTGGCCAGCAGCGGCAGGAAGAACTTGCGCACCAGCGGCGCCTCGAAGACCTCGTTGCCCGCGGGGAGGGGGGTGTGGGAGGTGAACACCGAGGTCGCGCGGAGCTCCTGCACGGCCCGGTCGAAGGGCACCGCGCGGGCCAGCCGGTGGCGCAGGCGCTCGATCTGGAGGAAGGCGGAGTGCCCCTCGTTCATGTGCCAGACCGCCGGCTCGATGCCGAGCGCGGCCAACGCGGCGGCGCCGCCCAGGCCGAGCACCAGCTCCTGTGCCAGGCGCATCTCGCGCCCGGGGGTGTAGAGAATGCTGGTGATCGGTCGGTCGGCGGAGTCGTTCTGGGGCACGTCGGTGTCGAGCAGGATCAGCGGTACGCGCCCGACCTGCGCGATCCATACCTGAGCGCGGACTTCGCGATCACCGAACGGCACCGCGACCTGGATCTCGCGGCCGGTGTGGCCGGCGGCCGGCCGGATGGGCAGGCGCGAGAAGTCCGAATCGGGATAGATGTGCTGCTGGCGTCCGTCCGCGTCGATGTTCTGGTGGAAGTAGCCGCTGCGGTAGAGCAGCCCGACGCCGACCAGTGGCAGGCCGAGGTCGCTGGCGCTCTTCAGGTGATCGCCCGCCAGCACGCCGAGGCCGCCGGAGTAGAGCGGCAGGCACTGGTGCAGGCCGTACTCCATGCAGAAGTAGGCGATCGTCCCGTCGACCTCGGGGTAGGTGCGAGCGAACCAGCTGGTCGGCCCGCTGGCCAGGTACTCCTCGAACGTGCGCATCACCCGCTGGTAGAGCGCGACGAAGTGATCGTCCTCGAGCTTCTCCAGCCAGTGCTGGCGATCGACGTTGATCAGCAGCTGCACCGGGTTGCGATAGAGCGCCCAGGCGCGGCTGTCGATCGCCGAGAAGAGCTGGCGCGCGGGAGGATTCCAGGTCCACCAGAGGTTGTAGGCGAGATCGTAGAGCCCCTGCACGTCGCGCGGCAGGTCGATGTCGGCGATGTGCAGGAGCGGCAGCTTGGTCCAGGGATTCGACATGGGATGGGGAATCGTCTCACTCCTCGGGGGGCCGTGCCCATTCGGCCTCGACGTCGGCGAAGGGCAAGTCGGCGTCGACCCAGTCCGGGATCCAGCGCGTGCGTGGACCGAGGTCGATCAGTTCGTGCAGCCGGGTGACGTGCAGGCGGAATCGGGCTTCGGCATAGTCCCTGCCGGTCCCCATGGTGACCAGGAAGGGCCAGTCCGAGGCGGCGGCGAGCAGCAGCTGGTTGAGGATCGCCCGCCGCCACTTGCGCGGGCCGCCCCAGCGCACGGCGGTGAAAGCCCGCCGCTCGGCCTCGGCGAGGTCGCGCCAGAAGACGTCGGTGTCGGGGTTGACCCAGACCCGGTGATCCCCCCCCGCTCCCCAGGAGCCCTCGGCGAAGAAGGCGCGGCGCAGCAAGGGCTGGCTCTCGAGCTCGCGGCCTGGAGTGGTCGCCTCGAGGCCGCTGTCGGGAGCGGCGAGCTCGAGCACGTGCTCCAGCCAGATCGGCCCTTCGAACCACCAGTGGCCGAAGAGCTCGGCGTCGAAGGGGCAGCAGATGACGCCTTGCCCCATGCCGTCGAGACTGCGCGCCAGGTCGACGAAGTGCTCGGCCTGGGCGCGCGCCACCTCGGCCGCGTCCGCCGGGAAGTAGACCAGCTTGTCGGCGAGATCGGCTTCGGCGCCGGTGACCCGCCAGAAGCGGAGCCCCGATGGCCAGTGACGCTTGTGGAAATCGAGGTAGGCCCCATCGCCGGGGTAGCCGCCCTGGCGGGACCAGACCTGGGCGGCGGTGCGCGCATCGCGCAGGAAGGCCGCGACCGCGCTCTGCCGGATCCAGTAGGGCCGCGGATGCGGTCCGCTCGGCTCGACGACCTCGTCGGGCAGCAGATCGGCGCCGTACGGGAATGCAGGATCTCCCCGCCGGAGGAGGTGGGCGTCGAGCACTGTCCAGCGCATCCCCTGCTCGGCGAGGAAGCTCTCGTTGCCGGCGCGGTGCTCCTCCGACGCGCCGGTGACCGGGTGCTTCCAGGGCCCGCCGGGACGATAGGCGCACTCCGGCATCCAGCAGCCCCGCGGATCGTCGCCGAACAGCTCGCGGTGACGCTCGCGCCCGGTGCGCAGCGCCAATCGGATGAGCTTCGGCGTGTGCGCGAGCGGCAGGTAGACGTGGGTCCCGGCCGAGGTCGAGAGCTCGATCGCGCCGCGCTCCCAGAGGCGGGCGAGAGGCCTGACGAGGTCGCGATCGAGCCGGTCCCAGATGGCGCGCAGCCGGACGAACTCGCCGTGCCACCAGTGGGCGAGCGGATGGCGGCCGCGGCTCTCCCAGGCGGCCTTGCTGCGCTCGGCGAGGTAGCGGTCGACGATGGCGCGGGTGCGCGGATCCTCGAACATCGCGGCGAGGATCGGGGTCACCGACAGGGCCAGGAGATGGCGCCGGCCGCGCTCGGCGAGGCGCTCGAGCAGATCGACCAGCGGCAGGTAGCAGTGCACCACCGCTTCGGCCAGCCAATCCTCGCCGTGCGGCCACGTCCCGTGGCCGAGCACCCAGGGCAGGTGGGCGTGCAGGACGAAGGTCAGCCGCCGCGGCTCGCGGCTGAGGTCGGACCCCGGACGCTGGCTGGCCCAGGTGGGGAAGGGGGGCGGCTCGAGGTGCGGCCGGGCGAGGAACTCGGCGCGCAGCGTCGCGCCCGCGATGCCAGCGATCGGCGCGGGGTCGAATGCCGGCCGGGTCTCGGGTGGCGCCTGCGGGCGTTCCGTCTCCGCCGCGGTGGGCGCCGTCTCCGGCGGCGTAGCGGCGGGCGCCGCTTCCGGCGGCGTTGCGACGCGCGGCAGCTCGGTCGTCTCCGGCGAAGGCCCCGCGGCGGTCGTTACGGCGGCCGGCTCGTCGCCCCGGAGCGAGGCCGGAGTCGCCGGCGCGCGCCGGGTTCGGGCGACCCGCGGGCGCTTCGCTCTCGCGCCCGATTTCACCTCGTCCGCGGTCGCCTCGGCTGCGCCGCCGGGCTCGCCCG
>CAYZWR010000047.1:19335-23879 GCA_964481735.1 uncultured Thermoanaerobaculia bacterium
GCGCCCGATTTCACCTCGTCCGCGGTCGCCTCGGCTGCGCCGCCGGGCTCGCCCGGCGCGGTCCTGCCCTTGCGGCGGCGACGCTGGGCTGCGGGCTTGTCGCCGCCTGCCTCCTCGCCGGGGATTCGCTTGCGGCTCACGCGGCTCCGTTCTCGCCGACCGGGGTTGAGGGGACGACGTCCATGGCCGTCAGGTCGATGGGCGAGAGCCGGTCGGGACTCTTGCCGAGCGCCCTGACGAAGCGTTGGGCGAGCATCCGCTCGATCGCCTTGCCGCCGTCGGTGGCGGTCCTGGGGATGGCGACGTAGCCGCCGGCCATGGTGCCATGGCCGCCCCCTTTGCCCAGCGTGCCGATCAGCCGGCGCATCAGGTTCCCGGCGTCGGCCCGCGAATTGGTGGTGCGGATCGAGGCGTAGACCCGGTCGCCGTGGATCCCGGTGCAGAGCGACCAGGTCTTGCCTTCCATTCTCAGGAGCAGGTCGGCGATCTCCGGCACGATGTCCGGTTGATCGACCTTGCCGAGGCCGGAGACCACCAGGTTGGCCACTCCGGCGAGACCCTCCAGGGCGCGATGCAGGTTGCGGAAGTAGATCACCGGCAGGCGGGCATTCTGGATGCGCGACAGGACGCGGCGGTCGATCCGCGGCAGCAGCTTGTCGAACGCCGCGTGGTCGGGACCGGCCGCCTCGCGTCCGAAGTCCTGGGTCTCCGAGCGGATGGCGTAGACCATGCCGGTGGCGAGCGCGCGCGGCGGCTGCAGCCCGGCCGCCTCGAGGTGCTCGGCGAGAATGGTCGCGGTCGCGCCGTAGTCGGGCCGGACGTCGATGGCGCGGGCGGCGAGCGTCGCCTGGCGCACCGGATGATGGTCGATCACCAGGTCGGGGACGATGTCGCGCGGCAGTTGGGAGTTGCCGGTCCAGGGCTGGCAGTCGACCAGCGCGAAGTGCCGGTAGTTGCGCTTGCTGAGATGGCGCAAGTGGCTGAGGCGCAAACGCAAACTGCGCACCATCTCGCGGTTCTCGGCGCGTCCGATCATCCCCCCGTAGGCGACCGTGGTGAGTCGCCCGAAGCGGCGGCGCAGGATCAAGGCGAGCGCCGCGGTGGAGGCGAGCGCGTCGGGATCCGGGTTGTCGTGCGTGAGGACGAGCCAGCGACCCCCTTTCGAGCTCGCTTCGATCTGGGCGGCGAGCGCCGCGAAGCGGGCCCTCGATTCCTCGCTGGTCATGACGGGGCGGATTCTAGCAAGCGGCTCCGCCGGGGCCTCGGCTATACTGCCGGCGTCGTCTTCGCGACCTCTCATCCCTTGCTGCCGTGACGCGAGTCCTCTTCCTGTCCCCCGGGTATCCCAGCGAGATGCCCGAATTCGTGCGCGGCCTGGCCGAGGTCGGAGCGCAGGTGCTGGGCGTGGGGGACTCGCCCCCGGCCTCCCTGCCGCCCGCCGCCCGGCGGGCCCTCTCCGGCTACCTGCGCGTGCGCTCGCTCTGGGACGAGGCCGCGCTGGTGCGTGAGGTCACGGACTGGCTGGGGGGTGTCGAGCCGGACCGCATCGAGTGCCTCTGGGAGCCCGGCATGCTGCTCGCCGCCCGCCTGCGCGAGACGCTCGGCGTTCCGGGGCTCGGCGTCGAGCAGACGATCCCCTTCCGCGACAAGGAGCAGATGAAGCTCCGGCTCGACCAGGCGGGAATCCGCACCCCGCGGCACCAGGCGGCCCGCGGCGGCGAACAGATCCTCGCGGCCGCCGAGCGGATCGGCTACCCGTTGATCGTCAAGCCGATCGCCGGAGCGGGCTCGGCCGACACCTACCGGGTGGAGGATCCGGGGGAGCTCGCCCGCGTGCTGCCGCGATTGGCGCACGTCGCCGAGGTGAGCGTCGAGGAGTTCGTGGACGGCGAGGAGTACACCTACGACACCGTGTCGATCGACGGCGTCCCGGCGTTCCACAACATCGCCTGGTATCGCCCGCGCCCGCTGGTGGCGCGCTCCAACGAGTGGATCAGCCCACAGGTGATCGCCCTGCGCTTTCCCGATCAGCCGGCGCTCCGCCGCGGCGTCGAGATGGGGCACGCGGTGCTCGCCGCGCTGGGGTTCCAGACCGGGTTCACCCACATGGAGTGGTACCAGAAAGCGGACGGCGAGGTCGTCTTCGGCGAGATCGGCGGCCGCCCGCCGGGGGCGCACCAGGTCGACCAGATGAACTACGCCTGCGACATCGACGTCTTCCGCGGTTGGGCCGAGGCGGTCTGCTTCGGGCGCTTCAGCGAGCCGGTGCGCCGGCTCTACAACGTCGCCAACGTCTACAAGCGGGCCGAGGGCGAGGGGACCATCCGGAGCATCGACGGCCTCGCCGAGTTCAAGGCGCGTCACGGCGCGGCGATCGTCTGGGACAACCTCCTGCCGGTGGGCGCTTCGCGACGCAACTGGCGGCAGACGCTGGTGTCCGACGGCTTCGTCGTGTTGCGTCACCCGGACCTCACCGCGCTCCTCGACCTGGCCGACCGCTTCGGCCGTGACGTGCGGCTCCACGCCGCTTGAGAGGCCCATGCCCACGGTTCTCTTCGTCGCCCCGTTCTTCCTGGAAACCACGCTCCGCTTCGTCGAGGCGGTCGCCGACCTGCCGGGGGTGCGCACCGGGCTGATCAGCCAGGATCCCGCCGAACGTCTACCCGCCGGGCTGCGCGGCAAGCTCGCCGCCCACTGGCGGATCGACGACGGGTTGGCGCCGCAACAGATCGCGGAGGCGGTACGCGCGCTGGCCGGCCGGATCGGCCCGCCCGATCGCCTGCTGGGCACCCTCGAGCAGCTCCAGGTGCCGCTCGGCGAGGTGCGCGAGGCGCTCGACATCCCCGGGATGCGCAGCGAGGCCGCCAGGAACTTCCGCGACAAGGCGCGCATGAAGAGTGTCCTGGCGGCCGCCGGGATCCCCTGCGCGCGCCATCAGCGGGTGCTCGACGAGCGCGAGGCCTGGCGCTTCGCGGAGACGGTGGGCTACCCCCTGGTGCTCAAGCCGACGTCGGGCGCCGGCGCCAAGAGCACCTACCGGGTGAACGGTCCCGAGGAGCTCGCGGCCGCGCTCGCCGCGACGCGCCCCTCCGCCGAGCGCCAGGCGGTCGTCGAGGAGTTCGTGACCGGCGACGAATTCTCCTTCGACACGGTGAGCGTCCGCGGCCGGGCGATCTGGCACTCGCTGTCGCACTACCTGCCGGCGCCGCTCCACGTCCTCGACAATCCCTGGATCCAGTGGTGCGTGATGATCCCGCGCGAGATCGACGATCCGCGCTACGACGACATCCGCCGGGTCGCCCGGCGCGCGCTCGAGACGCTCGGCATGGACACCGGCCTGTCGCACATGGAGTGGTTCCGCCGGCGCGACGGCTCGGTCCTGGTGTCCGAGGTCGGCGCGCGGCCCCCCGGCGCGCAGATCACCTCGCTGATCTCCTACGCGCACGACATCGACTTCTATCGCGCCTGGGCGCGGCTGGTGGTCTTCGAGCAGTTCGCCCCGCCGGCGCGCCGTTACGCCGCCGGCTGCGCCTACCTGCGCGGTCAGGGGCAGGGCAAGGTGCGCCAGGTGCTGGGGGTCGCCGAGGTGCAGCGCGAGCTGGGCGGCCTGGTCGTCGAGGCGCGGCTGCCCCAGCCGGGCCAGGCGCAGGCCTCGAGCTACGAAGGAGAGGGCTACATCATCGTGCGGCATCCGGAGACGGCGGTCGTCGAGCGCGCGCTGCGGCAGATCGTCTCCACCATCCGCGTGGAGCTGGCATGACACTCAACGTCCTCATGGTGTCGCCGGGCTACCCGGCGGAGATGCAGTACTTCACCCGCGGCCTGGCCACGGTGGGCGCTCGCGTCATCGGCCTCGGCGACCAACCGAAGGAGGCGCTGCCCGAGATCGCCCGTTCGCACGTCGCGCTGCACCACCAGGTGCACTCGTTGTGGAACGAGGCGGCGGTGGTGCGCGAGGTCCAGCGCCTCTCGCGTCAGGTGCGCATCGACCGCGTGGAGTGCCTCTGGGAGCCGGGGATGATCCTCGCCGCGAAGCTCCGCGAGGCGCTGGGGCTGCCGGGCATGAACGTCGAGCAGACGCTGCCCTTCCGCGACAAGGAGATCATGAAGCAGCGGCTCGACGCGGCCGGCATCCGCACGCCGCGCCACACCCGGGCGCTCACCGCCGACCAGGTGCGCGAGGCGGCGGAGCGGATCGGCTTCCCGGTGATCGTCAAGCCGATCGCCGGCGCCGGATCGGCCGACACCCATCGCTGCAACTCGCGCCACGAGCTCGAGCGCGCGATCGGCGCGATCCGGCACGTCGACGAGGTCTCGGTCGAGGAGTTCATCGAGGCCGAGGAGTTCACCTTCGACACCATCTGCGCCGGCGGCCGGATGTACTTCGAGAACGTCTGCTGGTACCGTCCGCGGCCGCTCGACCAGCGGCAGAACGAGTGGATCAGCCCGCAGACCGTCTGCCTGAAGACGCTCGACGTTCCCGATCTCGCCGGCGGGCGCAAGATGGGCCGCCAGGTGCTCGAGGCGCTCGGATTCGACACCGG
>CAYZWR010000048.1:0-23445 GCA_964481735.1 uncultured Thermoanaerobaculia bacterium
CGGCGATCCCGCTCTGGGTGTAGACGATGTTGCTGAAGCCGGAGTCGGTCGCCACGTCGACGGCGTAGGTCTGCCCCTGGGTCGCGGCGGTCCATTGCAGTTGGGGCACCAACAGCACGTTGGTCGCTCCGTCCGCCGGGGCCACGAGCGTCGGGGCCCCCGGCGCGGCGGTGAAGACGGTCAGGCCGACGGTCGTCGAGTGCGCTCCGCTGGTCGAGGTGCCGTCGATCGAGAGGACGTAGCTCCCTGCCGCCACGGACCCGGTGTTGCCCACCGTCATGGTGCTCGAGCCCGGCGGCGTCACCGGGTTGGGCGCGAAGCCAGCCGTCGCCGAGCCCGGAAGCGACGAGCCGGCGAGCGTCACCGGATCGGTGTAGCTCGCGACCGAGCCGACGTTGACCGTGTAGACCGCGTTGGCCGGCGCGCAGATCGACTGGTTGGCCGGCGTCGCGCCGAGGTAGTAGTCCGGCGTGCCGCACTGGTCGAACCGGAAGGCGCCGATGCGCAGCGTCCAGTTTCCGCCGGAGGCCGGGAGCCACTCGTTGACGTACCAGAAGGTGCAGTCGTCCACCGGATCGACGTTCATCGAGGTGTAGTCGCCCCACCGGGCGCCGCTGGTCTGGGAGCCGGTGCCGTTGACGATCACCCCTTCGCCTTGCGGCATCTGTCCCAGCGCGTCGCCCACCAGCCGGCCGGTGTACCAGCTGCTGGGGAAGGTCGTGGTGCCGTCGGAGGCGCTGTAGCCCAGCGCCATGTTGCCGGCGGAGTCCATCGCGAGGCTACCCATCCAGCGATGGATGCCGTCGCTGATTCCGGGCGCGTAGGTCCCCTCCTGGAAGATCGTCGGTGTCCCACCGAGGTCGCGGATCTCCCACCAGCGAATGCCCGCCATGAGCGGCGAGGATGCCGCCTCGACCGACTGGTTGGTGACGATCGCCTCGTGATCGCCGAAGTTGCGATAAGCGGCGCGGTGCATCGGCCGCTGGCGATACGACAGGATGTCGAGCATCTGCGCCGTCCCGGGCTGCGGGATGCAGTTCCGGCTGGACGTACAGCTCGAGGTCCCGAACATCGTGTCGAAGGAAGTGATCGGCAACGTCGAGGCCAGCGTGAAGCTCGAGCTCGCGGGCGTCACCCAGTCGACGTGGAACTCCCAGATCGTGAGCGCATCCTGCGGCGCGCCGGTCCCGGCGCCGTCGTCCATCGAGCCGATGAAGTAGTTCGGCGCTCCGCCGGGCGGCGCAGTGAAGCCGTCCCAGTCGGCCGGCAGCAAGCCGTTGCCGATGTTGTAGGGCGTCGCGCCGTTCGGCACGAAGAAGCTGACCACCTGCGGCGCGGGGTTGCCGGCGATCATCTGGGCGCGATTCAGGGCGAAGGCCCCCACACCCACCTGGCTCGCGGTGAAGTCGCGGGTGCTGATGTAGTAGGCATCGGGCCAGACCCCGTACTTGGGGTAGTCCGGGAAGTTGCCGCCGTTGTTGATCGCCCAGCGATAGTAGGTGCCGGCCGGATCACCCGTCGTGGAGAGGGCGACGCAGTTGTAGTAGAACCCGCTGCCGTCGGCGCTTCCGGTGAACTGGGTGAGCAGCCAGCGGTCCGCCTGCTGGTCGTAGAGCACGATCGGATCGCCGGCATTCTGGGTCTGGCAGGCGCCGCCGAAACCGGCCCACAAGGTGTTGTTGGCGGCCGGTCCGTAGAGCAGCGTCCCGGTCTTGTCGTAGACCGCGAAGTAGAGATTGCTCATCGCGACGTAGTGGTTCGGCCCGACGTCGCCGACCGGATCGGGGGGCTGCACGCCGGCGATGTTGGCCGGTCCGTTGAACGACTGGGTCGGCGCCGGGATCTCGCCCGGCGAGAAGGTCCAGTCCTGGACGATCGGATCGGTGTCCTGCGGGCCGAGCGGGCGCTCCCCATCGAACGGATCGTCTCCCATCTCGCGCAGCTCCTTGGGCGGCGCGAGCGGCAGAAGCGGTGGCAGGTCCCGCAACGGCGGCGAGATGTCGAACTTCACGACCGGCAGGAGCCCACGGTAGATGCCCTGCGGGGCCTGGGCGTCAACCTGGGCGAACGCTGGCCACACGATCAAGAACAGGGCCGAGAGCGAGGCTGCGAACACCGGGACGGCAGAGGGACGTCGGATGTTCATACGACCTCCTGGTTGGGCGCCGCCGAGAGATCGCGCCGGCGCGGAAGGCGATGGGAGAGAGCTGAGAGTACCCTAGTCGAAATGCGGGCGCAGCGGACTACCCCAGCGGATGGGCGAGCAGGGCGCGAGGGTCGAGCTCGAGCGGCAGCGGGGTCAGGTTCTCGGGGCCTTCCGGGCCCAGCCAGACGAGGTCTTCCAGCCGGATGCCGTAGCCGCCCGGGGCAGGGTCGTAGAGCCCGGGCTCGAGGGTCAGGACATCGCCCGTCTCGAGCGTTCCGCCGGCGATCGCCGCCTTGCGGAAGCTGGGCTGCTCGTGGAGCTCGTAGCCGACGCCATGGCCGAGCCCGTGGACGTAGCCCGACAGGGTTCCGGGATGCGACAGCGGGGTCGGGAAGCCGAGCTCGGCGAAGCGCTCGCACACTGCGGTCTGCAGGTCCCAGCCGCGAGCGCCGGGGCGGGCCAGGCGGTGCGCCAGAGCCAGCGTTTCGCGTACCGCGGCGTGGGCGCGGGCCATCGTCTCCGGCACGGGATCCAGGCAGAAGGTCCGGGTGCAGTCGGCGAAGAGCTGGCCGCGCGGATAGAGGTCGACGACCAGGGTCTCGCCCACGCGCAGGATCCGCTCGAGCGTCCCCGAGGTGTGCGGCACGCCCCCCTCTTCGGCGGGCGCCAGGATGTTGCCGCGCGGCTGCTCGAGGCGCTCGGCGGCGAGGCAGAGCGCGACCTCCGACTTGAGCCGGCCGATGCGCAGGCGCTCTCCGGCGAGCCAGAGCTCCCCCGCCCGGCAGGCCGAGGCGGCGAGCAGCTCGGCGACCCGGCGCAGCGCTCCCGCGGTCGCCCGCGCCACGCGGCGGATCTCGGCGAGCTCATGGTCCCGCTTGCGCTTGCGCTGACCGAGCAGCAGCTCGGTGCCAGACACCCAGCTCCAACCCTCGGCGCCCAGCCGGCCGAGCAGCTCCGCGGCCAGTCCGAGCGGCAGCCGGCCGGCGACCGCCAGGCGGCCCGGCGCGACCTCGCTGAGCAGGAGGGCTTGCGCGACGACGGCGGCGAGGAAGGCGCCCGCACCGTCGGTTTCGCGCGTCCAGCGCTCGAGGTCCAGGCGCTCCGGGGCGAGCAGCGCGAGGCCGGTCCCAGCCGCCTCGTCGCGCTCCATGGGAGTGAGGTACGCCAGCCGCGGCTCCCCTCCCCGCGGCACGACGATCAGGCTGTCGCCCAGCTTGGCGCCGCCGGTGAACCAGGCCCGGTCGGGATCGTCGCCGCCCGACGAAACGACCAGCAGCGCGTCGGCGCCGAGCTCCTGCAGCCGGTCGCCCAGACTCGGGACGGGAACGTCGGCGCCGCGGTCCAAGGTCTCAGAGGTGCGCTGCCAGCAGGTTGCGGAACATCCCCTTGGGCATGGCGCCGGCCGCGCGCTCGACCACCTCGCCGTTCTTGAAGAGCAGGAAGGCCGGGATACTCGAGATGCGGAACTGGATCGCGAGGTCCTGATTCTCGTCGACGTTCAGCTTGGCGATCTGCACCTTGCCGTCGAGCTCTCCGGCGAGCTCTTCGAGGATCGGCGCCACCATCCGGCAGGGGCCGCACCAGGACGCCCAGAAATCGACCAGCACGGGCTTGTCGGCCTTGAGCACGGCGGTCTGGAAGTTCTCCTGCGTCACGGTGAGGATCTTCGGGCTCGACATGATGAGGGCGTCCTTTCGAGTTTGGGGGATCGGTTCAGCTCCTGCTCGCCGCGTCGGACCCGGCCGGGCGCCCGTTCGCCGCACCCTCCAGAGAACGCCGCAGACCCGCGAAGTATTCTCGCGTCGACTCGACGTCCCGCTTGATCTGCGCCGAGAGCGCCATCACCGACGGGAAGAGCATCTCATCCCGGAGCCGCTTGAAGAAGAGCAGCTCGACGGTCTCGCCGTAGACATCGGACCGGAAGTCGAGGATGTGGCTCTCGATGACCCGCTGATGGCTCTCGTAGACCGTCGGCCGGGTGCCGATGTTGGTCACCGAGTCGAAGGTGGCCGGGAAGCTCGGAATCACCACCCGAGTCGCGTAAACCCCTTCGAACGGAAGAAGTTCGCCCTCCGGCTGGAGGTTGATGGTGGGCCAGCCGAGGCGCTTTCCCATGCGGAAGCCGCGGACGATCTCCCCCTCCAGCGAGAAGGGGCGGCCGAGGAGCTCGCCGGCGAGCTCGATGCGACCTTCGCCGATCGCCCGGCGGACGCGGGTCGAGGAGACCGGCTCGCCGTCGTGGAGGACTTCGTCCACTCCCGCCGTCGTGAAGCCCAGCTCCGCGCCCAGGCGGTCGAGCAGCTCCAGGGAACCTTCCCGGTTCCGCCCAAAGACGAAACGTCGGCCCACCAGGAGCTCACCCACGCCCAGTCGCTCGACCAGGAAGTGCCGGACGAAACGCTCGGCCGAGGTCGCCGCGAACTCGGCGGTGAACGGGATCACCGCCAGCAGATCGATTCCGGCGGCGGCGAGCAGCGCCTCCTTCTGGCGCGGCGTGGTGATCGCCGGCGGCTCGAGCTCCGGCGCGATCACGCGCAGGGGGTGCGGCTGGAAGGTGACCGCGACCGCCGCCTGTCCGAGCTCCCGCGCACGCGACACGACGCGCTCCAGCAGGCTCCGCTGGCCGCGATGCAGGCCGTCGAAATTCCCGATCGTCGCCACGCAGCCACGGGGCAGATCGGTGCTTCGCAGCGCGTCGGAGACCGTCTGCATCGCGCTCAGGCGACGCCGATCTCGACGCCGGGCGAACCCACCGGACCGACGATCCGGCCGACGAGATCGGTCGCGAAAGCGTCGGTGATCTCCACCTCGGCGAGGGTCCCCGCGGGCGCCGAACCGTCGTTGATCAGCAGCCGGCCGTCGATCTCCGGCGCCATGCCGGCGTGGCGGCCCTCCAGCAGGTGCTCGGTCTCGGCGCAGACTCCTTCCACGAGCACCTGCAGCCGGCGCCCGACCAGCGCCCGGCGCCGCGCCAGCGCGATCGGCGCCTGGGTGGCGAGCAGCTTCCGGTGCCGCCGGCGGGCCACGCCCGGCGCGACCGCGCCGGGCAGCTCGGCCGAAGGGGTCCCCGGCTCCGGGCTGTAGGTGAACGCGCCCAGGTGGTCGAAGCCGGCCTGGCGGACGAACTCGAGCAGGTGAGCGAAGTGCTCTTCCGTCTCTCCGGGAAACCCGACGATGAAGGTCGTGCGCAGGAAGATGTCGGGCGCCAGCTGCCGCGCCCGGTCGAGCAGCCGCAGATAGCGTTCCGGGCCGCCGCCGCGCCGCATGGCGCGAAGGATCTCGGGATGGCTGTGCTGCAGCGGGATGTCGAGGTAGGACACCAGCCGCTCCTCTCCACCCATCAGGCGGAGCAACGCCTCGTCGAGCGTCGTCGGATAGGCGTAGAGGAAGCGGATCCAGGGGAACCCGGTAGCGGCGAGCAGCGCCTCGGCCAGGCGGGTCAGACCATGCCTCCCGTAACCCAGGTCCTCGCCGTAGCGCGTGGTGTCCTGGGCGATCAGGCAGAGCTCGCGGATCCCCGCCGCCTCGAGCTGCTGCGCCTCGACGACCAGGCTCTCGATCGTGCGGCTGCGAAAGCGTCCACGCCACTGCGGGATCGCGCAGAAGGTGCAGGGGTTGTCGCACCCCTCGGCGACCTTGAGGTAGCCGTATCCGCGGGTGGTCAGCAGGCGGGGCTCCGTATGGTCGAAGACCAGGTGCGACGGCGAGGGCGGCGGCGGGCCGCCGCCCAGCTCCACCACCTTCGCCACCTCGCGCAGCCCGTCGAGGGAGACGAACCCGTCGATCTCCGGAATCTCGCGCTGCAGCTCTTCGCCGTAGCGGTTGACCATGCAACCGGCCACCAGCAGCCGCCCGACCCCGCTCCCCTTGCGCGCCGCGACCTCCAGGATGGCGTCGATCGACTCCTGCTTCGCCTCGCCGATGAAGGCGCAGGTGTTCACGATCACCGTTTCGGCCTCGGCCAGGTCGGCGGTGATCGAGTGCCCGGCCCGCTGCAGCTCGCCGAGGAGGATCTCGCTGTCGACTCGGTTCTTGGCGCAGCCCAGGCTGATCAGGCCGACTCGAGAGGGATGAAGGGGCTTCGCCACGACCGGCGGAGTCTAACAAACGGCCGGCGGCCCTCCCGCTTCAGCGCGCGGGCGCGACGCCGAGAGCGAGCCGCTTGAGCAGCCAGGCGACCAGGCGCTCGGGGCCCGCGAGTCGGGTCATTCCGAACTCGGTGGGCAGCCGGGGAGGCTCCATCAGATTGAGCGCCCGATAGACCGCGTAGCTGAAGTTCTGTTGCACGCTGTCTTTCTTGCGATCGGCGAACATCGCCTTGAGGCTCGACAGCTGTTCGTCGAGCAGCGAGTCGAGGCCGGCGCCCTCGGCCGGGCTGCGCAGCTCGGCGCGCCGCCGCGCCGGGGCTCGGCGCTCGACGCCGAGCAGCGAGGAGCGCAGCGAATCGAGCTCCGCGAGCACCGGATCGACCGGCCCCGTGCGCGGTCGCTCCGGCTCGCCGTCGAGCAGCACCGGGAGCCCCTGGCAGTTCGCGCGATGGACGCGCGGATCCGCCACCACCCAGCCGAGCTGGGTGACCTCGAGCTGCGCCGACACGTTCTCCCCGAGGTTGCGCGCGAACGGGACGATCGCCGCCTGGTGGCTCTCCTCCACACCGTCGAACATGTTCAGCACGTAGTGCACCCGGAAGTCGGCGACCACCGCAGCGAGCGCCTGCAGCAGGGGCTGCTCGCCGAACAGCTCGCGCAGCTCGCGCATCGCCGCATCGAGATTGGTCACGCTGTCGTCGTACGAGTCCTCGGCCCGGTCGAGGAGCTCATGGATGAGATCCTTGCCGTCCGCGAACCCGGCGAGCTGGTAGACCTCGGAGCGCTCCGCGAAGACGGCGCGCAGGGTGCGGAAGAGGACCGCCTTCACGATGTCCGAGGCGGCGAGGCTCGCCTGCGGCAGGTGCGGCGTCAGCAGCAGCACTCCCGAGTTGGTGAAGGGCAGGAACTCCAGGACGTTGGGGTCCAGCCCGGCACGCAGGTCGAGCACGACGTAGTCGGCCGGCAGCGTGTTGATCTCCTCGCTGATCCGCCGCCGAAAGGCGGCGCCCGGATTGCCCAGCTCGTCGAGGAAGTGGCGCGGTCCCGCGACGAAGCCGAATCTGCGATACGCGCCGGCGGCGTCCATCGCACCGTCGAGCCGGGTGATGCACTCGGCGAGCGGCACGCCCTTCTTGTGGAAGTGGTAGAGGTCGCGCTGGACCGGGGCGCGGAGCGAGCTGCGCACCGACGAAGTTCCGGTGTCGAGGTCGATCAACACCGTGGGCGCGAAGCGGGAGAGCGCCAGGGCGAAGTTGACCGCGAACGTGGTCTTGCCCACGCCCCCCTTTCCGGAGGCAATCGGAATGATGCGCTTCGGCACGGCTTTCGAGCTTATCTCCGGGCACGAAGGGCGGGCAAACGCCTGCCGCGGAAGGTCAGTCGGCGACCCGGACGACGACCTTCCCCAACGGCCGCCCGCTGGCGAGATGCTGGTAGGCGGCGGCGATCTCACCGAGCTCGAAGCGCCGGTCGATCACCGGCACCAGCTCGCGACGCTCCAATCTCTCCCCGGCGAAGGCGAGGAAGTCGCCGACCAGGCGTGCCTTCTCGGAGCGCGGCCGCGGCCGGAGCACCGAACCGACGAGGCGCAGGCGGTCGCGCAGCAGCCGGGCGAGATCGAGCGTCGCGCTGCGGCCCGCCGTGAGGCCCAGCAGGACGAGTCGGCCCCGCGGAGCGAGCGTGGCGAGGAGCTCCGCGGTCTGCTCCCCACCGACCAGATCGAGCACCAGGTTGGCGCCCACGCCACCGGTCGCCCGGTGCAGCCGCGCGCCGAGCTCCGGGCCGAGCTCCAGGAGGTGCTCGGCGCCGAGCTCGCGCAGGCGCGCCAGTCGTTCGAGATCTCGGCCGACCGCGATCACCCGCCCCCCGAGCGCCCGCCCGAGCTGCACCGCGAAGGTGCCGACACCGCTCGTCGCGCCGGCGATCACCACCACCTCGCCGGCGGCGAGAGCCCCCTCGTCGACCAGGTTGGTCCACGCCGTGATCGCCGCCTCGGGCAGCGCGGCCGCTTCGTCGAAGGACCAGCCGGCCGGAAGCGGCAGGAGCTGCCCGACCGGTACCGCGACCCGCTCGGCCTGCCCGCCGCCGGCGAGCAGCGCTGCATAGCACCCTCCCAGCGTCACGCCAGAGGTCTCGCGTCCGAGCGCCACCACCCGACCCGCCGCCTCGAGGCCGGGAATCTCGCTCTCCCCCGGTGGGGCGGGGTACTGCCCGCGGACCTGCAGCAGATCGGCCCGGTTGAGCGCCGTGGCCACCACCTCGAGCAACACCTCGCCCGGACCGGGCGTCGGCTCCGGCTGCTCGACGAGCTCGGGCGTCGCGGGGGCGCCAGGGCGCCAGGGACGGACCGCGCGCATGCGGTTCAGCGGGCTCCCGCCGCTTCGCCGGCCGGCTGCTCGAGCGGCCGCTGGCGCGGCCGGACGAGCGCGAAACCGACGCCGGCCAGGATCAAACCGGTCCCGGCCGCCAGGCGCCAGGTGAACGGCTCGCGGAAGGCCAGCCAGCCCACCAGCACGGCGACCACCGGCACGGTGAAGGAGATCAACGACGCCGCCACGACGGAGCGGCGCGCCAGCAGCCGGAAGTAGAGGGTGAAGGTGAGCGCCGAGCCGGCGAGCGCCAGGTAGAGCGTGGCGAGCCAGGGTCCGGCCGACCAGCCGACGGTGAGATCCCGTTCGAACACCGCCGCCAGCAGGGCGAGCGAGGCGCCACCGATCAGCATCGGGACGGCGGCGAGCGACAGCGGTGGAATGCCGCCACCCCAGCGCTTCAGCCCGACGCTGCCGATCGCGGAGACCAGCGGCGCGACAAGGAAGACGAGCGCGGCCCCGCGAATGGCGCCGCCCCCGAGCCGCGAGAAGTCCTCCGAGAAGAGCACCGCGACGCCCGAGAACCCGACCAGCAGCGCCGCCGCGCGCCGCACCGTCAAGCGCTCCGCGGGCAGCGCGAAGTGCGCCAGGACCCCGACGAAGAGCGGAAAAGTGGCGAAGAGCACCGAGGCCAGACCCGAGGGCACGGTCTGTTCGCCCCAGTAGACGATGCCGTAGGAACCGGCGAAGGTGGTGAGGCCATTCAGCCACCAGAGGCGCCGCTCGACCCGGGATCGTCCCAGCGCGATGCCCCGCATCCGCGCCAGGACGAGCAGGAGGGCGCCGGCGAACAGGAAGCGCACGGCGACCCCGGTCATCGGCGGAATGGCTTCGAGAGTGACCCGGATGGCCGCCCAGGTCGTCCCCCAGATGAGGGTCAGGAGAGCGAAGACCGCGACGTCGGTGCCCAGCCCCTGGCGATGCACCGGGTCACTCTATCGGACCGTCGCGCGTCCGGACCCGCGATGCGGCAGAATCCCACCATGAGCGATTCGTCCGGCTTCCTGCAGCCCTTTCTTGGACCGCTGCTGCCGCTCCTCTACGTCGACTCGGTCTGGTGGACGGCCTTCGGCCTGCTCGGCAACGCTCTCTTCTCGAGCCGGTTCGTGATCCAGTGGCTGCACTCGGAGAGGCAGAAGCAGCTCGTGGTGCCGCCGCTCTTCTGGCACCTCTCGTTCTGGGGCAGCGCCATCTCCCTGATCTACGCGCTGCACATCGACAAGGTGCCGGTCATCCTCTCCTTCGCCTTCCTGCCGTTTCTCTATTTCCGGAACCTCGTGCTGCTCAAGCGAGGGGGGCCGGGCGCCCCATCGCGAGAGGCGGCCACCTGAGGGCGCGGCGCGGTCAGGGGTAGATCTTGTAGAGCAGCCGCGGGTACGGAATCGTCTCGCGCAGGTGGTCGAGCTTGCACATCCAGGCGACGAAGCGCTCGAGACCCATGCCGAAGCCGGCGTGCGGACAGGAGCCGAACTTGCGCACGTCGAGGTACCACTGGAACGCCTCGACGGGCAGGTCGTGCTCGCGGATGCGCTGCAGGAGGAAGTCGTGGTCGTGGATCCTCTGGCTGCCGCCGATGATCTCGCCGTAGCCTTCCGGCGCGATCATGTCGAGGCCGAGCACGACTTTCGGGTCCTCCGGATCGGGCTGCATGTAGAACGCCTTGAAGGCGGTCGGGAACCGGCTCACCATCACCGGCCGGTCGAAATCCGCGGAAATCAGCGTCTCCTCGTCACCGCCGAAGTCCTCGCCCCAGGCGATCGGATTGCCCTTGCGATTCAGGCGCTCGATCGCCTCGCTGTAGGTGATGCGCGGGAAGGGGCCCACCACCCGCTCGAGCGGCGCCATGTCGCGCTCCAGTACCTTCAGCTCCTCGGCGCAGCGGTCGAGCACCCGCGCGGTCAGGCTGACCACGAACTGTTCGGCCAGATCGCAGAGACCCTCGAACTCGAGGAACGCGACCTCGGGCTCCACCATCCAGAACTCCATCAGGTGGCGCCGCGTCTTCGACTTCTCCGCCCGGAAGGTCGGCCCGAAACAGTAGACCCGCCCGAACGCCGAGATCGCCGGCTCGAGATAGAGCTGCCCCGACTGGGAGAGGAAGGCCTTCTCACCGAAGTAGTCGGTGGCGAACAGCGTCGACGTGCCTTCGCAAGCGGCCGGCGTCAGGATCGGCGAGTCGATGCGCACGAAGTCGCGCTCGTAGAAGAAATCGTGGATCCCCTGCTCGACCTCGCTGCGCACCCGCAGGGCCGCGCGCTGGCGCGAGGAGCGCAGCCAGAGGTGCCGGTTCTCCATCAGGAACGCGGTGCCGTGCTCCTTCGGAGTGATCGGAAAGTCCGCGGTGAGGAAGTCCACCGCGAAGTCGGTGAGCTGGATCTCGACGCCGAGCGGCGAGCGCCGGTCCTCCTTGACCTGCCCCGTCAGGCGAACCGTCGACTCCTGCGTGACCCGCTCGACGTCGGCCCAGGCGGCCGGAGAGAGGTCGGCGCGCGACGCCACCGCCTGGATGGTCCCGCTGCCGTCACGCACCTGGAGGAAGCCGATCTTGCCGCTCGAGCGCTTGGCGACCAGCCAGCCGCGCAATTCGACGCTCTCGCCGAGGTGGTCGCGTAACCTGCGAATGGAGTAGGTCCGGGGAGTCATGGAACCATTAATTCTAAGGATCGACGGAAACTCCGGTCAACCGCGGTCCGGCTCCGAGCGCAAGCGCTCGGCCGCGACGCGGTCAGGAGCTCGGCGGCTCCGCCGCGAGACCCGCCAGCGCAGCCGCCGCAGCGGCCTGCTCGGCGCTCTTCTTGGTCCGCCCCTGTCCCTCCCCGGCGAGCACTCCGCGGAGGTTCACCTCGACGGCGAAGGTCTTGTCGTGATCGGGTCCCCGCTCCTCGACCACGACATAGACCGGCAGCTCCCACCCGCGCGCCTGCGCGAGCTCTTGCAGGGTCGTCTTGGCGTCGCGCGGCTTGCCCTCTTCGGGCCAGGCGCTCGCCGCCTCGAGATAGCCCGCCACCACCCCGCGCGCGGCGCCGAAGCCGCCGTCCAGGTAGATCGCTCCGAAGAGCGCCTCGAGGGCATCGGCGAGCAGCGACGCCTTGAGGCGCCCCCCTGAGCGCTCTTCGCCGGTGCCCAGCCGCAAGTGCTCGCCCAAGGCCAGCTCCTCGGCGTAGCGCGCCAGCGACCCTTCGCTCACCAGCACGGCCTTGAGACGCGACAGATCCCCTTCCGGCCGCTCGGCCAAGCGGTGGAAGAGCCAGTCGGCGGTGGCCAGACCGAGCACCGCGTCGCCGAGGAACTCGAGGCGTTCGTAGTGGGCCGGAGTGCCCGCCTCGTTGGCGAACGAGCGATGGGTGAGCGCCGCCTCGAGCAGGGCCCGGTCGGCGAAGCGGTAGCCCAGGCGCTCCTCCAGCTCGACCTGCGGCGGCATCGCCATCACCTTCCTCCCCGGCGGCTCATCGCCGCCCGAACCGCCGCTCGAGGTCGGCGTCCGAGAGCTCCAGGACCACCGGCCGGCCGTGCGGACAGGCGTAGGGGTTCTGGGCGGCGAAGAGCTCCGAGACCAGCGCCTCCTGCGCCGCCGCCGAGAGCGCGTCGTGCATCTTCACCGCCGCCTTGCAGGCGAGCGAGGCCGCGAAGTCGTCGAGCAGCCGCCGGCGGAGATTGTCCGGTGTCGCTTCGCCGTCGGCCGCCAACCGCTCGAGCAGCGCTTCGCCCTCGGCCGGTCCGAGCGCCGCCGGCACGGCGAGGCAACCGACGCTGCCGCCGGAGAGCTCGGCGATCTCGAAACCGGCGCCGGCGAGCGCCTCGCCGAGCTCGAGCAGGCGCAGCCGCTCGCCGCGCGAGAGCTCGAGCAGGCGTGGCGCCAGCAGGCGCTGCGCGGCGACGCGCTCCGCCTCGAGCGCGCGCCGCAGCCGCTCGTAGAGGATCCGCTCGTGCGCCACGTGCTGATCGATCAGGTAGAGGCCGTCCGGTCCCTCGAGCAGCAGGAGCGCGCCCTTGTACTGGCCGAGCAGACGGAAGCGACGCGCGATGCCGTCACGTCCCGAGAGCGGCACCGGCGGCCGATCGAGCGGTGCCAGCACCAGATCGGCCAGCAAGCCCCGCTCGCCCGGCGCGCTGCCGGCGCCGAGGCCCTCGCGGATCTCCTCCCCGGCTCGCCCCCCCAGTCCCTCCCAGGCCGGACGGACGCCCGGCGGCTCGCTCGGCGCGCGGAGCGGCGCCGGCTCGGTGCCGCGGGCACGCGCCAACGCGTCGCGCAGCGCCAGGCCCAGTCGGTCCATCAACCCCGCGTCGCGGAAGCGCACCTCGGCCTTCTGCGGATGGACGTTGACGTCCACCGCTTCGGGCGGCAGATCGAGGAAGAGGAAGAGCGCTGGGAACTCCTCGCCCCGCCACTCGTCGCGCACCGCGCGGTAGAAGGTCGCCAGCACCGCCCGGTCGCGCACCAGCCGGCGATTGACGAAGACGAAGCTGCGCCGCGCGCCGCGCGCCGTGGCGGGCGAGCCGACGAAACCGGAGGCGAAGCCACCGGCGCCTTCGATCGGCGCGAGCTCGCCGGCGAGCGCCGCGCCGAAGACCGTCCGGATGCGCTCCCGCAACCCGGCCGGGGTCTCCGGCTGCCCCGCCGTCTCGAGCAGCGTCCGCCCGTCGCTGCGCAACCGGAAGGCGATCTCCGGCCGCGCCAGGACGTACCCCTCGACGACCTCGACCGACCGCCGGAGCTCGGTCTCGCGCGACTTGAGGAACTTCCGCCGCGCCGGAACGTTGAAGAAGAGGGAGGCGACCTCGAGCGTCGTGCCGCGCGGCCGCGCCACCGGCTCGGCCGCGAGGACCCGGCCGCCTTCGATGAGCACCCGCGTCCCTTCCCCGGGGGCTTCCGCGGTGGTCAGCTCGAGCCTGGCGACCGCGGCGATCGAGGCGAGCGCCTCGCCGCGGAAGCCGAGGGTCGCCACGCGCTCGAGATCGTCGAAGGTCGCGATCTTCGAGGTGGCGTGCCGGTCGAAGGCGAGCAGGGCGTCGTCCCGCCCCATCCCCTGGCCGTCGTCGGCCACCCGGACGCGCGTCCGGCCCCCGCCCTCGAGGTCGATCTCCAGCCGCCGCGCGCCGGCGTCGAGCGCGTTCTCGAGCAGCTCCTTGACCACCGACGCCGGCCGCTCCACCACCTCGCCGGCGGCGATCTGCGAGACCAGCGTGTCCGGCAGGAGGTGGATGCGCGCCATCGTGCGGCGACTCTACTTCGCCTTGAACCCCTTCTCCTGGAGCGCCGCCTGGGCGGCGGCCAGGCGGGCGATGGGGACTCGGAACGGCGAGCAGGAGACGTAGTTCAGGCCGGTGCGGTGGCAGAAGGCGATCGACTTGGGATCGCCGCCGTGCTCGCCGCAGATGCCGATCTCCATGGCCGGGCGCTGCTGGCGGCCGAGCTCGACCGCCATCGCCATGAGCTTGCCGACCCCCTCCTCGTCGATCGAGGCGAAGGGGTTCTCCTTGAGGATCCCCTTCTCCAGGTACTCCATGAGGAAGCCCTTCTCGGCGTCGTCGCGCGAGATGGCGTAGGTCGTCTGGGTGAGGTCGTTGGTGCCGAAGGAGAAGAACTGCGCGAAGCGGGCGAGCTGGTCGGCGGTCAGCGCGGCGCGCGGGATCTCGATCATGGTGCCGAACTTGTAGTTCACGCGCCGCCCGCGCTCGGCCATCACCTTCTCGGCCTCGGCCTCGAGCGCCTGCTGCTGCACCTCGAGCTCGCGCCAGTGACCGGCCAGCGGGATCATCACCTCGGGATGCACGTCGATCCCGTCGGCGGCGCACTGACAGGCCGCCTCGAAGACGGCCCGCACCTGCATGCGGGTGAGCGCCGCCATGTGGATGCCCAGCCGCACGCCACGCAGCCCCAGCATCGGATTGGCCTCGTGCAGCTTCTCCACCGAGGCGAGCACCTCGCGCTGCGCGGCGAGCCGCTCCGGATCGGTGCCGCTCTTCTCCAGGGCGTCGACCTCCATCGCCAGCTCGAGATGCCCGGGCAGGAACTCGTGGAGCGGCGGGTCGATCAGCCGGATGATCACCGGCAGTCCATCCATGGCGCGGAAGAGGCCGTCGAAGTCGGCGCGCTGATGCGGCAGCAGCTCCTCCAGGCACTCGGCGACGACCTCCGGGTTCGCCTTGTTGAGGATCATCCGCTGCACGTGCGGCAGGCGGTGGGTCTCGAAGAACATGTGCTCGGTGCGGCAGAGGCCGATCCCCTGCGCGCCGTACTCGCGGGCCCGCCGGGCGTCGACCGGATAATCGGAGTTGGCCCACACCTGCAGGCGCCGGAAGTCGTCGGCCCAGCCGAGCAGCTTCATGAGGTACGGATCGCGGATGTCGGGCACCACGGTGGCGAGCTGGCAGGCGTAGACCTCGCCCGACGTCCCGTCGACCGAGACCCAGTCGCCCTCTTCGAGCACTCGCTTGCCGACCCGGATCTGGCGCGCCTCGAGGTCGACCTCGAGGGCCGCGACCCCGACCACCGCGGGCTTGCCGAACTGGCGCGCCACCAGCGCCGCGTGACTCGTCCTGCCGCCCCGGCTGGTGAGGATCCCCTTGGCGGCGAGCATGCCGTGCACGTCGTCCGGTTTGGTCTCCGGCCGGACCATGATGACCTGCCTGCCCTCCTGCTTCGCCCAACGCTCGGCGGTGTCGGCGTCGAGCGCGATCTGGCCGACCGCCGCGCCGGGCGAGACGTTGAGGCCGGTGGCGAGCCGGTCGCCCGCCTCCACCGCCCGCTTCACCATCGCCTTGTCGAACTGCGGATGGAGGAAGAAGTCGACGTGCTCCGGGGAAACCCGAAGCACCGCCTGCTCGCGCGAGATCAACCCCTCCTCGGCCATGTCCACCGCGATACGCACGGCGGCCTGCGCGGTGCGCTTGGCGTCGCGGGTCTGCAGCATCCAGAGCTTGCCGCGCTCGATGGTGAACTCGACGTCCTGCATCTCCTTGTAGTGCAGCTCGAGCTTGCGGCAGATGGCGGCGAACTCGCCGTACGCCGCCGGCATCTCGCTCCTCAGCTGCTCGATCGGCTTGGTCAGGCGGATGCCCGCGACGACGTCCTCGCCCTGCGCGTTGGTCAGGTAATCCCCTTCGATCTGGTTCTCGCCGGTGGCGCCGCTGCGGGTCATCGCGACACCGGTCGCCGAGTCGTCGCCCAGATTGCCGAACACCATGGTGCAGATGTTGACCGCCGTGCCGAGATCGTGCGCGATCTTCGCGGCGTTGCGGTAGTCGACGGCGCGCTTGCCGTTCCAGCTCTTGAAGACCGCCTCGATCGCCAGGCGGATCTGCTCGACGGGATCCTGCGGGAAAGCCTTCCCGGTGGCGCGCGCGACGATCGTCTGGAACTCGCCAGTCACCCGCCGCCAGTCCTCCGCGGCGAGCTCGGAGTCGCTCTCGACTCCCGCCCGCTGGCGCGTCTCGGTGAGCACCTCCTCGAAGGGCTCGTCGGCGACCCCCATCACCACCGAGCCGAACATCTGCACCAGGCGCCGGTAGCTGTCGAAGACGAAGCGAGCGTCGCCGGTGAGGCGGACCATGCCGTCGGCCACGGCGTCGTTCAGGCCGATGTTGAGCACGGTGTCCATCATCCCCGGCATGGAGAACTTGGCGCCCGAACGGCAGGAGACGAGCAGCGGGTTCGCCGGATCGGCGAAACGCTTGCCGGTCTGCTCCTCGAGGCGGGCAAGGGCGGCGCGGACCTCCTCCCAGAGCCCCTCGGGGAAGCGCTCGCCGGCGGCGAGATAGGCGTTGCAGGCCGCCGTGGTGACCGTGAACCCAGGGGGCACCGGCAGCCCGGCCCGGGTCATGTCGGCGAGATTCGCGCCCTTGCCTCCGAGCAGCCCGCGCACGCCGTCCCAGCTACCCGCCGCCGCTTCGGCGTGCGGAAGTTCGTCGAATCCGTAGATCCAGCGTCGAGTCATCGCTTTCCTCCCGGTTGCAGGCCTGCATGGGCCCCAGCGGGCCTCATGGCGAAATCCTAACCCGCGCCTCGCGATGCAACTCCCATCCGATTGGGTCGTATCCTTGGACATCCGCAAGGAGCCGCCATGCGCCACCGCCTCGTCCTCCTGCTTCCGCTGCTGCTCGCCATCGCCGTCGCGCCGGGCCGGGCGGGCGACGCTCCGGCCGTCGCGGCCCTGGGCATCGACCTCGCCGGGCTGCCCAAGGAGGTGGCAGGCATCGAAGGCGTCGAGCGCCGGCTCTTCCAGGACGGCCGGGTCTACATCGCCGGACAGCCCTCCGAGTCGGCGCTCCGGCGGTTCCGGGAGCTCGGAGTCCTCCTGAACGTCAACCTGCGAACCGCCGAGGAGCTCGCCAACAAGGAGGAGGTTCCCTACGAGGAGGCCGCGCTCGCCCGGGAGCTCGGCATGGAGTTCGTTCATCTCCCGATCGGAGGCAAGGAGCTCCCCTGGCGCCCCGAGGTGCTCGACCGGCTCCACGAGGCGCTCGCGCGGCACCCCGGCCCCGTGCTGCTGCACTGCACGGTGGCTTGGCGAGCCTCCTATGTCTGGGCGGCCTACCTGGTGAAGTACGGCGGACTGACGATGGAGCAGGCGATGGCCCGGGGCCGGGCGATCGGCATCGGGGAGGACCCCATCGCCGGGCTGCTCGGCCGGCCGACCCAGCTCGTCCTGGTCGACCCGCCGCCGGTCGCTCCGCCGGCCACGCCCGCCGCGCCAGGCAAGCCCTGACCGGCCGGCGGGCGACCGCTCAGCGGTAGTCGGACTTGTCGACCACCACGGCCGAGAGATCGGCCAGCCGGCCGATCGAGCGGTGGAGGCCGGCGAGCAGCGCCAGGCGGTTCGCCCGCACCTCCGGGTCGGGGTCCATCACCAGGACGTCGACGAAGAAGCGCTCGAGCGGCGCGGCGAGTGTCCCCACGCCGCGCAGCCCACGTTCGACGTCGCGTTGGGCGAGCGCAGCGTCGACCGTCGCCGCGAAGCCGGTCGCCGCGGCATGCAGCGCCCGCTCGGCTTCCCCGGCAAGGCGATCGGGGTCGAGCGTCGCCGGCTCGACCCCCTTGAGGATGTTGGCGATCCGCTTGGCGGCCAGGGCGACGGCGAGGAAGTTCCGATCTCCACGCACCGCGTGCACCGCGGCGACGCGTGATGCGAGGGTGGAGAGGCTGGCCAGCGGATCCCCGGCCGCGCCGAGGCCGGCGTCGATCTCGTCGTGCGCGAAGCCCTGCTGACCGAGCAGGAAGCGCACCCGATCCTCGAGGAAGAGGCGAAGGGCCTGCCAGGTCTCGTCCTCCCGTCGGGGCAGGGCGACCGCCGAGTAGCCGCGATAGGCCGCGCGCGCGGCGGCGGCCAGGTCGAGCTCGAGCCCCCCTTCGAGCGCCAGGCGGACGACCCCGAGCGCGGCGCGGCGCAGACCGAAGGGGTCGCGGCTGCCGGTGGGAATCAATCCCAGACCGAAGAAACCGGCGAGCGTGTCCAGTCGATCGGCGACGGCGACCAGCCGCCCGACCCGCCCGCGCGGCAGCGGGTCGTCCGCGCCGGCCGGCAGGTACTGGTCGTAGATCGCCTGCCAGATCGCTTCCGGCTCGCCGTCCTGGCGCGCGTAGATGCCCCCCATGATGCCCTGCAGCGAGGTGAACTCGCGCACCATGTCGGTCGTCAGGTCGACCTTGAGCAGCGCCGCGGCGCGCGTCGCCAGCTCCCGCTCGGCCAGCGGCAGCGCGAGCGCGCCCGCCAGTTCGCCGACCAGCGCCTCGAGGCGGAGCCGCTTGCCTTCGTAGCTGCCCAGCTTCTCCTGGAAGCCCAGCCCCGCGAGCGCCGGCAGGCGGGAGGCGAGCGGCTGCTGGCGGTCCTTGCCCCAGAAGAACTTGGCGTCGGCGAGGCGCGCCGCCACCACCCATTCGTTGCCCGCCCGCACCCGTCCGGCCGGATCGTCGGGCCGGTCCATCACGGTGAGGAAGTGCGGCAGCAGCCGCTCCCCCTGCGCCACGGTCAGCGCACTCTGGTGATCGCGCAAGGAGGTGACCAGCACCTCGCGCGGCAGCGCCGTGAGCTCCTCCGCGAACGAACCCTCCATCACGCCCGGGATCTCGCAGATCGCCGCCAGCTTGTCGAGCAGGGCATCGTCCTCGACCAGGGCCCCGCCGAGCGCCGCCGCCCGGTCCGCCATGCGCTCGCGCAGGATCCGCTTCCGTTCCGCCGGGAAGACGAGGATGTCGCGCTCGGCGAGCCGGGCGAGGTAGTCGTGCACACCGGCCACCGAGAAGCTCTCCGGCGAGAGGATCGGGTGACCGACCGTCGAGTCCCCGGCGGCGACGCCGAAGAGCTCGAACGGCACCACCGCGCCGTCGAAGAGCGCGACCACGCCGTGCACCGGGCGCACCCAGGGACCGACTCCGTCGCCCCACTTCATCGACTTCGCCCAGGCGAGGGCGGCCAGGAGCCGCGGCAGCAGCTCCGCGAGGACCTCGACCGCCTGGCGCCCCACGATCTGACGCTCTCCGGCGAGATAGAGCCCCTTCTCGCTCGCGGGATCGGGCGGCGCGGCGCCGAGCCGGCGCACCCGCGCCGTCACCTTCCCCTTCTTCGCCTCCGCCAGCCAGAGCTCGGCGGGCTCGACGCCACAGCGCTCCGCGAACGCGGCGAGGGCCGGGCGCGCGGCACCCGCGCCGTCGAAGGCGGCGGCGACCGGCGGCCCCACCAGCTCCTCGACGCGATCCTTCTCGCGCGCCGGCACCCCGCGCAGGATGAGCACCAGGCGCCGCGGCGTGAACGCCGTGTCGACGGCGTTCGGCGCCAGCCCCCGCCCCACCAGCTCCTCGAACAGCCGGGTGCCCAGCTCCTGGATGGCGCCCGGCAGCATTCGCGCCGGGATCTCCTCGACCCGCACCTCGAGCAGCAGCTCGCCGTTAGCCACGGGCCACCTCCCCCGCCGCCGTCGCGGCGGCGAGCAAGGGGAAACCGAGCCGCTCGCGGCTCGCCAGGTACTCGCCGGCGCAACCGATCGCCAGGTCGCGCACCCGCTTCATCTGCGCCACCCGCTCGGTCACCGAGACCGCACCGCGGGCGTCGAGCAGGTTGAACAGGTGCGAGCACTTGAGGGCGCATTCGTAGGCCGGCAGGACCAGCTTGGCCTCGAGGCAGCGCTTCGCCTCGCGCTCGTAGCCGTCGAACTGGGCGCGCAGGAATTCGACGTCGGCCACCTCGAAGTTGTACTTCGAGAACTCGAACTCGTCCTGCCAGCGCACCTGGCCGTAATCGACGCCACCGGGTACCCAGCGGATGTCGTAGATCGACTTCTCCAGCCCGAGGAACATCGTGATGCGCTCGAGGCCGTAGGTGATCTCGCACGAGATCGGCGCCAGATCGAGCCCGCCCGCCTGCTGGAAGTAGGTGAACTGCGTGATCTCCATGCCGTCGAGCATCACCTGCCAGCCGACCCCCCAGGCGCCCAGCGTCGGGGCCTCCCAGTTGTCCTCCTCGAAGCGAAGATCGTGCACCTTGAGGTCGATCCCCATCGCTTCGAGGCTGCGGATGTAGAGCCGCTGCACGTCCTGCGGCGCCGGCTTGAGGATCACCTGCATCTGGCAGTGTTTGTAGAGCCGGAACGGGTTGTCGCCGTAGCGGCCGTCGGCGGGCCGGCGCGACGGCTGGACGTAGGCCACCCGCCAGGGCTCGGGACCGAGCACCCGTAGGAAGGTGTCGGGATGCATCGTGCCGGCGCCGACCTCGAGATCGTAGGGCTGCTGCAGGACGCACCCCTGCGAGGCCCAGAACTCCGACAGCGCCAGGATCAACTCTTGAAAGCTCTTCATCCTCTACTCCTCGAGCCCACCCAGGGTCCGCTCCATCACGTCCAGACTCTTCAGCTCGTGCTGCAGGAAGTGGCGGCGGATCCGCCCCACCACCTCCCCGACCTCGACGAGCGTCTCGCCGGCCGGCGGTCGCGCCGCGAGCGCCGCCAGGTTCTCCCGCCCGATCCGGCGCAGCAAGGCGATCGCTTCCGGCGAGACCGCGCGCCCCTGGGCACCGGCGCAGCTGCGGCACAGCAGGGCCTCGCCGGAAGCGGCGACCGCCGCCCCGCCGCCGAGCGGCGCGCCGCACTGCGGACAGTCGCCGGGGGGCGGGAAGACTCCCGCCAGCCGCAGCATCCAGCTCTCGAAGTAGCGCCCGGCGAGCCCCCGGTCGATCCCCTCCGCGAGCGCCTCGAGGGTCGAGTCGAGCAACCGGAAATAGAGCTCCGCGGGCTCGTTCTCCTGCGCGAAGATCGCCATCTGCTCGGCGATCGCCGCGCCCAGGAGCAAGCCTTCGAGGTCCCCCTGCAACGCTTTGGCGGGGCGGACCAGCTCGACCGAGCCGATCCGTACGAGCTCGCGCCCCTCCTTCTCCATCCAGCCGATGCGCGCCTTGGCCAGGGGCTGCAGCTCGCCGGCGAAGCGACTGTAGCGGCGCTTGGCGCCGCGCGCAACCCCGCGCCGCTTGCCCTGCTCGCGGGTCAGGAACTCGACCACCCGGTCGGCCTCCTGCAGATCCATGACCTGCAGGATGATCGCCTCGGCCTGATGGAACCTCACGCGCGGGAGCTTATCTGCGCGGCGGGTTGGCCGCTGAAGCTCTTTCTTCCGCGCCGCCCGCGGTGACCCGGCGCATCTCTTCCAGCGTCTCCTCGACCCAGTCTGGCTCCGCCGCGAAGCCCACCCGCTCGCGAACGATCTGGCCGGCCGGATCGACGATCCAGGTGACCGGGACGCCGGAGACGGCATCGCCGAGCCAGCTCGCCGGTCCGAAGGCGGCCGGGAACACGTAGCCCTTGGCGCTCAAGAACGGGACGACCACGCCACGATTCTCGTCCAGGCTGACCACCCTCACGGCGAGGTCGGGAGCGCTCGCGATCGTGGCGGCCAGACGATGGAGCTCGGGAAGCTCTGACCGACAGGGCCCACACCAGGTCGTCCAGAGGTTCACGAGCACCACCTTGCCAGCCTCCGCACCCGGACTCCACGGGCGACCCTCGAGGTCCACGATTTCTCCCGACGGGAAGGCTCGTTCGACGGTCTCCCAGCCCGGGCCTCTCGGCCCGGACCGCGCCTCCACCTCTGCTAGCCACCGTGTCAGCCCGTCTTCCTCGCGCCCCGCTCCTTTCCAGACCGCCCGCACCCTGGCGTGCAACTGGGGATCGCCGAAGTCGTATCCAAGCAGCTCAGCCAAGCGCGCCAGCGCTCCTCCCGCGTCTCCCTCTTGGACATGCAGGTCCGCTTCGGCGCGCAGTGCCACCGAGCGCGGCCACTCCAGGGGTCCGGCCTCGAAACCCGAGCGCTGCAGCTCGTCGCAGCGCGAGCGCACCGCGGCGATCCCTCGAGCTGCCTCATCGAGCTTGCCCCGCGCCACCTCCCATCGCGCGCGGAGCGCTTCGCGCCAAGTCTCGCGGAAGTCTCGAGCCAGCTCCGCCTCCCGACGGAGGTCGTCGCTCGTCGCGAATCGCAGCGCGGACGCATGGTCGAGCGCCGTCTGCTGGACGTCGCGCATCAGGAGCGCCGGCACATGTTCGATCCGCAAGCTGCGATCCAGGTAGGCCCCGGCGAACCAGCCCGGAATCGACGGCGCGGTACCGACACCAGGATCGTCGATCGCGAGCAGGCGGTCGGCCGCAGCGAGGAACTGTTCGTCGCCGGTCTCCGGGAGGACACGCAGCGCCAGGACCCGATGAAAGAGCGCGACCGAATCCTCCGGGCAGACCTCGAGGCGATGGCGCGTCGCGCGCTCCTGATGTCGGCTCCAGGCCAGTCGGCTCTCTGGATCCCGAGGCTCCAGCTTCGGCGCGGCAGCCTCCACCGACCGCGCCCAGAGGCTGCGCGCCTCCCAGCCGCAGGGGACACGCCGAGAGATCTCCCGCGTGACCCACGCCAACCCCTCCTCGTCCCCGGTGGACTCGTAGCCGATGCGCAGGGTGCGCAGCCAGTTCTCGTCGTCCGAGGGCTCGAGCCGCCTCACCTCCTTCAAGTCGGCTTTCACGCGGCGGCGAAGCTCCGCATGCTGCTCAGGTGGGAATGCCGCGAACTCCGCCGCCCAGAGATCCGGCAAAACGCGCCACTGGCTCTGGAGGTCGGCGGAAAGCTGTTGGCGGAGCCCGGCAAGGCGCACCCTGGCGAACGCCGAGTCGTCGATATAGCGCAGGAGCTCGAGCCGCTCGGCCACCGCGTCCGGACAGCGTGACTCGAAGGCCGCGACCCACGACGCTCGCTGTCCCTCGTCGGTCGGCGGATCGTCACTCGCGGTCAGGCGAATCAGATCGCGCGCCGCCCAGGGAAACGGCGGCGCTCCGTTGGCGAGCGCAGCTAGTAGGTCGCGTCGCTTGGGACGGTCCGACTCGAGGAGAGCGAGGAAGTACTGGAAGGCGGCGTTGCCCGGGTGAAGCCTCGCCGCGGCCTCGTACTCGGCTCGCAGCTCCCTGCGGTACTCCGGCTCCAGGTCGATCCGTAGCCGATCGAGCGGTTTGAGAAGCTGGGCGTGGGCCTGAAACTGCGCAGGGTAGCGGTCGCGGAGGGCTCCTCGCGCCGCCATCTGCTCGCGCCAACACCTCTCCGAATAGCGGCAACGAGAGGACTCTGCCGTGAGCGTCCGCAACTCGGCTTCGAGCTCAGCAGGCGCCCGGCACCCGGGAACCTCGATCTCCCACGACGCGACCGCCGGGCCGGCCCCAAATATCCAGAACCCCAGGACCACTGCCATGCGGCGAAGCGAGTCGCCCATTCGACCTCTTCTTGCCTAGGTGCGCTTTGGGTCGCCGCCCGCCTACGGCAGATAGTGCCTGAGGAGCAGCGCGGCGAGGCCGAAGTAGATGAGGATGCCGGTGATGTCGTAGGTCG
>CAYZWR010000049.1:0-23436 GCA_964481735.1 uncultured Thermoanaerobaculia bacterium
CACGTCGCGATCGCCGCCCCGGACGGCGTGAAGCTCGCCGCGACCGTCTGGTCGCCCGGCAAGCCGGGACCGGGCGTCCTGCTGCTCCACATGTGCAACAGCAGCCAGGAGGCCTGGTTCGGCCTCGGGCGCCAGCTCGCGGCGCGCGGTCTGCACGCCCTGGCGATCGACTACCGCGGCTACGGCGGCAGCGGCGGCGTGCGCTCCCCGGATCCGCAGGAGCAGCAGCGCATCATCAACGAGAAGTGGCCCGGCGACCTCGATGCGGCGCTCGCCTACCTCGCCGCGCAGACCGGGGTCGACCGGCAACGGATCGGCGCCGCCGGCGGGAGCTGCGGCGTCAACCAGGCGATCCAGCTCGCCCGGCGGCATCCGGAGGTGAAGACGCTGGCGCTCTTGGCGGGCAACACCAACCGCGACGGCGAGCGCTTCCTCGAAGCGAGCCCCTGGATGCCGCTCCTCGCCGTGGCGGCGGACGACGACGCCGGCGCGGTCGCGATGATGGAGTGGGAGCTCGGCTTCTCCTCCCATTCCGCCAATCGCTTCCTGCGCTACGCCGACGGCGGCCACGGCACCGCCATCTTCCCCATCCACGCCGACCTCGAGCCGGCGATCGTCGACTGGTTCGTCGAGCACTTGATCACGCGCCCGGTCGTCGCCACCACATCCGACGGCACGCCCCGGCGCGGCCCCTCGGCGGCGCTCGCCGAGGCCCTGCGGGCCCCGGGAGGGGCCGCCAAGGCACGCGCCGACTTCGCGACCGCACGCGCCGCGGGGCGCACCCCGACCCTGCCGCCGGAGGGGGTGCTCAACCTCCTGGGCTACGAGCTCCTGCAGGCCGGCGATACCCAGGGCGCCATCGAGCTTCTGCGCCTGAACGTCGAAGCGCACCCGGAGTCGGCCAACACTTACGACAGCCTCTCCGACGCCTACCTCGCCGACGGCCAGCGCGAGCTGGCGCGCGAGTACGCCGAGAAGACGCTGCAGGCCCTGCCGGCCGGCGACGACCTCGCCGACCCGTTCCTGCGCGCGGTGCGCGATTCCGCCAAGGCGAAGCTGGAGCAGCTCGCCGCGCCGGCTCCCGAGTGACGGCACCGGGGCGTTCTCAGGGGACGAAGCGGTAACCGACGCCGCGCACGCTCAGGATGTGGCGCGGACGCGAGGAGATCTCCTCGAAGTGCTGGCGCAGCGCGACGATGACGTTGTCCACCACCCGCTCGTTGGGGTGGTGGGGCAGCTGCCAGACCTCGGCCAGGAGCTCCCGTCGCGTCACCACCTGCCCGGGCCGCGCCAGGAACATGCGCATCACCGCGACCTCCTTCTGCGACAGCTGCACCGTGCCGTTGCGGGTGCCCGCCTCGAAGGAGTCGAAGTCGATCCAGGAATCGCCGAAGCTCCTGCGCTCGGTCGCTCCCGCGGCACCGTTGCCGCTCTGCCGCGACCAGGCCTGGCGGCGCAGCAGGCCGTCGATGCGCGCCAGGAGCTCGCCGAGATCGAACGGCTTCACCACGTAGTCGTCGGCGCCGGTGTTGAGGCCGAGGATGCGATCCGCGGACTGGGCGCGGGCGGTGAGCATCAGGATCGGCGCGAGATTCCCGCCGGCGCGCAGCCGGCGGCAGACCTCGAAGCCATCGACCTCGGGCAGGCGCACGTCGAGCACGAAGAGGTCGTAGCGCCCGGACGCGGCGAGCGCCAGCGCCGCGGCGCCGTCACGCGCCAGCTCGACCGCGTAGCCGGCGCGCTCCAGGTTGAACAGCAGTCCCTGGGCGATCGCCTCGTCGTCTTCGACCACCAGCAGCCGGCTCGGCGGACGCGTGTTCATCGCGCCTCCACGCCGGTCTCGTCGGCGAGCGGCAGGTCGACCACCAGGAGCGTTCCCGGGCGCCCCTCGTGGGAGTGCGCACGGACGCTGCCGCCCATCTCGCGCACCAGGCCGGCGACGATCGACAGGCCGAGACCGGTCCCCCGCCGCTGCGGATCCCCGTCACGCCCCGCCTGATAGAAGCGGTCGAAGATCCGCGGCAGATCCCGCTTCGGGATGCCGACCCCGTCGTCCTCCACCTCGAGGTGCGCGGCGTGCGGCCCCACCGCCAGCCGGCAGCGCACCTCGCCGCCCGGCCGCGAGTGGCGGACGGCGTTGTCGATCAGGTTGTCGATCACCCGCCGCAGCGCCTCTTCGCTCGCCAGGACGCGGGCCGGCCCGCCGATCTCGCCGCGCAACGTGACGCCGCGGGCTTCGGCCGCCGGCGTCGCGTCGAGCAGGTAGCGCGCCAGGAACTCCTCCAGGCGGACCGGGCGGAGCTCGAGCTGGATCTTGCGCGCCAGCAGGCGGCTGCTCTCGAGCACCGCATCGACCAGCGACGCCATGCGGTCCGCCTGCTGCTCGATCGTGCGGAGGAATCGCCGTCGGACCTCCGGCGCCGGTTCGTCGTCCTGCAGCAGGGTCTGGGCGTGCAGCTTGATCGCGGCGAGCGGCGACTTCATCTCGTGGGTGATGTTGGAGACGAATTCCTCCTGCTTGAGCGCATAGCGCCGCGCCGCCAGCGCCTGGGCCAGCTGGTAGGTCAGCCCGACGATCAGGAAGAAGAGCAGGATGCAGCCGACCGAGAGCAGGATCCAGTGGATCCCCTCGCCGGTCCGACCGACGCCCCTGCCGAGGTCGGCGAGACGCGATCCCGAGCGCACGACGTAGACCACCCAGACGACCAGCAGCGCGATCGTCGCGGCGAGCGACAGGACGTACATGGTGATCAGCTGGGTCGCGCGGCGGCGATGCATCGTCCCCATGCTAAGACGAGAAGGGCCGGCGCGTGCCGTCCCGCCGGCGTAATTCTGACGAAAACCTGACGGCACGAGCCGCCGCGCCCGGACATACTTCCCGCCCATGACGACTGCACCCCACGACGAAACGGCCTGGCGCGCTCTCTTGGCCCCCTACAAGCGGGCGAGCTGGCGGCGGGCCTCGATCCAGCTCCTCGATACTGCGCTCCCGTTCGGCATCCTCTGGGCGCTGATGGCGGCGACCGTGGAGCGCGCCTACCCGATCACCCTGCTGCTCGCCGTACCGACGGCCTTCTTCTTCATCCGGCTCTTCATCATCCAGCACGACTGTGGCCACGGCGCCTTCTTCCCCTCTCGCCGCGCCAACAACCTCCTCGGCCGGGCGCTCGGGGTCGTCACCCTCTTTCCCTATGGCTACTGGAAGAAGACGCACGCCATCCACCACGCCACCTCGGGCAATCTCGACGACCGTGAGTTCGGCGACATCAGCACGCTGACGGTCAAGGAGTACCAGGCGCGCTCGCCGTTGCGCCGGTTCTTCTACCGGCTCTACCGCAACCCTGTGGTGATGTTCGGCGTCGGCCCCTTCTACCAGTTCGTCATCAAGCACCGCTTCCCGTTCGACATTCCCTTCTCCTGGAAGCGCGAGTGGCGCAGCGTCCTGGGCACCAACCTGGCGCTCGCGGCGGTCACCACGGCGCTGGTCCTCGGGTTGGGCTGGAAGACGGTGGTGCTGGTCGAAGTGCCCATCATCCTGCTCGCCGGCGCCCTCGGGGTCTGGCTGTTCTACGTCCAGCACCAGTTCGAGGACACCTACTGGGAGCACGAGGAGGCCTGGGACTTCTATCGCGCCGGAGCCCACGGCAGCTCCTTCTACGACCTGGGAGCCTTCGGTCACTGGTTGACCGGCAACATCGGCTATCACCACATCCACCACCTGGCGAGCCAGATCCCCAACTATCGGCTGGCCGAGTGCTTCCGCGAGAATCCCAGCCTGCAGCGCGTGACGCGGCTGACGATTCGCGCGAGCCTGCGCTGCGCCCGCCTGACCCTGTGGGACGAGGAGCGGCGGACGATGGCGAAGTTCTCCGACCTGAAGCACCTGCCCGTCGGCCAGGCGGCGCCTGCGGCCGGCGGACTCTCCTGAGCCCCGTCACCCGGCCGCGCGCCGCGACCGCCTGGGCGGGATTGGGGCGGCCGCACCTAGCCTGAGCTCCTGGTCGCCCCCCCCCAAACGGGGTGCTCGTCTCGCCTCCCTCGCGACCTAGAATCCAGTCGGACCGGCCGCGTCGCGCTCTCCGGCGCCGCCGCCGGGGCCGCTGTCCCGCCGGGCGGGGGAGGAGCGCCATGAGGTCGTTCGATCAGCAGGTCCGGGACACCGAGGAGTGGTTCGCGAGTCCCCGCTTCGCCGGTCTCCGGCGGCTCCACTCGGCCCGCCAAGTCGTCGAGCAGCGGGGCACCATCGACCAGGACTACACCGTCGCCCGTCAAGCCGCCGAGGCCTTCCACTCCCGTCTGCGCGAGCTCTTCGCGGCGCGCCAGAGCATCACCACCTTCGGACCGTACTCGCCGGGACAGGCGGTGGCGATGAAGCGGATGGGGATCGAGGGAATCTACCTCGGGGGCTGGGCCACCTCGGCCAAGGGCTCGACCGGCGAGGACCCGGGTCCCGATCTGGCGAGCTATCCCCTCTCGCAGGTGCCCGACGAGGCCGCGGTGCTGGTCCGCGCCCTGCTCACCGCCGACCGCAACCAGGCCTTCCAGCGTGCGCGCCTGAGCGAGAAGCAACGCGCCGCCGCGCCGCTCGTCGACTATCGGCCGTTCATCATCGCCGATGCCGACACCGGGCACGGCGGCGAGCCGCACGTGCGTAACCTCGTCCGCCGTTTCGTGGAGGCGGGCGTCGCCGGCTACCACATCGAGGACCAGCGGCCGGGCACCAAGAAGTGCGGCCATCAGGGGGGCAAGGTGCTGGTCGCCTCCGACGAACAGATCAAGCGGCTCAACGCGGCGCGCCTGCAGCTCGACGTCATGCGCGTGCCGGGGATCGTCGTCGCGCGCACCGACGCCGAGGCCGCGAACCTCCTCGACTGCCGCGGCGACGAACGCGACCACCCCTTCATCCTCGGCGCCACCAACCTCGAGGTACCGCCCTACAAGGTCTGCTTCCTCGCCCTCGTCCGCCGCTTCCACGCGGCCGGGCTCGCGGACTACAACGGCCACCTGCTCTACGCGATCCCGGCCGAGGAGTATGACGCCGCCGACGCCTGGCTCGAGCAGAACGGTTTCGCCGCGTTGGTCGCCGACGCGGCGCGGGCCGCCGGGCGCGGCGAGGCCCTGGCGGTCGACGCGCTCTTCGACCAGGCGACCAGCCGGCTGGTGGAGGCTTGGGAGAACGCCGCCGGCCTCGAGACCTACGGCCAGGCGGTCGCCGACCTCCTCAGGTTCCGAGCCGACGACGGCGAGGTCCCCGCGACGGTGGTCGGCGAGTGGCTCGCCTTCGCCGGGCAGGCCTCGTTCCCGGCCGCGCGCCGCAAGGCGCTCTCGCTCGGCGTCGAGCTCGTCTGGGACTGCGAGCACGCCCAGACCCCGGAGGGCTACTACCAGGTGCGGGGCGGCATCCCCTATGCGATCGCCAAGTCGCTCGCCGCGGCACCCTACGCCGACCTGCTCTGGATGGAGACCAAGACCGCCGATCTCGCCGACGCCCGCCAGTTCGCCGAGGCGATCCACGCCGTCTACCCCGACAAGATGCTGGCCTACAACCTCTCGCCTTCGTTCAACTGGGACTCGACCGGGATGAGCGACGACGACATGCGCCGCTTCCCCGAGGAGCTCGGCAGGATGGGCTTCGTCTTCAACTTCATCACTTACGGCGGACACCAGATCGACGGCGTCGCCGCCGAGGAATTCGCCACCGCCCTGAAGCAGGACGGCATGCTCGCCCTCGCCCGCCTGCAGCGCAAGATCCGGCTCGTCGAGTCGCCCTACCGGACCCCGCAGACCCTGGTCGGCGGACCGCGCGCCGATGCCGCGCTCTTCGCCTCGTCCGGCCGGACCGCCACCACCAAGGCGATGGGCAAGGGCTCGACGCAGCACCAGCACCTGATCCAGACCGAAGTGCCGAAGAAGCTGCTCGAGGAGTGGCTGGGGATCTGGTGCGAGCACTACGCGCTCGCCGAGCCGCTCCGGGTCGAGCTCAAGCCGCACCGGGCCGGCTCGGAGCTGCTCGAGCTGGCGATCACCGGCCAGGACGGAGCGCAGCGCGCCAACGTCGTCTTCGCCTCGATCCACGATCGTCGCGGCCGCAGCATCCTCTCGGTGCGCGACCAGAACACCTTCGACCCGCGGCTGCGCCAGAAGCGGCTGATGACCCTGCTCCACCTCTTCCTGGTGCACCGTTACAAGGTCGACTCGGTGCACTACGTCTCGCCCACCGACGACAATCAGTACCAGACCGCCAAGATGAAGGCGCAGGGCATCTTCAGCGCGGTC
Source organism: uncultured Thermoanaerobaculia bacterium (assembly GCA_964481735.1). Taxonomy (GTDB): domain Bacteria; phylum Acidobacteriota; class Thermoanaerobaculia; order Multivoradales; family JAGPDF01; genus JAGPDF01. The sequence continues at coordinate 6,277 of CAYZWR010000049.1, forward strand.
AACACCGAGGTGGGCCAGATCATCGTCGCCGACGTCCATCCGCCACGCATCGCCGAGCTGCTGGCGGCCGATCGCGTCGCGCTCACGCGGCTCATCCGCAAGCAGGGCTGAGGCGGTTCCTTGGCGGGCCAGCGAGGCGAGCCTTCGGGCGGCGGGCGGGCGGGCTGCCGCCGCTGGACGGCGGCGCTCGTCGTGGCGCTGGCCGCCACCGCTCCGGCCGGCGCGGAGAGCTCCGGAGCCACGGTCTTCGCCGCGCGGCCGGCGAGCGGCGAGATCCGCGTCGACGGCGTGCTCGACGAACCGGCCTGGGCCGAGGCCGCCACGATCCCACTCGCCTTCGAGACCGAGCCCGGCGAGAACCTGCCGGCGCCGGTCGCGACCACCTGCCACGTCCTCTTCGCGGCGAAGCGGCTCTATGTCGGCTGTCGCGCCGAGGACCCCGAGCCGGGAGCGATTCGCGCCCGGCTGAGCGACCGCGACACCGCCTTCGACGACGACTTCGTGGGCATCCGGCTGGACCCCTTCCTCGACCGCCGGCGCGCCTTCGAGTTCTACGTCAACCCGCTCGGCGTGCAGATGGACCTGTTTCGCGACGATCTGGGCAACGACCGCTTCGGCGAGAACGAGGACGAGTCCTGGGACGCCATCTGGGATTCGGCGGGAAGGATCACCGCGACCGGCTACGAGGTCGAGCTCGCGATCCCCTTCTCCTCGCTCCGCTTCCCGCGGACGGCCGGAGAGCAGCGCTGGGGCGTGAGCTTCGCCCGCGTCTACCCGCGCCGCGACCGCACGGTGCTCGCCAGCGAGCCGGAAGATCGCAACCGCAACTGCGCGGTCTGCCAGTTCTCGACCCTGGAGGGTCTCGCCGCGATCACGCCGGGGCGCAACCTCGAGCTCGACCCGACGGTCACCGTGCAGCGCGTCGACCGGCGGAACGAGACGAGCGGCGAATTGGAGACCGGCGACGTGGACACCGAGCCCGGCCTCACCCTGACCTGGGGGATCACCCCGGACGTCGTCCTGAGCGCCGCGGCCAACCCCGACTTCTCGCAGGTCGAGGCCGACGCTCTCGAGCTCGACGTCAACCAGCAGTTCGCGATCTTCTACCCCGAGCGACGCCCCTTCTTCCTCGAGGGCGCCGATTTCTTCTCCACGCCCTTCCCGGTGGTCTTCACGCGCAACGTGGCCGACCCCGACTGGGGCCTCAAGACGACCGGGAAGGTCGGCGCCAATGCCTTCGGGGTCTTCGTCGCCGAGGACGCGCGCACGTCACTGCTCGTTCCCGGCAGCCAGCGGTCGGAGCTCGTCGAGCTGCCCGGCCGGTCGACCGATGCCGCTGCGCGCTACCGTCGCGACATCGGCCGCGGCTCGGCGCTCGGCCTGATCGGCACGTCGCGGCGCAGCGACGACTACGAGAACCAGGTGGCCGGCTTCGACGGCCTGACGCGCTTCAGCGACGCCGATTCGGTCCGCTTCCAGCTCCTCGGCTCACGGACCACCTATCCCGAGGAACTCGCCGGCGAGCCCGGCCAGACACCGCGCGAGCTCGACGATCATGCGCTCTTCCTGACCTACAACCACAACTCGCGCGCCTGGCGGCTGGCCGCCGAGTTCGAAGACGTGGGGCGCGACTTCCGCTCCGACCTCGGCTTCATGCCACAGGTCGACTACCGCTACGGCAAGGCGCTCGCGGAGCGTACCTGGTGGGCGGCGCCCGCGGCGCCCTGGATCAGCTTCAGCTTCGGCCTCGACAGGGCGCGCGCCGACGACCAGGCGGGTGAGCCGCTCGAACGCCTCGACGAGGCTTGGATCATCTTCCACGGCCGCCGCGAGCTCGAGCTCTTCGTCCAGGCGGCGGACCGCGAGAGAACGCTCGCCGGCATCACGTTCGACGAGCGCTACGTCGAGGGGCACGTCGAGGTGCGGCCGACCCGTGCGCTCCAGCTCGAGCTGGAATGGAACGTCGGGGACAGCGTCGACCTCGCCCACCTGCGGCCGGCCGACCAGGTCCAGCTCGCTCCCGCCATCACCTGGACCCCGGGCCGCCATCTCAACGCCACGCTCGAGCTCCAGCAGCAGCGGCTGGACGTCGATGCCGGCCATCTGTTCACCGCCCGCCTGACCGAGCTGCGGCTCGTCTGGCAGTTCGATCTACGCAGCTTCGTCCGCGTCATCCTGCAGCATCGCGACCTCGAGCGGAACCCGGCGCTCTACGCGGAGCCGGTCGAGGAGCGTGATCAGGAGCTCTTCAGCCAGCTGCTCTACTCCTACCGCCTCAATCCGCAGACCGTGCTCTATCTCGGCTACTCCGACACGCAGATCGAAACCGATGCCATCGATCGCATGCGCCTCGATCGCACCCTCTTCGTCAAGCTGGGCTACGCCTGGCTCCCCTGAGCTGCGGAGCCGCGACGTCGCGACCTCTCGCTCGCGCCAAAGGGACTATGCTCTCCTCCGGAAGGTGGCCCTCATGTCCAGGTTCCTTCGCCTCCAGCTCCCGCTGATCCTCCTCGCCGGGCTCGCGGCGCGCTCCGCCGCGGCGGCCCCGGATGTCGTGCTGGCGCTCGACTCGAGTCGCTCGCTCTCCGCCGCGGAGAGCCGGGCGGCGAGCACGCTCGCGCGCGAGCTCGTGGTCCGCCTTCCGGCGGAGGCCGGGGTCGGCGTGCTCAGCTTCGACGACGCGGTCCACTGGGTCGCCCCGGCCGGGGCTGCGGGTGACGGATCGGCGCTCGACGCGCTGGTGCCGGCGGGGCGATTCACCGTGCTCCACGACGCGCTGGTCGAGGGCGTCCGCGCGCTCGACGACGGTGGCGTGCTGATCCTGCTCTCGGACGGCCGGGACGAGAACTCGGCCACCACCTTCGAGGACGTGGCGCGGCTGGCCGCGGAACATCGCGTCCGGGTGGTGGCCGCCGGCGCCGGACGGGCCGACGAGAAGACGCTGCGCCGACTCGCCCTGCTCACCGGCGGTCTCTACTCCGGTCGCGTCGCGGACGTCGATCCCGACGCGCTCACCGCCGAAGTGCAGAACCTGCGGCGAGCGTTGGCCGCCGACCGGGCGGCGAGAGCGCCGAAGACGATCAGCCCCGCGCCGGTCGTCGCCGCGCCACTGCCGCCCGCCGAACCGGTGAGCGCGGCGCCGCGTTTCGACGGCCGCTGGCTCCTGGCGCTCGGAGCCGTGGCCGCGGCGGGTGGCATCCTGCTCGGCTTCCTGCTCGCCCGCCGCCGCCCAGCCGCCTCGGCGCCGCCGGAGGAGGCATCGAACGAGCCCGAGCGCGGCACCGCTCCCGGCACGCCCTGGCCGGAGGCGCCCGCCGCTCCCGCGAGCGCTCCCACGCCGCCACCGCTCGACGAGGTGCTGGTGGCGAGGATCCGGCTTCGCCCGGCCGCCCCACCGCGCGGCCTGCACGAGATCTCGCTCGACGAGACCGCGGCCTTCCAGCGGCTGCCCTTCTCCGAGTCGATCGAGCGCACGCTCGTGCTGACCGAGGAGATCGTGCTCGTCGCCAAGGAGTCGGCGGGGCCGCAGCGCTCCTTCCGGCTGCCGGCCAATCGCGCCGTCGACATCGGTCGCGACACGGCGCGCAACACGCTCGCCTTCCTCGATCCGACGCTCTCGCTGCAGCATCTGCGGCTGGCGCTCGAGGACGGGGAGGTCATCCTGCTCGACCTCGGCTCGACCAACGGCGTTTTCGTCGGCGAGCGTCGCGTCGACGCCGCGCGCCTGCGGCCCGGCGACCGGTTCCGCGCCGGGATGATCGATTTCGAGCTGCGCCTGCACCACGCCAGCCAGACCTGACCCGGCACGCCGTCCGCCGGTCCACTCGACGCAGAACGGCCCTTCGCGAGAGGATCGGCTCCCCTCGGAGGACGCCCCATGAGCCGACCCATCCGCCTGCTCGCCGCCGCAAGTCTGCTGCTCGCGCTGCCGGCCTCCGCCGGCTCCGCCGGCCCCTCATCGCTGCCCGAGCTCGCGGCCTTCGCCGACCAGGAGCTCACCGCCGCCTATCCGGCGGACGGGCCCGGCGCCGCGGTGCTGGTGCGTTGGCGGGGCGACGTGGTGGTTCGCCGCGGCTATGGCCTCGCCAACCTTGACCTGGGCATCCCCGTCGCGCCCGAGCAGGTGTTCGAGATCGGCTCGGTGACCAAGCAGTTCACTGCCGCCGCGATCCTGCGCCTCGCCGAGCAGGGGAAGCTGGCGCTCGGCGATCCGCTCACCCGATACCTGCCCGAGTTTCCGACCGCCGGCGAGATCATCACCCTCGAGCAGCTGCTCTCCCACACCTCGGGCGTCCCCAACTACACCGACATGCCGGAGTGGATTCCACGCTGGCGCGAGGACATGGAGCTCGACGCGCTGATCGGTCTCTTCCGCGGCAAGCCGTTGGACTTCTCCCCTGGAACGAGTTGGAGCTACAGCAATTCGGGCTACGTGCTGCTCGGAGCGGTGATCGAGCGGGTAACCGGCGCGAGCTACGAGGACTATGTCGAGCACGAGCTCCTCGCGCCGCTCGGCATGCACGACACGCGCTACGGACACCAGGAAGAGATCGTGCGCGGACGGGTGAGCGGTTACGTGAAGGGGCCGTCCGGCTGGACCAACGCGCCCTATCTCTCGCTCACCCAACCGTTCGCCGCTGGCGCGCTGATGTCTACGGTCGACGACCTGGCGCGCTGGAGCGACGCGCTGGAGACCAGCCGGGTGATCGCGCCCGCGTCACGCGACCGGATGTTCACCGCCGTGGTGCTGCGCGGCGGCGCACAGGACGGCGTCTCGACCCGCTACGGCCTGGGCAACATGCCGGGCGAGATCGCCGGCCGCCCGGTTCACGAGCACGGCGGAGGCATCCACGGCTTCGTCTGCGACCTGCTGCGGGTGCCGGGAGAGGAGCTCCTGGTGGTGATCCTCTCCAACAATCCGGCGGGAGATCCCCGCGGCCTCGCCCACCGGATCGCCGAGCACGCGCTCGGCGGCGCGTCGCCTGCCCCGCCGGCGCTGGTGCTCGCCGAGCACGAGCTCGACGCCTACGTCGGCGTCTACCTGGTTCCCGAGAAGGCCGGCGACCGGCGTCAGGTGACGCGCCGCGGGACGACGTTGCGCCTGCAGCGCACCGGAGGATCGCTCCACCCCTTGCGGCCCCTCGGGCGGGACGCCTTCGAGACCACCGACGATCGCACCGCGGTCACCTTCGAGCGCAACCCGGCCGGTGAGATCGCCGCTCTGCGCGTCGACCTCGGCGTCGGTCCGGTCTTCCGTTCCTTGCGGACCGCCGAGCCGCTCGCCCCCGAGCGGGTCGCGATCGCCGTCGCCGAGCCCGCGGTCTGGGATGCCCTCCTCGGCACCTACAGCCTCGCCCCGGGCTTCGACCTCGTGGTCACCCGCGAAGCGGACCGGCTCTTCGCGCAACTGACCGGACAAGATCGGCTCGAGCTCCTCGCCGAAGGCGAGGACCGCTTCTTCTTCGCGGAAGTCGACGCGCAGATCGAGTTCCGCCGCGCGGCGCCCGGCGAATCGGCGAACGCCCTCGTCCTCCATCAGGGCGGGCAGCACCTGGAGGGGAAGCGCCGGCCCTGAAGCGAGACCTGTTTCAGCTAGCGCAGAACACCTACCCCGATGGGGGTTGCACCGTCGGCAGTGCTTGCGCCAATGTTCCGGCTCGCTCGCGACGAGCTCGACTCCTCTGTTCCATCGTCGTTTGCCGACTGTCCAAGCCCAAGGACCATGACTTCCGCCGACCGAACGTCCCTGACACTCCTCGCCCGCCGTACGCTCCGACGGCGCACGCTGCTGCTCCTCGCCGCGCTGCTCCTCGGCACCTCCGTTCTCCTCGCCCAGGTCCTTCCCGGATCGACCTGGCGTTACTACCGGCCGGGCAACACCGGCATCCAGGGCGACTATCACGAGGCGATCTGGGTCGGACCCGACGGCGATCCCTGGATCGGAGGGTACGATCCCGGATTCGAGGAAGGGGGCCTCGCCAAGCTCGTCCAGGCCGAGAGTCGTTGGATCAACGTCTCCAACGTCGACTACCCGGTCATCGGCCATCCCGACACCACCGGCACGGCGCGGGTGAGCGACATCGTGCCCGACGCCCTGGGCAACCTCTGGATGTCGACCTGGCGCGGCGCCTTGAGAATGAACCCGGCGATCGGCGCCTCGACGCTGGTCAACTTCGCCTCGGCGAGCCCGGAGCTCGCCGAGGGTGGCGCCCGCGACCTCGACATCGCTCCCGACGGCACGGTCTGGTTCGCCCTGGTCGGCTTCGGCGGGGCCCAGGGCGGGGTGGTGCGCCACACGCCGGGGACCTCCGACTGGCACACCTGGACCGGCGGCGCGGCGCCTCAGGGAGGCAACAACTGGCCGCAGCTGGTCTGGAGCGTGGCACGCGTCGCGGTGCAGCCCAAGCCCGGAGGCGGCTACCTGGTCTGGGCCGACAGCGAGAACAGCTCCGCCCTGGTCGTTTTCGACTCCGTGACCCAGCTCTGGACCCACCACCCGTTCGATTTCGTTCCCGGAGCGCTGCTCGAGATGCCGGGCAAGGACTGCGTCGACGAGACGGGCAACCTCTGGATGCGCCGGTTCGCCGGATTCGTCGGGAGCGATCCGGTCTACTCGCTCGACTACCGGCAGCCGGACGGCACCTGGGTCTCGCCTCCGCAGCTCGTCCTGCCGGCGGTCACTCCCCCGATCTGGGCTTTCAAGGCCTACGGCGACGGAGAGGCGCTGCTCGCCGACGGCAACAGCCGGGTCTGGCAGCTGCGCGGCGGCGCCTGGGAGGATCTCGGAATCTGGCGCGAAGGTGCCTACACCTACGCCCTCGACCTCGACGCGGAGGGCAATGTCTGGGTGAGCGGCATCGGCGGAGCGGCCCGGCACGACGTCGTCTCCGGCCTCTGGCAGCGCTACCGGGTGACCAACAGCGGCCAGTTCGATGCCTTCAACAGCGACCTCGCGATCGATCCGGCGACCGGACACGTCTACGCCTGCGCCAACGCGGGACCCGGCGTGGGCGGGATGACCGAGTTCGACGGCGTCCGCTGGACCGGCTACAACAACGCACAGTACGGTCTCGGCGTCGACTGGCCCTTCCCGAACGACAACTGCCAGCAGGTGGGCGTTCGCACGACGATTCCGGCGGTGGTGCCCAATCCCACCTACGACGGACACCACCAGTGGGACGGAACGCAATGGAGCGACCTCGGGGGCGCCAGCGAGAGCCGTGGCCTGGTCGAGGACTCCAGTGGACGGCTCTGGTCCCTCGGTCCCTACTTCGACCTGCGCTACCTCGACGGGGCGAGCTGGGTCCCGGTGGACAACAACGGCGCCTGGGGAAACAACCTGCAACGCGACCCCACGCGCCCCGGCACGGTCTGGGCGAGCACCTACGCCGAGATCATCCGAACCGACGGCGCCTACCGCTTCTCGCGGACCTACGACCAGTTCCCCGAGCTCGACATCCAGAGCGACGTTCTCGGAACGGTGGCTGCGGCGCCGGACGGCATCGCCTGGCTCGGCTCCACCCAGGGCATCTTCCGGCTCGACGCCAACGGCGGCACCTATCAGTACTTCACGTCGCTCGGCGGCATCTCCGCCATGGCCGCGAGCCCCCTGGCGGTGACTCCCGACGGCAAGCTCTGGTACACCGTCTTCGATCCCTTCGGCTCCGGGCCGCACGGGCTGGTCTGGTTCGACGGCGCGACCGCCGGGATCTACTCCGCGCCCCGCGAAGGTCAGCCGCAGTGGGGCGGCCTGCCCCACGCCCAGATCGTCGCGCTCGAAGTGCGCTCGGTGGCTGGCGGCTACGAGCTCTGGATGAGCTGCGCTTCGCGCGGCATCGCGGTGCTCTTCGTGCCGGGCGCCAACCTCTTCGGGGACGGCTTCGAGAGCGGCGATCCCGATCGCTGGTCGGCGACCGTACCCTGAGCTGTTCGCCTGGCGGGACCTCCGCCGCGCTCAGACGCGCAGCCAGTCGGCGCGCCAGGAGCCGATGCGCCGCTTGATCGGGTCCCGCTCGGTCAGTCTCTCCTCGAGCACCGCGCGCACCAGTTCCGCGAGCTCACCGTCGCTCGCGAAGCGCAGGGCGACGAGCTGCTCGACCGTGAGCTCGGCGGCGCGCGCCTTGAGCTCGGCGGGCAGCAGGCGCTCGAGCCGGAGCCGCTCTTCGAGGCGGATGATCCGGTCCTGGACCCGCAAGGCGTTCACCCGGCCGTAGTAGAGCGCCAGGCCGGCGGCGGCGGCGAGCGTGAGCAACGTCGCCGCGACGACCGACGGATGGCGCACCAACTCGGCGATCGAGCCCGCCAGGGCGAGCGCGGCGAGCACTCCGGCGCCGAGGTAGAGCGCCGGCAACTTGCGAACGTGATTGGCGTAGGACTGCTGGGCTTCGAACGACGGCGCCATGAGTTCCTCCGGGTGGACGGGATGTCGGTCGGAGGAGAGCTTACCGCGCCGTCCGACCTGTTCAGCCGTTGCCGGGCTTCTCCGCCTCCATCGAGGCGTCCTCGACGATCCACCAGCGCCCCTGCCGGCGCTCGAAGACGATGAGCGTCGGCCCGCTGCGCGAGACCGGACCCTCGGGGGTTTCGCGGGTGAGGGTCCAGCGGGCGAGGACCCGGGCACCGTGGACCTCGCCCGGCACCGCGTCGCCGAGCATCGAGACCTCGCCGCCGGCGGTCAGGCGGAGGCGTTCGACTTCGAGTTCCAGCCGCCCCATGGTGCCCGCGTCGGGATAGCTCCGGCGGTAGCGCGCGAGCACCTCGTCCCTCCCTTCGCGCGTTCCCGAAGGCGAGACGAAAAGCGCCTCCTCGGCGTAGACCGCGGTGAACGCCGCGAGATCGCCGCGATTCCAGGCCGCGGTCTGCTCGGCGAGCAGCGCCCGTAGCGCCGCCTCCGCCTCGCTCCGCCGGCGGCCGTCGAGCACCCGGTCCCAGAGCCCGGGTCCGCGGGGCCCGAGGAACCGCGGTGCCTCGGCGAAGACCGGATCGGCGAGCACTTCGTCGGCAGCCGCGAAACGGAAACCCTCGCCCTCGAGCCAGGTGAAGAGGCGGTCCCACTCCGCGGCGCCGATCGCCGTGGCATGAAGCAGCAGGATCTGCGGCACTTCCCGCGCGAAGAGGCGACGCGAGGTCTCCCGATGGTGGCGCACCGCGAGATGCAGCGCCTCGTGGTAGCTCTCGACGACGCGCTCGAGGGCGGTGGCATCGCCCGCTCGCGCCGCCTCCACGAAAGGCCGCTCGAACGACCAGTCCTGATCGTCGATGGTCACCGGCAGGCTGCGCTGCCCCGAGCTCGCCAGCCAGGCGCGCGCCGCGTCGAGCTTGGCGGCGCTGTCCCCCTCGCGGAGCATCGGGAAGCGGAAGAAGCGCGGCCCGGAGCGGCCACGCGCGGCGAGGAAACCGGCCAACTCGACGCGCGCCGCTTCGACGTCGGCGAGCCAGGCCGCGGTCTCCGTCCGATGGTAGTCGAGGTGGCGGTACGAGTGGTTGCCGAGCTCGTGCCCGGCGGCGAGCCAGCGCTCGAGCAGGGCGAGATCGGCGGGGCCGCGGACATTCCCCCAGGTCACCAGACCGACCGCCGGCACCCGGTGGGCAGCGAGCGCCGCCAACATGCCGCGGGTCGCGGCCTCGCGTTCGGCCGGCTCGGCATGCAACCCGCCGCCGGTCATCGGCAGGTCGTCGATCGAAACCAGGAGCGGCACTCCGCCGTCGCCCGAGACCGCCGAGACGACGGCCAGCAGCGCGATCCACGCGACGACGGCGGCACGGGCGGCGGGCGGGCGGAGCATGCCGCGAAGATACCAGCCGCCTCGCGCCCCGCGCCGGCGACCGGTCGATTCCATCTAGAGCCAGCCGCTCTGCTTGAACTGGCGGTAGAGGACGAGGCAGACCAGCGCCATGCCGCCCACGACCGCCGGGTAACCCACCTGCGACTCGAGCTCGGGCATGTGCTTGAAGTTCATGCCGTAGATCCCGGCCACCATGGTCGGCACGGCGATGATCGCCGCCCAGGCCGCGAGCCGTTTCGTCTGATCACTCTGCGCGATCGAGAGCAACGACAGATGCGCCTCGAGCGCCGAGCCGGCCATCTCGCTCAGTCCGTCGAGCATCTCGTGGATCCGCAGCAGGTGATCGTGCACGTCGCGGATGTAGACCCGGATCTCCTCGGGCATGAGCGGCCCCTCGAGACGCTCGAGGCGCTGGCCGATGTCGAGCAGGGGGTGGACCGCGCGCCTCAGGTGGAGCAGGTCACGGCGCAGGTCGTAGATGTGCTCGGTCGTCTCGCGTTCGGAGATCCCGTCGAAGACGTCGGTCTCGATGCGCTCGAACTGCTCCTCGAGCTCCTCGAAGATCGGAAAGTACTGGTCGGTCACGAAGTCGAGCAGCGCGTAGAGCACGTAGCCCGTGCCGAGCGCCAGGTTCTCGGGCGCCTCCTCGCACCTCGCCCGCAGGTCGACGTGCGACTTGAGCGAGCCGTGGCGCACGGTGACCACGTAGCGCGGGCCGGCGAAGACGTGCGTCTCGCCGAAGGCGAGCCGCTCGCTGCCGCCGACGAACTGAGCGGTGCGCAGCACCATGAAGAGCGAGTCGCCATAGCGCTCGAGCTTGGGCCGCTGGTGGGCGCGCTGGGCGTCCTCCACCGCCAGATCGTGCAGCCCGAAGGCCGCCTGGACGCGCTCGAGCAGGGCCGCATCGGGCTCGAAGAGGCCGAGCCAGACGAAGACCTCCGGATCGGCCAACATCGCGGGGATCTCCTCGATCGCGAGCGCCGCTACCCGGCGGCCCGACCGGTAGGCCACCGAGTTGACGATGCCCCGTTGCCCCCCCGGGGTTTCACGCTCGGCCACGGCAGTGCTCTCCTGGCGTTCCATGGCGTGGATTCTAGAGAATCGGCCCCGCGCCGGCCGGTTGGCCTCGGCGGCTCGATCGCCGGATAATCGAGGTCATGCCGTCAGCCGTCGAGTACTTCGACGCTTTCGCGGCCGGGGTCTACCTGCTCTTCGGCAGCCTCCATCTCGATCTGGGGCTCCGGCGGAACGGCCGACGCGGCCACCTCTGGCTCGCCGGAGCGAGCTTCTCGGCGCTTGCCGTCGACCTCACCGGGATGCTGCTGCGCTGGCAGGACGAGCCGCCCAACCGGGTCGTCGCGGGGATCAACTTCGTCGCCGTGGCCCTGGCGACGACCTGCCTCTTCGAGCTCGTCGCGACGCTCGGCCGACGCCCCGCCGGGCGAGTCGCCCGCGCCTGCGCGGGACTTGCCGTCCTCGCCGCGGCGCTCGCCGGCTTCGCCTGGCTGCCCGCCGCCGAGCCGGTCCTGTTCGTCACGGTCTTCGTGCTGCTCGGCTGGGCGATGGCGCGCGCCGTGCGCGCGGTGCGCGAGGGGGACCGCGACGTCCGTTTCGTGGCCGGCGGATTCGCCGTCCTCATGGTCTGCCTGATTCTCGACGTCCTGATGCAGCTCCGTTTGCTGCCGGTGGTCCAGGGGCTGCCGGCCATCGGGTTCATCGTCCTGTTCCTGGCCTCGGCGAAGTCGCTCGCCGATCAGGGGGAGCGGGAGCGCCGCGAGCTCGACGGGCTTCGCCGCGATCTCGAGCGACGCGTCGAAGAGCGCACCGTCGCCCTGCAGGAGGCCAACCGCCAGCTCGCCGAGATGTCGCGCACCGACGCGCTCACCGGGCTGCCCAACCGCCGCGGGTTCCTCGAAGCGTGCGCCGCCGAGCTCGAGCGCAGCCGCCGGTCGGGCCGACCTTTTGCGATCGTGCTCGCCGACGTCGACCGCTTCAAGCGGGTGAACGACACCCTCGGACACGCGGCGGGCGACGCCGCGCTGAGCGGCATCGCCCGAGGCATCCGCGACGCGCTGCGCGCGCAGGACCTGGTGGCGCGCTGGGGAGGCGAGGAGTTCATCCTCCTCCTTCCCGAGACCGACGCCGCGGGGGCGACGCAGGTGGCCGAGATGGTGCGCGCCGCGATCGCCGCCAGCCCCTTCGAGCTCGCAGGGAGCACGCTCCTGCTCACCGCCTCGTTCGGGGTCGCCGAGCACCGCGACCCGACCCGTCTCGAGCCGACGATCGCCGCCGCCGACCGCGCGCTCTATCGCGCCAAGGAATCCGGTCGCAACCGCGTCGCCTCCGCATGAACGGCCCCGCGCGGCATCCGGCGACGGAGATCCTGAGCGCGATCACTGCGGGCGACCCGCAGGCGGCGCGCGATCTGTTGCCCCTGGTCTACGACGAGCTGCGGCGGCTCGCCCGCGCCCGCATGGCGCGCGAGCGCGGTGCCCTGACGCTCACCCCCACCGCCCTCGTCCACGAGGCCTACTTGCGGCTCGTCGGCCACGATGATCCGCCGTGGGCGAACCGGGCCCACTTCTTCGCCGCCGCCGCCGAGGCGATGCGCCGCATCCTGATCGAGCGCGCGCGCCGCGTCGCTCGCGAGAAGCATGGCGGCGGGCAGGTCCGGGTGACCCTCGACGAGCGCATCATGGGCGAATCGCCCCAGGCGACTGACCTCCTCGCCCTCCACGAGGCGCTCTCGCGTCTCGAGGCCCAGGATCCGGAGATGGCGGTGGTGGTCAAGCTCCATCAGTTCGCCGGGCTCTCGCTTCCCGAGACCGCCGCAGCGCTCGACACCTCGGAGCGCACCGTCTCGCGCCGCTGGACGGCGGCGCGCGCCTGGCTTCGCCGCGAGCTGGCGCGGCGGGGACCGGCGCCGGGCTGAGCTCCGGAGGCCGCCCGCTCAGCCTCCGCGCGAGGCGCGCAGCGCGGCGAGACGCTCGCGGGCAAGCACCGTCTCCGGCGTCTCGAAGGCGGAGAGCTTCTCGACGCTGGCGGCGAGCAACGCCTCGGCCTCGGCGGTGCGGCCGAGCGCCGCGAGGCAGGCGCCCAACCCGCTCTCGGCGCGCGCCAGCCGTCGATCGGCGGGGGGGACCTTGGCGCGCAGCATGGCGACCGCCTCCTCGAGCAGCGGCAGGGCGCCGGACGTATCGCCGCCGCGCAGCCGGAAGAGACCGAGCTTCTCCAGCGCCTGGGCGGTCGCGGGGTGCGCGCCCGAGACCGCGCGCAGCATGGCGAGCGAGCGCTCGAAGTAGCTCCCGGCCGCCGCGCGATCGCCGCTCGCTTCGGCGACCTCGCCCAGGTAGGCGAGCGACGCCGCGACCGCCGAGTGCTGCTCACCGAAGACCTTGCGACGGATGGCGAGCGAGCGTGCGGCTGCCGTCCGGGCCTCCTCGAGCCTGCCGAGCTTGGCGAGCACACCGGCGAAGTCGGCGAGCGTCGAGGCGACCTGCGGGTGCTCGCCGCCGAGCGAGCGCTCGCCGAGGGAGAGCGCCTCGCGGTAGGCCGCCTCCGCGCCCGCGAGGTCCCGCATGTCGTGCAGCAGCTTGGCGTAGTTGGCGAGCGTCACCTGGAAATCGGGATGCTCGGCGCCGAGCAGCCGGCGTCGCAGCGGCAGGAGCTCGGCGAAGAGTCGCCGGGCCTCGGCGTAATCGCCGCGCACGTGGACCGCCAGGGCGAGATTGTTGAGCGCCATGGCGACCTTCGGATGGTCCTCGCCGTGGGCGGCGCGCCAGATCGCCAGCGCGCGCCGGTACTCGGCCTCGGCCCCGGCGAGGTCGCCACTCCAGCGGCGGACGATGCCCAGGTAGTTGTGGCTCTCGGCGACCGCGGGATCGGCGCTCCCGAGCGCCGCCAGCTTGATCGCCAGGCTCTCCTCGTGCAGGCGCGTGGCGGACTCGAGGTCCCCCCCCTGGCGCTCGAGGACGGCGAGCAGGTCGAGGCTGTCGGCGATCGCCGGGTCGCCAGCGGGCAGGGTCCGCCGCCGCATCGCGAGCGCCCCCTCGGCGAATCGCCGCGACGGCTCGTAGCGGGCGCGCTCGAATTCGAGCTCGCCCAGCTTGTGGAGCGCCGCGGCGACTTCCGGGTGCTCGGGGCCGTGCGTCTGGCGCGCGAGCTCCAGGGCGCGCTCGAGCGGCGCCGCCGCCTGATCGAACGCGCCGAGGTTGAGAAAGACGCGGCCGATCGTGCCGAGCAGCCGTCCCTGGATTTCCGGCTGGCCGTCGAGGTCGCGCTCGATCCGCTCGGCGCCACGGTCGAGCACCTGGCGCACCGTGACGTCGGCGCCACGCGCCACCGCCGGATCGGGCTGCTCGAGGATCTCGACGAGGAACTCCGAGACCTGGCCCGCGGTTCGGCGCTCGCGCTCCTCGCCGGCGAGCGCCCGGGCGAGCCGGCGCGACTGCGCCGCCATGGTGATGCCGAACGCCACGAGCGCGGCGAGGACCAGCCCCGCCGCGGCGGCTTCGACCCGGTGGCGGCGCAGGAACTTGCGCCAGCGGTAGAGGCCGCCCGGCGGGCCCGCGGCGATCGGCTGAAATGCCAGGTGGCGCTCGAGGTCTTCGGCGAGGTCCGCGGCGGATCCGTAGCGCCGCTCGGGCTCCTTGGCCATCGCCTTGGCCACGATCCAGTCGAGCTCACCGGCGAGCGCGCGACGCAGCAGCGCCGGCTCGCCGCCCCGGCTCGCCGCGCGCTCCCGGCAAGCCTCGCTCGCGGCGGCGAAGTGAGAGCTCGGCGGCGGCGGCTCCTCGTCGCGGATCCGGCGCAACACCTCGGGGAACGGCGTGCTGCTGAAGTCGAACGCCGGCACGCCCGCGAGCAGCTCGTAAAGCAGCGCCCCGAGCGAGTAGACGTCGGTCCGGGTGTCGAGATCGGCGCTCATCGCAGCCTGCTCCGGGCTCATGCTCCCCGGCGTCCCGACGAGCTGGCCGAAGCGGGTGACCAGAGAGCTCTCTCCCCAGCCGGGATCGATCGCGCGCGCGATGCCGAAGTCGATGACCTTGGGGAGCGCCCGACCGTCCTCGCTGGCGACCAGGACGTTCGAGGGCTTGAGGTCGCGGTGGATGATCCCCTTCTGGTGCGCCGAGTGCACCGCGCGGCAGACCGTCGCGAGGAGCTCGATCCGCCGGCGGATCGAGAGCCGGCGCTGATCGCAGTAGTCGGTCAGCGCCGGCCCGTCCACCAGCTCCATCGCGAAGTAGGGGCGCCCCTCGGGCGTCACGCCGGCGTCGTAGACCCGCGCGATCGCGCTGTGGTCCATGCGCGCGAGAACCTGGCGCTCGACCTCGAAGCGGCGCACGACCTCGGCCGTATCCATGCCCAGCTTGATCAGCTTGAGCGCGACCCGGCGGCGAACCGGCGACTCCTGCGCCGCCTCGTAGACCTGTCCCATCCCCCCTTCGCCGAGCTTGCGCACCACGCGGTAGGGCCCGATCAGGCTCCCCGCGGGCGCTTCGAAGGCCAGGGTGCGCTCGGCGACGAGGGAGGCGGTCGGCAGCGGGTTTCCCTCGCGCTCGGCGGCGAGCAGCGAATCGAGCTCGCGCCGCAGCGCGAGGTCGCCGCCGCAGGCCTCGCCGAGGAAGGCGTCGCGCGGCTCCCCCTCCGGGCGCTCGAGAGCGCCGTGGAACAGCGTCCAGAGGCGCTGCCAGCGGTCGGAGTCCATGGTCCGCGGTCGAGAGGCGCGACCCTATCAGGCTCCGCGGAGAGCGGGAGACCGCGCGTCAGGGCGCGACTCGGAGCCTAGTTGCGGTAGATGTCCCCGTTCGTGAGATCGACCGAGAAGGACTTCAGGTTGTACGGGTCGTAGTACATCCCCTCGACCCCCTGCTGCCCGCGGAAGCGCAGGTTCACGTTGGTCTCGCGCACGTTCACGTTCATGGCGCCGTCGCCGGGGAACCCGGTGCCGGAACGAGGCTGACCGAGATGCATCACGAGGAAGGTCGCGGCGAGATTCGGCGCGGAGCAGGTTCCGCCGCCATCGTAGGTCACCCAGTTGGAGGACGCCTCGATCCCTCGAAGGGTGAGGTCGAAGGTCACGTCGACCAGCGCGTGCTCGCTGCTGCCCGCGTACTGGACCGAGGCCGTGGTCGAGCCCACGACTCGCACCCAGGTCGTCGTCGCGCCGAGGTAGTGCGCCTGCACCGTGCCGTCGGCATCTCCCAGCTGCCAGCGGAGGCGCGCCGGCCAGCCGTTCTGCAGCGCGAGGTTCGCCTGCCACCAGCCCGACGCCGGGTCGTAGGTCCCGAGGCTCTCGAGATGGGCCAGATTCAACACGGTGTCGGTCGAGACCGCGAACACGCTCGCCGCTGCCGCGGCCGAAGCGGTCTCTGCGGCGCGGTTCAGGGCCTCGGCCGGCATCGGCGCCGTGGGAGAACGTCCGCTGCCATCGCCACCGCAACCCCCGGCCGAAACCACCACGAGGAGGAGGAGCGCAGGGACCGCGCCCGTCGTCGACTTTCGCAGGACCATGGCCAGCCTCGCTCTCCAGAGTGCAACGGGTCGCCCGAAGCTGATTCTACCAACCCACCGGATGCCAGGTGGTCTTGATCTCCACGGTCGCACGGATGAAGTCGAGGCCCTGCGCGCTCTCGGCGGCGTAGTCGGCGAGGTCGTAGGTCCGCACCCTCTTGACGTTGACCGCGGCGTCCTGCAGCGCCTGGGTGGCGAGCTCCCGCGGCAGGCCGGCGAGGGCGAGCGCGTTGACGTCCATGTGGCGCGCGAGGTGGGGGACGAGCTCGGCCCGCTGGCCGGAGATCAGGTTGATCACCCCGCCCGGCAGGTCGCTCGTCGCCAGCACCTCGGCCCACTCCAGGCCGGGGAGCGGATCGGGCTCGCTCAGCAGCACGACCGCCACGTTGCCGGAGACGATCACCGGCAGCACGTGGCTCACCAGACCGAGCAGCGCGGGCCGCTCCGGCGCCACCACGCCGACCACGCCGGTCGACTCGGGGAGCGAGAAGTCGAAGTAGGACGAGGCGACCGGGTTGACGCTCGACAGCAGCGCGCCATACTTGTCCGCCCAGCCGGCGTAGTGGACGATGCGGTCGATCGCCAGGCGGACCTCCCGCCGCGCCGCTGCCGCGGTGCTCCCCGACGTTCGCCGGAGCAGATTCTCGAAGGCCGCCGCGCGCCCCTCCAGCATCTCCGCCATCCGGTAGAGGATCTGCCCGCGCAGGTAGGCGGTGGAGCCCGACCACTTCTCGCTGGCGCCGCGCGCCTTCGTCACCGCGTCCCGAAGGTCCTTGCGCGAGCCGCGGCAGACGTTCGCCAGGTGCTTCCCGCGCCGGTCCATCGCCGGGTCGTAGCGCCCCGACTCCGAGCGCACGAACTC
>CAYZWR010000050.1:0-23251 GCA_964481735.1 uncultured Thermoanaerobaculia bacterium
TCCCCGAGCTGCAGTCGGCCAACATCGCCTACAAGCTGATCTGGCGGCTGGCCAAGGCGGAGGCGATCGGACCGATCCTGCTCGGCATGGACAAGGCCGTCCATGTCCTGCAGCGGGGCTCCGAGGTCGCCGACATCGTCAACATCGCGGCTCTGGCCGTCCTCGACGCCCAGGATCGGGGTTCCTGGGGCCGCTAGGCTCCCCGGGGCTGGGGCGCGAGAGGGGGGCCGGTCCGGCGTTTGCAGCGCGGAGTTGTCACCTCTGAGCCACCCGTGGCGTTTGTCACGGGTAGGGCTTAGAATGCGCCGGACCTCAAGGAGGAAAGACATGAAGCGTGGGTTGGCAGTGACTTGTTTCATCGCGCTTGCGTTCGCCATCGTCGGCACGGTGGCCGAGGCGGCCGACAACGCGAAGCCGCGGATCGCGGTGCTCGAGTTCAAGAACAAGGCGGACAATCAGTGGTGGTACAGCGGCGGTGCCGCGGCGATGCAGGACGTCTTCGTCACCGAGCTGGTCAAGAGCGGCAAGTTCCGCGTCATCGACCGCGAGCAGCTGGCGGCCCTGATGCAGGAGAAGAACATGTCGCTCGCCGGTGACATCGACCCGAAGACCGCCATCAAGGCGGGCAAGCTCTTGGGCGTGCAGTACTTCCTGACCGGCGCCGTGACCGAGTATGGCGCCCAGGGAACCTCCGCGCACGGCCCCGGTGTCGGCGGCCTGCCGAGTTTCTCGGGCGGCAAGAAGACGTTCGTGGCGGCGGCCAACGCGCGCATCATCGACACCACCACCGGCGAGATCCTGTGGGCGGACGAGGCGCGCGGCGAGGACGCCAAGTTCAAGCTGTCGATCGGCGGCTTCGGCGGCGGCGTCGACTACGACGATCGGATGTTCGACAAGGTCATGAAGCCGGTCGTGCAGCAGCTCGTGGCCTCGATCAAGGCAGCCGACCTGTAGTCCGACCCGCTTTCGCGGTCGAGAACACGAGAGGCGCCCGCGAGGGCGCCTCTCCGTTTTCTGGCGGATGGGTGGGCGTCAGCTGCCGAGGCTGAAGGAGACCTTGAGGTCGAGCCACATCTTGACCGCCACGCCGTTCTTGGTCGCCGGAGAGTAGCCGCAGCTGCGGGCATAGTCGATCGCCGCCTCGTCCATCCCGAAGCCGACCTTGTCGCCGGCGTTCTGCGCGTCGACCACCCGGCCGGTCTCGTCGATCAGGACCTTGACCGTGATCTGGGCCTCCTTGCGCATGCGCTGCGCCATCGGCGGATAGCGGAAGGTGCCGCGGCGGGTCATCTTCGGCGGCACGACGCCCGGCCCCATGGTCACCAGGTCGCCGACCCGCACACTCGCGGGCGCCGCGGGCGCCGGTGCCGGCTCGGCGGCCTTGGGCTCTGGGACCGCCGGCTTGGTCTCCACCGGCTTGGCTTCGGGAACCGGCGGTTTCGTCTCGGCGGCGGGGAGCGGGGCGGGCTTGGCTTCGACTGGTGCCGGGGCCGGCGTCTCCGCCGGTCGCGCCGCCGGAGGCGGCGCGGTGGCGAGCTGGGCCTGCGACTTCTTGGCGTCCTCGAGCTGCTTCTGCAGCGCCTTCATCTGCTCGTCGTATTGCGCCTTGAGCCCCGCTTCGAGCTGCTTCGACTGGTCGGAGACCATCTTGGCGATCTGCGCCTGGATCTCCTCGGGCGTCGGTCCGGCGGGCTGGGAAGGCGCCGGGGCGGCGGCCGCTGCGGTTTCCGGCGGGGTGCTCGCGGCGGGGGCAGCGGAGCTCCCGCCGCGACCGAAGAGGAGGTATCCGACGACCGCGAGCACGGCGACGCCGGCGAGCCCGGCGACCAGGAGGAGGTTCTTCTTGCCGCCGCCGGCGGGCTTGCCCTCCATGCCGTAGCGATCGCGGAAGACCGAGGTGTCCTCGCGCACCGGCCCGGGCTCGCGCTGCGGCGCCGCGGCGGCGGGCGCGGCGGGCCGGGCCGCCGCCGGTGCCGCAGCGGCGGGTGCGGGCACGGGGATGGCGGTCGTCTTCTCGAGCTCCATCTCCTGCGTCTCGCGCTCGATCTCCTCCCGGAAGAGGTTGTGCATGAAGAACGCGAGATTGAAGGTCGTCGGGTTGTACTGGCCGTCGAACATCAGCTTGGCGAGGGTCTTGTGCCAGGTGACGGCGTCGCCGATGCGCTGCTCGCGTGGGGCCAGGCTCCGCTTGAGCAGGTTGGCGAGCTCGGGATGCAGGTTGCCGCCGTCGGCGGCGACGATCGCCTGGTCGACTGCGGCCGCCTGACCGCTGCTCGCGATCGGCAGCGGCTTGCCGGTGAGCAGCTCGAAGAGCAGGGCGCCGAGACTGTAGACGTCGTCGGCCTTGGCCGGCGCGGCGCCGGTCAGGACCTCGGGCGCGAGGTACCGCCCCGCGCTCTGCTTGATCAGCGGATGCCCGGCGAACTCGCGCAGGCCGATCGAGGCTTCGAAACCGAGCAGGCGGATCTCGCCTTCGTTGGAGACCAGGACGAGCTGAGGGGCGAGGAATCCGTGCTGCACGCGCTCGTCCCCGACCCGTGTCTCGTAGGCCACGGCGAGGCCGAGCGCGATGCGCTCGGCGATGAGCAGCGCGTGATCGAGCGGAATGGGGGAGTTCTTCTTCGCCGCCTGCTCGAGCAGTTGGCCGAGGCTCTTGCCGGAGACGTAGTCGTAGGCGACGTAAGGCACGCCGCGCACCTGGCCCTGATCGATGCCCTGGCCGAGATTGGGACTGCGCAACGCCTGCTGCAGCGGCGCCCGGGCCGCGATGCGCTGCGCCAGGCGCTCGCCGTCCAGGCCCTGACCGTTGAAGACGCGCAGCAGGACGACGCGCTCGACGCCCTGCTTGCCGAGCCGGCCGGCGCGGAAGCTCTCCCCCAGGGCGTCCTCGGAGAGCTTCTTCAGGAGAAGGTAGTTGCCGAACTGGTCGCGTGTGTTCATGCTGCCCCCCGCTGCCATGGATGCATGGATTGTTGCCTATTCCACAGCGGATCGCCGGCGCTGTCAATCGCAAACGGGGTAGGTCCGCGCGCCGCGACCGGCGGGAGTCTCGCGGACTTCCCTACGGCGCGCGCTGACGACGGAAGTAGTCGCGCTGCCAATGCTGGACGTTGCGGTTGTGCTCGCCGAGCGTCGAGGAAAAGACGTGGCTGCCGTCGTTGCGGCTGACGAAGTAGAGGTAGTCGACCTCCGCGGGCAGCGCCGCGGCGCCGAGGCTGGCCAGCCCCGGCGAGCAGATCGGGCCCGGGGGGAGCCCGGGCCGACGGTAGGTGTTCCACGGCGAGTCGCTTTCCAGGTCGCGCCGGCGCAGGTTGCCGTCCCAGCGTCCCTCCAGCTTCAAGCCGTGGATGATCGTGGGATCGGCGTAGAGGCCGATGCCGCGGCGCAGGCGATTGGCGTAGACCGCCGCGATGAGCGGGCGCTCGGCGTCGAGTCGGGCTTCCTTCTCGACCAGGCTGGCGAGGATCACCACCTCGCGCACCGACCGACCGTCCCGAGGCGCGAGCCGGGGCGCGATCGCCCTCGTCCACTGGCGCTGGAAGTTGGCGACCAGGGCCGCGACGATCGCCGCCTCGCTCGCGCCGCGCGGGAAGCGGTAGGTGTCCGGGAAGAGGTAGCCCTCGAGATCGTCCGCCGCGGGGTCGAGGTCGCGGATCAGCGCCGGATCGGCGAAGCGGGCGGCCAGCCGGGCGGCGTCGCCGAAGCCGGCGGCGGCGATCGCCTGCGCCGTCTCGAGGACCGTGAGGCCTTCGATCACGGTGAGCGGATAGGTCGCGACCTCTCCTGCGCGGAGGATGCGCAGCAGCTCGCGGGTCGACGCCGGAGAGCGG
The DNA here is from genome assembly GCA_964481735.1 of uncultured Thermoanaerobaculia bacterium. Classification (GTDB taxonomy): domain Bacteria; phylum Acidobacteriota; class Thermoanaerobaculia; order Multivoradales; family JAGPDF01; genus JAGPDF01. The sequence continues at coordinate 3,831 of CAYZWR010000050.1, forward strand.
AAGCGGTACTCGCCGGCGAGCAGGGGGGGATCGCCCAGCCAACGCGAATGGTAGAGCCGCGCGAGCCACGCCGAGCGCAGCAGACCGTCGGCTTCGAGGCGCTCGAGGATCGTCCGAGTCGGCTCGCCGGCGGGCACCACGAAGGTCCGTTCCTCGCCCGGCGCCGCGAAGGCGTGCGGGGCAGCGAGCTCGCGCGCCGCCCAGCGCCCGGCGAGCGCGCCGCCGGCGGCGAGGAGAACCAGGAGGACCGCGACTCCGCGGAGGAACCGGCGCGCCATCGGATTCAGTCGCCGTCTCGACGCCGGGCGCGCCGGGCGAGCGCCTCCTCGAGCAGCAGCTGGGCGGCGAGCGCGTCCCGTCGCCCGCGCCGCTCGCGGACGGGGAGCCCGGCTTCGCGCAGCCGCGCGTCGGCCTCGCGGCTGGTGAGCGTCTCGTCGGCGGTCTCGACGGGAAGACCGGTCCGCCGCGCGAGCTTGGCCGCGAAGCGGCGCGCCCGCTCGGCGGCGGCGCCGGGTCGGCCCTGCGGTCCGCGCGGCTCGCCGACCACGATCCAGGCGATGCCCTCGCGCGCCACCAGGGCGACGATCTGGGCGATCGCCGCGGCGTCGCTGGTGCGCTCGAGGGTCGCCGAGGGGAGGGCATAGATGCCCTCGGGATCGGACATGGCAAGGCCGATCCGTCGTTCGCCGAAATCGATGCCGAGCGCGCGCATGCGGGTCCCGGACGGCCCTCCGGCGTGTGCTAAAGTGACGCCGATCCTCGCCGCCTCGCCCCGATCTTTACGGAGCCCCGGTGGCGGCGCAAGTCCCGGAGGAAACAAGAGATGCACGAAGTCGTCATCGTGAGCGCCGCGCGCACCGCGATCGGCGCCTTCCAGGGGGCGTTGCGCGACCTGCCGGCCCCGCGGCTGGGGTCTCGCGCCCTCGCGGGGGCCATCGAGCGGGGCGGTCTCGCCCCGGCCGATCTCGAGCAGGTCTATCTGGGCTGCGTGCTCGCGGCGGGAGTCGGCCAGGCGCCGGCTCGCCAGGCGGCGCTCGGCGCCGGCTGTCCGGAGTCGACCGGCGCCATCACGTTCAACAAGGTCTGCGGCTCGGGGATGCGCGCCGTCATGTCGGCGGCCAACGATCTGCGCTGCGGGGACTTCTCGTTGGTGGCGGCCGGCGGCATGGAGTCGATGAGCCAGGCTCCCTACCTCGCGGTCGGCGTGCGCGACGGGCTGCGGCTGGGCGGCGGCAAGCTGCTCGACTCGCTGATCCACGACGGCTTGTGGGATCCCTACGGCGACAAGCACATGGGCAATTGCGCCGAGACCTGTGCGCGGACGTTCGGGATCTCGCGCGAGGCGCAGGACGAGTTCTCGCGCGAGAGCTACGCCCGGGCTCGCCAGGCGCAGGAGTCGGGACTCTCGGCCGCCGAGATCGTGCCGATCGAGATCGTCGGCCGCAAGGGGACGACGGTGGTCGATCGCGACGAGGAGCCCTTCCGCTCGGATCTCGACAAGATGGCCAGCCTGAAGCCGGCCTTCGACAAGGCCGGGACGGTCACCGCCGCGAACGCGAGCAAGATCAACGACGGCGCCGCCGCGCTGGTCCTCGCGACCGCCGAGGAGGCCGCCCGACGGGGGCTGAAGCCGCTCGCCCGGTTGGTGTCGCAGGCCTCCTTCGCGCAGGCGCCGGAGTGGTTCACCACCGCCCCGGTGGGTGCGATCCGTCGGGCGCTCGACCGCGCCGGGCTCGGCGTCGCGGACATCGATCTGTTCGAGATCAACGAGGCCTTCGCCGTGGTGGCGCTCGCCTGCGCGCACGAGCTGGGCATCGGGATGGACCGGCTCAACGTGCGGGGTGGCGCGGTGGCCTTGGGCCACCCGATCGGGGCCTCCGGCGCCCGCATCCTCGTCACCCTGCTCGCCGCGCTGGCCGAGCGGGGACTCACCCGGGGCTGCGCCGGCATCTGCATCGGCGGGGGCGAGGCGACCGCGGTGGTGGTGGAACGGCTGGTCTGATGCGGCTCGGCCCCGGCTCGGTACCGGGAGCTTCTCGCCGGCGCACGCGCCGGTGGTGGGTCGCTGGCTTCGCCATGGCGAGCATGCTGGGCGCCGCGGGTGCCCAGCCGCCGTCCTCCCCGGCGCCGCCGCCCGCCGCGCCGCCGCCGGCGAGCCCTCCGGCCGCCGCCGCCCCGGAGCGCATCACCTTCGATCTCAAGGTGCCGAGCGAACGGGGCGGGGGCGTCGTCTCCGGCGCCGCCGACGCGATCGAGGCGCTCGACGAGTCCGCGGTGACCGCGACCGGAGCGGTCGAGATCAAGTATCGCGACGTGACGGTGCGCGCCGAGCGGCTGACCTTCCACCGCGACAGCATGACGGTGGAGGCCGAGGGCGACGTGGTCTTCGACCAGGGCCCGCAGCGGATCGCCGGTCAGCGGGTCGACTACGACCTGATCCAGAGAACCGGGACGTTCTGGAGTGCCACCGCCTTCGTGCATCCCGATTACTACTTCTCCGGGGACGTGATCGCCAAGACCGGGCCGCTCGACTACGCGGTGACCGACGGCCGCTTCACCTCCTGCACCGGGGATCCGACACCCGACTGGAGCTTCGCGATGTCCAGCGCGGACGTCGAGATCGAAGGCTACGCCCGGGTGAGGAACGCGCGGCTGAACGTCAAGAAGCTGCCGGTCTTCTACTGGCCCTACATGCTCTGGCCGGCGAAGACCGAGCGCACCTCGGGGCTCCTGGTGCCGAACATCGGGTACTCGAAACGGCGCGGCAGCTACCTCGGTCTCGCCTACTACCAGGTGCTGGGCCCGAGCTACGACAACACGGTCTATCTCGACGGCTACAGCGAGGGGTTCTACGGCGCCGGCGACGAGTTCCGCTACCGCCCGAGCGACTCGACGCGCGGCCAGGCCGTGGCCTACTACTTCTACAACTCCGAGGTCGAGGACGGGGGCCTGAAGCTCAACTGGACGCACGAAGCCACGAAGCTGCCGTGGGGGCTGCGCGGCGTGATCGACGTCGAGCACTACTCCGATTACCTGCTGTTCCGCGACTTCGAACGCGGCGAGCGGGAGAACACCCGGCGCTTCCTCTACTCGAACGCCTTCCTCACCGGCAACTGGGGCGCCCAATCCCTCAACGTGCTGCTCGATCAGCGCGAGACCTTCATCGGCACCGGCGAGGAGACGATCGTCCAGCGGCAGCTGCCGGAGGTCGAATACCAACTGCGCGAGCGCAAGCTCGGCGAGCTGCCGCTCTACCTCTCGCTCGCGGCGACGGCGGATTTCCTGCAGAACGTCCGCGACGGCTACTACGACGTCGGCTACGGCCGCTTCGACCTCAAGCCCGAGCTCAAGGTGCCGCTGCGTCCCGCGCCCTGGTTCTCGCTCGCCGTCTCGGCGGGCGGACGCGCCACCTGGTGGGGCGACAGCCTGTCGACCTTCGTGGTCGACCCGGTCACCCAGACGGGCGCGCAACGCTGCGGGGATCGCCTCGCGGAAGACGGCGAGATCTACTGCGGCGAGGCGCTCGAACGGGTCTATCCGACCGCGGGGGTCGACATCGTCGGTCCCTCCTTCTCGCGGATCTTCGAGACCTCCGGCCGGCGATTCTCCAAGTTCAAGCACGTCGTCGAGCCGCGCTGGTCGTACGGCTACCTCGGCACCTTCGACGACCAGGACCGGGTGGCCCAGTTCGACGAGATCGACGCCCTGCGGCCGAGCAACATCGCCGAGGTGGCGCTGGTCAACCGGGTGCTCGCCAAGCCGGCCGGCGAGAACCCGGGCGGCGCTTTCGAGATCTTCTCCTTCGAGATCGCCCAGGCCTACTCGTTCGACGACGAGCAGCCGTTGCAGGCCTCCCAGGACCGCACGCGGAAGAGCGCGGAGAGCGCGCTCTTCGGCAAGCTGCGTTACAACCCGAGCAAGGCCTTCAGCCTGCAGGCGCAGGCGCAGTACAGCACCCTCTTCTCCGGGCTCGACTCGACCTCGCTCTCCGGCACCGCGCGGCTGCCGCGGGTCGACCTCGGCCTCACCTGGTTCACCCGCTACCGCCCGGAGTTCGACACCACCTCCTCCGACCAGGTCCGCCTCAGCTTCGGAACGGAGCTGGTACGCGATCGCCTGCGTTTCGACGGCCAGATCAACTACGACGTCGAGAACGGCGAGTTCCAGCAGCAGCGCTACTTCCTGAACTACGCCTCGCAATGCTGGAGCGTGCGGCTCGAAGGGCGAGAGTATCGGCGCGGCGACCTGCTCGACCGCGACTACCGCTTCGCCCTCACCTTCAAGAACGTCGGCACCTTCCTCGACGTGTCCGGCGGCATCGGCACGGGCGAGTGATCCGTCGCCCACCGGCATGCGCACGCTCGTCTTCGGGGGAACTGGAATCGTCGGCCGCGCCATGGTGGCGGAGGCGCGCCGCCGCGGCTGGGCGGCGCTCGGCCTGACGATCGAGGCGGCGGACATCCGCGATCCCGGACGGGTGGCCGCGGCGATCGCCGCCTTCGCGCCCCGGCTGGTGGTCAACTGCGCCGCGTTCACCCAGGTCGATCGCTGCGAGAGCGAGCCGGAGCTCGCCCACGCGGTGAACGGCACGGCGGTCGGCGTCGTGATCGACGCCGCACGGCGCGCCGGCGCCCGGACCATCCACCTGTCGACCGACTACGTCTTCGACGGGCGGAGCAGCGCGCCCTATCGCGAGGACCATCCGGTGGCACCGCAGTCGGTCTACGGCGAGAGCAAGCTCGCCGGCGAGCGTTGCGCCGAGGCCGAGCCCGGCGCGCTGGTGGTGCGCACGAGCTGGGTCTTCGGCGAGGGCGGCTCCAACTTCGTCGACACGCTGCTCGACCGCATGGACGCCGGAGTCGACCGCCTGCGGGTGGTCGCCGACCAGCGGGGCGGACCGACCTACGCCCCCTTCCTGGCGAGGGCCCTGGCGGATCTGGGAGAATCCGGGGTCACCGGCCGGGTGCATTACCAGAACCGCGATGCCGTGAGCTGGTACGAGTTCGCCCGCGAGATCGTCCGCCGCTACCGGCCGCGGGTCGCGGTCGAGCCGATCTCGAGTGACGAGATGCCCCGGCCGGCGCGACGCCCGGCCTACTCGGTGCTCGCGGTCGATCGCTTCGAAGAACTGGCAGGCCGTCCGGTCGAGCTCTGGCAGGACGGGCTCGCCGCGCATCTCGCAAGGCGCCAAAGGAGAGCAGGATGAAACGCGTACTGATCACCGGCATCACCGGTTTCGCAGGCTCGCATCTCGCCGACTACCTGCTCGCCGACCAACCCGGCGTGGAGGTCTTCGGGACCCACCGCTGGCGCAGCCGGCGCGAGAACATCGAGCACCTCGAGGGACGGATCCGCCTGCTCGAATGCGATCTGACCGACGCCACCGCGGTCCACCGGGCCCTCGCGGAGAGTCGGCCGGACGCCATCTTCCACCTGGCGGCGCAGAGCTTCGTGCCGGCGAGCTGGGTCGCGCCGCACCAGACGTTGGCCGACAACGTCGCTGGCCAGACGCACCTGTTCGAGGGCATCCGGGCGCTCGGACTCGATCCGGCGGTGCAGATCGCCTGCTCGAGCGAGGAGTACGGCCTGGTCCTGCCGGACGAGGTGCCGATCCGCGAGACCAACCCGCTCCGGCCACTCTCCCCGTACGCGGTTTCCAAGGTCGCCCAGGACTACCTCGGCTACCAGTACTTCATGAGCTACGGCCTGCGGGTGGTGCGCACGCGCGGCTTCAACCACACCGGCCCGCGGCGCGGCGAGGTGTTCGTCACCTCCAACTTCGCCAAGCAGGTGGCCTCGATCGAGGCCGGCCTCCAGGAGCCGGTGTTGCGGGTGGGCAACCTCGACGCGGTGCGCGACTTCACCGATGTGCGCGACATGGTGCGCGCCTACTGGCTCGCCGCCACCCAAGCCCGCCCCGGGGAGGTCTACAACCTGGCGACCGGTCACGGCATCACCATCCGGCAGATGCTCGACCAACTGCTGGCCCTGGCCCGCGTGGAGGTCAAGGTGGAGACCGATCCGGCGCGGCTGCGACCCTCGGACGTGGAGGTCCTGATCGGCGACGCGTCGAAGTTCCAGGCCGACACCGGCTGGGCGCCGCGAATTCCCTTCGCCAAGACGCTCGCCGACCTGCTCGACTACTGGCGGGAGCGCATCGGGCGCCGCCAGCCCGCCGCCGTCTGAAGCCCGGGGATCGCGTGCGCGTCCTGGTCACCGGCGCCTCCGGCTTCCTCGGCCGGAGGCTGGTCGCGTGCTTGGCCGGAGAGGGCGCCACCGTCGGCGCGCTCGCCATCGACCAGCAGCCACTCGCCCAGGACGTCGAATGGATGCCGCTCGACATCCGGAACGCTGCGGCGGTGGACCACGCGATCGTCGGCTGGCGGCCGGAGCGTGTCGTGCATCTCGCGGCGCTCTCCCACGTCGGCGACTCGTGGCGGCGGCCGGCCGAGCACTTCGCGGTCAACGTGCTCGGCGCCGAGAACGTCTTCACCGCCGCCCGGCGGGCCGGCGCGGCGACGCTCTTCGTGTCGAGCGCCGAGATCTACGGGGTCGTGCCGGAGAGCGAGCAGCCGATCGGAGAGGATCGCCCGCCCGCGCCGCGCTCGCCCTACGCGCTCACCAAGGCGGCGGCCGAGCGGCTGGCGTTGCGTGACGGGGCGACGGTGGTGCGCTGCTTCAACCTGGTCGGCCCGGGACAGGGGCCGACCTTCGCGTTGCCGAGCTTCGCCGCGCAGCTCGCGGCCCTCAGGCTCGCCGGCGGCGTCGATCCGGTGCTGCGGGTCGGCAACCTCTCGGCCCGCCGCGACTTCGTCCATGTCGACGACGCGGTGGACGGCCTGGCGATGCTCGCCGCTCGACCCCGACCCGGGGCGGTCCTCAACCTTTCGACCGGCGCCGACCTCTCGATCGCCGAGGCGCTCGACCGGCTGATCGCGCTCACCGGCCTCGAGGTGCGGCGGGTCGAGGATCCGGAGCGGCTGCGCCCGGTCGACGTGCCGCGTCTGTGCGGCGATGCGGCGCGGCTGCGTGCCCTCGGCTGGTGGCCGAAGCGTTCGGTCGACGAGGCCTTGGCCGAGCTCTGGGGGGAGGCGCTGGCCGAAGCGGAGCGCGGCGCACGATGAGGATCCTGCTCACCGGAGCGACCGGATTCCTCGGCCGCCGGCTCGCCGAGCGGCTGGCGACGACGCACGAGCTGCGGCTGCTGGTCCGCGGCGAGCTGCCGCGGGCGGGGCTGCCCGCGGCGCAGGCGGCCGGCGACGTCACCGACCGCGCCTCGCTGGTGCGCGCCATGGCGGGCTGCGACGCCGTGATCCATGCCGCGGCGCTGGTCAAGATCCTGGCTCCGGCGCGCGAGTTCGAGCGGGTGAACGTCGGTGGCCTCGAGAACGTGCTCGCCGCCGCGACCGCGAACGGAGTCGGCAAGGTCCTCTACGTGTCGAGCTTCATCGCCCTCGGTCCGAGCGAGGTGGGCGCCGGCGGCGTGCTCGACGAGACGGCCGCGCCACGCCTCGCCGAACGCAGCGGGCGCTGGATCAACGACTACGAGCGCACCAAGACGCTGGCCGACGCCGTGGCACGGCGGTCGATCGAGGGCGGCGCGCCGCTCAACGTGGTCTATCCCGGGGTGATCTACGGGCCCGGCGAGCTCACCGAAGGCAACCTGGTGGTGCGCCACCTGCTCGATCTCGCGCACCGCCGGCTGCCGGCGCTCCTCGGCCGCCCGGAGCGGCGGTGGAACTACGCCTACGTCGACGACGTGGCCGACGGCATCGTGCGGGTCCTCGAGCGGGCAGCGGCCGGCGCCCGCTACGTGCTGGGCGGCGAGAACGTCACCTCGGCCGAGTTCTACCGCCTGGTGGCGGAGCTCGGCGGGATCGCGGTGCCCGAGCGGCGGATGCCGGACGGGATCGCCAAGCTCGCCGGCGCGGCGATGAAGGCGGTGGCGCGCTGGAGCGGCGGGACGCCCCGGCTCACCCCCGACCTGGTCGAGATCTACCGCCACGACTGGGCGTACGACTCCACGCGCGCGATCCGCGAGCTGGGCTACCGGCCGCGCGCCCTGCGCTCGGGTCTCGAGAGCACGTTCCGCTGGCTGCGCGGCCTTGCGGAGTGGCCGCGTTGACCGGCGGCGAGCTCGCCCGCAAGGCGGTTCACGTGGCGATCGGCGGGATCGCCTTCGCCGTGCGGCCGCTCGGTCTCGTGGCTTCGCTCGCGGCCGCGCTCCTCGCCGTGGTGCACAACGCGTTCCTGCTGCCGCGCTACGGCGGCAAGCGGCTCTGGCGGGCCGCGGAGGCGGCCGGCGGATTCTCGCTCGGCATCGTGCTCTATCCGATCACCGTGCTGCTGCTGCTCGCGATCTACGCGCGCCGGCTGGAGGTGGCGACCGCGGTCTGGGGGCTGCTCGCTTTCGGCGACGGCATGGCCGGTATCGCCGGCCCGCTGCTCGGGCGATCCAATCCGCTGCCCTGGAATCGCGCCAAGAGCTGGGCGGGGAGCCTGGCCTACTTCCTCTGCGGCGGCGCGGGGGCCTACGCGCTGCTGCTCTGGACCGCACCGGGGCGCTACCCGCCGGCCTTCGCGCTCACCATCGCCGCCGTCGCGGCGGGGTTCGCAGCGGTGCTCGAGTCGCTGCCGCAGGGGTTGGACGACAATCTCGGCGTGCCGTTGGTCACCTCGGTGCTGCTCTTCTGTCTGACCCTCACGGTGGACGGCTGGTCCGCGCTGCCGGCGAGCGACCTGCTCGCTCGCCTCGCGGCCGGTGGGCCGGTCAATCTCGCTCTCTCGCTCGCCGCCTGGGCGTTGGGGGGCGTCGGCCTGGGCGGCGCGCTGACCGGAGTGCTGCTCGGCACCGTGATCTGGACCTTCGCCGGCCCGGCGGCTTTCGCGCTCCTCTTCGCCTTCTTCCTCCTCGGAACGCTGGCGACGAAGCTCGGCTACGAGCGCAAGGCCCGCGCCGGGATCGCGCAGGAGCGCGGCGGCCGCCGGGGGCCCGGCAACGCGCTCTCCAAGGTCTCGGTGCCGGCGCTCGCCGCGTTCTTCGCCGCGACCACCCCCTATCCGAAGCTCTTCCTCGTCGCGCTCGCCGGCGCCTTCGCCACGTCCACCTTCGACACGGTCTCCTCCGAGGTCGGCAAGGCCTACGGACGGCGGACCTTCCTCATCACCACCCTCGCCCCGGTGCCGCGCGGCACCGACGGCGCCGTGTCGCTCGAGGGGACGCTCGCCGGGCTCGCGGCCGGTCTCCTGGTCGGCGGTCTCGGAGCGGCGATGGGGCTCTACCCGCTCTCCTGGATCGCCATCGTCGGCGCCGCGGCCCTGGTCGCGACGACGCTCGAGAGCCTGGTCGGCGCGACCCTCGAGCGGCGCGGGCTGCTCGACAACCATGCGGTCAACTTCCTCGACTCGCTGGCCGGCGCGCTGCTCGCGGCCGGTGGCGCTGCGCTGCTCGCCACGTGAGGCATCACGGCATGCGCGGCGGCACGCCGGGCGGGGGGCCCGCCGGGGGATCGCATAAGCTTGGCAGTGACGCATGAAGAACCTGAAGCACTACCTGCAGCTCTCCCGCCCCTTCACCCTGCTGCCGCCGCTCCTCGGGATCATCTCCGGGTCGGTCTGCGCCTGGGGCTCGGTGCACAACCCCGATCCGAGCCGCGCCCTGACGCTCTCGGTCGTGCTCACCGTGGCGCTCGGCTCGCTCGCGGCGAGCTTTCTCAACGCCGCCTCGAACGCCATCAACCAGATCACCGATCTCGACATCGACCGGGTGAACAAGCCGGGCCGGCCGCTGGTGACCGGCGCGCTCTCGCTCGCTCAGGCGTGGAGCTTCACCTGGATCTTCTACGTCCTGGCCATCGTGCCCACCTGGGCCGTCGTGGTCTTCCCGCACGTCACCTGGCGCGACAAGATCACGGCGCCGCTCGCCTGGCACGAGACCTTCTTCATCTACCTCGCGGGGCTGGTGTTCACCCTGGTCTACTCGGTGCCGTCGTGGGGGCGCACCAAGGCGCGCGGAATGCTCGCCAACTGGACGATCGCGATCCCCCGCGGCTGCCTGCTCAAGGTCGCGGGCTGGGCGATGGTGGCGCGCATCGGCCACTGGGAGCCCTGGGCGATCGGCTCGATCTTCATGCTCTTCCTGGTCGGCGCGGCGTCCACCAAGGACTTCGCCGACATCGCCGGCGATCGCGCCGGCGGCTGCAAGACACTGCCGATCCTGCACGGCGCGAGGAAGGCGGCCTGGATCATCGCGCCCTTCTTCGTCCTGCCCTGGTTGCTGGTGCCGCTCTTCGCTTTCCTGCCCGATCCGCAGTCGCCGGCCGGGGCGAGGCACGCGATCCTGACCGGCAACGCGTGGGCGCTCACCGGACTCGGAACCCTGCTGACCATCTGGGGCTGCTACACCGTCTACCTGCTGGTGCGTGACCCCGACGAGCTGACCCGGAGCGAGAACCACCCGAGCTGGCGCCACATGTACCTCATGATGATGGCCGCCCAGATCGGCTTCGCCGTGGCCTACCTGATCCCGCGCTAGCGGGCGACGACGGTGACCGGGATCGCCTGGCGCGCGCCGTCGCGCTCGATCTCGACCTCGATCACCTGGCCGGGAGTGAGGGTGGCGAGGATCTGCGAGTAGCCGCGCAGGCTCTCGATCGGCTGGCCGGCGAGCTTCACCAGGACGTCGCCGGCCCGGATCCCCGCCTTCTCGGCGGGCGAACCGGGCACCACCTGATCGACCTTGACCCCGGGCCCGGCGAAGGCGAAATCCGGCACGGTGCCGACGGTCACCTTGCGCCCACCCGACGCGGGCGCTCCGCCCGGCGGACCGGACGGCGATGCCCCCGCTCCCGCTCCCGGCGGAGAGATCGTCACGGTCAATGGCTCGGGGCGCTCGGCGAGGTAGCCCACGCACTCCTGGACGAGCGTCGCCACTTTCACCAGGCCGGCGACGTCCACCTTGTCGGCGGTGTCGCCGGGGCGGTGGTAGTCGGCGTGCGCCTGGGTGAAGACCTGGATCGCCGGAACCCCCTTCTCGATGAAGGCCATCTGGTCCGAGGCCTCGGCCTGGTCGGGAATCGAGCGGCTCTCGACGCCGGTCACGAAGCTCGCGCCGCGGAAGATGTGCGGCCACTCCGTCGCCGTGCCGGCGGCGAGGATCGTCACCTTCTGCGCGCCGAGCCGGCCGACGGTGTCGAGGTTGACCACGCCGAGCGTCTTGTCGAGCGGGAAGAGCGGGTGTGCGGCGTAGTGGCGTGCCCCGAGCAGCCCCGCCTCCTCGCCCGCGAACGCGGCGAAGACCAGGGTGCGCGACGGCTTGGCGCCGGCGGCCGCGGCGCGCGCCAGCTCGATCAGCACCGCGACCCCGCTCGCGTTGTCGTCGGCGCCGGGGTGGAGCTGCCCTTTGAACTCGGCGTGGGCGTCGGGGAAGCCGAAGCCGAGATGGTCGTAGTGCGCCGAGACGATCGCGGACTGACCGGCGAGCTCGGGCTTTGCGCCGGGCAGGATCCCGATCACGTTGCGCAGCGTCACCGGCTTGCCGTCCGGGCTCTTCCCGGTGGTGAAGCTCTGGAACCAGGAGCCCCCGTCACCGCCCGGCTGCAGTCCGATCGCCTGGAGCTGCGCCGCCACGTACTCCGCCGCGGCGTCGAGCCCGGCGGTGCCGATGCCGCGCCCCTGCCGCTCGGGGGCGGCGAGCCAGGTCACGTGCTCGGCGAGCTTCTTCTCGGAGAAGACCGGTGGCAGCTCGGCCAGCGGGCGCCGCGGCGCGAGCGCCAGCGCCGGCAGCGCGGCGGCGCGTTCGGCGGCCGGCCGCAGATCGACGCGCAGCGGCGAGTCCGAGGCGGCCCACTGCCCCTTGACCGTGTTGACCGGCTCCGCGCCCGCGAAGCCGAGATAGCTGTACTTGCCGTAGTGGGGGAGCTTGCGCCCGAGACCGGGGAGCGCGGCGAGCGGATCGGCGGCGATCCAGCCGAGCGCGCGCTCGGCGTTCGCCGGGTGGCGGACGACGACCACTGCGCTGTGGCCGGCGAAGGGGATGTGCTCGCCGTCGACCCCGAGGCCCGCGGCGTCGATCGCGACTCCGGCCGCGCCGGCGAGGAAGCGCGGGGCCAGCCGGTTGCCGCGGCCGAGCAGCCAGACCGCGCGGTCGGCCGGCAACTCCTCGAGCTCGGTGAGCTCCCGGTCGGTCGTGAACTCGGGCGAGTGGGCATCGGTCTTCCAGGACTCGACCAGCGTCCGCCAGGCGGCGGACTCCTCGGCCGAGGCGTCCGCAGGCAGCACCGCGAGCACGCGCGGCTCGCCGAAGATCTGGCCGATCGAGGGCGGGATCTCGCGCGGGTCGAGGCGGCGAAAGAGATCGAACGCCGGGTCGACCTGGAGCGCGAGCGGCCGCTCCGGGACGCGGATCATGAACGGTGTCTCGACCGCCGCCGAGGGGACGGTGGTCTCGACCGCAGCGCCCGTGGTTTGCACGGTGATCGGCACGTCGAGCGCGAACGGCTCGCCGCCCTGGTTCTGGCGCAGCCGGCCGCGGAGATCGAAGCCGCCCTCGACGGGAACGACGCCGACGACCTCGACCGCGAGCTCGGCGGCGCCGGTGCGCTCGGTCCAGTCGCGGAAGAAATGGGCGAGGTCGCGCTTGGCGACCGCCTCCATGGTGCGCCGGATGTCGGCGAAGGAGGCCTGCTGGCCCTTCTCCTCCCGGTAGAAGCGCGCCGCCCACTCGCGGAAGGCGTCGTCGCCCAGCGCGCGGCGCAGCATGTGGAAGCCCATCAGCGCCTTGCCGTAGCCGACCGCCTCGGTCGCCGCGCTGTGGCGGGCGCGGAACTCGACGAGCGGGAAGTCGCGCCCGTCGCGCACGTAGCTGCGGTACTTCTGCAGCGTGTCGCGCCGGTAGGCCTCGCCCTGCCCGCGCTGCTCCTGGATCAGGTGGTCCGCGAGGTAGGCGGTCAGCCCCTCGCACCAGTTGCCGCTCGCGTAGTCGACGAAGACCGAGTTGCCCCACCAGTTGTGCAGGATCTCGTGCGGGTAGGAGGAGGCGATGATGAAGGGGAGCCGGATCACCTGCGGGCCGAGCAGGGTGAACGACGGCATGCCGTAGCCGGTCTCCCAGAAGTTCTCGACCAGGGCGAACTTGCCGTAGGGGTAGGGCCCGAGCAGCCCGCGGTACATCTCGAGGTACTGCGCGGTGGCCTGCAGGTACTTGCCCGCCAGCGCCTCGTCAGGGGTCCTCAGGTAGACCTCGGCTTCGACCGCACCGGCGGCCTGGCGATACCGGGTCAGCGGACCGCCCACCAGGTAGATCTCGTCCATCGGGCCCGCCGAGTCCCAGCGCGCCCGCCCCGCGGCGTCGCGCGAGACGCCGTTGCCCTGGCTCACCAGGTGCCACCCCTCGGGCGCCGTGGCGGTCAGGGTGAACTCCACCAGGCCGCGGTCGAACTGCGGCACCCAGAAGCCGTTGCCGGCGAGGTAGACGCCCTCGCGGGAGACGATGCCGGCGGTCTCGCGGAAGCCGCGCTGGTACTGCTCCTCTTCGGCGCCGAGCCCGAAGTCGAAGGGGCCGGAGTAGGCGAGCGCGAGCGTGCCGCCGCCCTCCGGCAGGCGCACGCGGTAACGCTTGAGGCCGCCGCTCGCCGCGAGGTCGGCGGCCGCAGCGTTGATGCCGGCGAAGGGGGCGACGTCGCCCAGCGGCTGCAGTTCGGCGGCGGGCGCAGAGTGGTTGAGTTCGAGCTGGCCGTTGAGCAGGAACTCGACCTCGCCGCCGCGCGGCACGCGCACCTGGTCGACGACCGTCAGGCGCCCCGTCGCGGGGTCGAGTTGAACGTCGAGCGCGTGGTGGACGCGGCCGGCCGGTGATTCGGCGGGCAGGGCCGGTGGGACGACCAGCGCGACGACGAGCGCGGCCGCCGCGCCGGCGAGGCGCCGGCTCACGGCGCCCCCGCCGCGGGCTTCGCGGGCTCGGGCGCCGCGGCCGCTGGCGGGCAGGGGGCCGGGCGCGGCTCGACGCGCCGGCGGAAATGAGCCACCAGCGTCTTGGTCTCTTCGCCGCGCCGCACCTCGAAACGGGCCGAGTCCCCCCAGCGCTTCTCGGCCATCAGGCGGTGGAAGGTCTCCTTGGCCTCGAGCGGCGTGCCGTCCATGCTCAGCATGACGTCCCCCTCGGCGAAGCCGGCGGCGGCGGCGACCGAGTCTTTCTCGACCCGGATGACGTTGATCGGTTGACCCGGCTCCCGCTCGGGCGCCGAGAGGCCGAGCACCGGGTAGAGCGGATCGGTCTCCGGCGGAACGCCCCAGAAGAAGTCGGCGTAGGAGGCGCGCGCCTGGGTGACCGGCAGGTCGGTGCGCGGATCCTCGACCGGCACCGGGATCACCGAGGCGATGCGGCCGTCGAACCAGAGCTTCGCCTGCCGCTCGGCGCCGAGGCCGAAGGCGACGTGGCCCGAGCCGATCAGCACGACCATGATGGCGCGCTCGCCGCCATGCTGGCGCAGCGCCTGGATCGCGTTGTGCGCCATCGCGCCGTCCCAGGTGCACTGGGCGCGGAACATCCCCTCGAACATCTCATCGCTCAGGCTGCCGTGCATCTCCTCGGCCGAGAAGAAGGCGCGGAAGAGCCGCCGGTGCTCGGCCGAGTCGGTGTCGATGCGCGCCGGCAGGAGCTGGCGCTGCTCCTCGGTGAGCGCCTCGAGGCCCTTCATGCGCGCGGTCTGCACGATCTTGCGCGGCACGTTCAGGCCGAACATCCGGATGCCGTGCTGGTGGGCGAACTGGAAGATCGGCCGGTAGTAGTCCCAGTGATAGCTCCAGTTGTAGTACCAGCGCGACTGGGCGAGGAAGTCGGTCTCGCCGAACGCCGGATCGGTCGACCAGCGATCGAGCGAGGCCTGCTCGCCGGCGGGATACATCTCCAGGCCGATCAGGACCTTGCGGCCCCGTTTCTGGAGCTCCTCGATCACCCGCAGCTGGACGCGATGGAACTCGACGTCGGTGTGGCTCTCGCCGACGAAGAGGAGGGAGACGCCGTCGAGCCGGCCGGCGAGCTCTTCGGCGGTGATCACCTCTCCTTTCGCGGCGTCGGTCACGCCGTCGAGCACGACCGGCGCCATGCGGTCGCGCCGCGCCGGATCGCCGATCGCGAGCTCGAGCACCTTCTCTTCGGCGGAAAGCAGCGCCGGAGCCGCCAGCGCGGCCACCAGGACCAATCCGGACCAGGACCGGAACACCTTTCGATTCATGGGGTCACCTCGGGAGGATGAGCGGCCTCGACGGCGGGCCGAAAGGGCCCCGGGCCGTGGAGGCAAATCGTATCGCAGCCACCCGGCCGCCGCACCGCGAGGTCAACCGGCTAGGATCGCGGCATGCTCTCGGTCGCCGGGCTCCGCCGGGCCATCCTTCGCGCCGACGAGGCGGCGGAGCGCTGGTGGCTGTTCGAGAGGCCGAGCGAGAGCGCGGTGGCGACGCGGCTCTCCGAGGTGCGCGAGCTCCTCGCCGCGGCCGAGCGGCACGCTGGCGGTGGCGGCTGGGCGGTCGGCTACGTCGCCTACGAAGCCGCGCCGGCGTTCGATCCGGACCTCCCCGTAGGTCGCGCCTCCGGGCGCCCGCTCGCCGCTTTCGCGCACTTTCCCCCGCCGCGCGAGGTTGCGAGCGAGGAGCTCGGGGCCGCCGGTTCGGCGCGCCCGGCCGTCGTCTCGGGCCTCGCGCCGGCCTGGTCCGCCGCCGAGCACGCCGCCGCCGTCGCGGCCGTCCGCGCCGCCATCGCGCGCGGCGAGACCTACCAGGTGAACCTGACCTTCCCCTTGCGCGGAAAGGCGGAGGGAGACCTCGCGGCCCTTTTCGCCGAGCTCGCGCGGGCGAGCGAAGCTCCCTACGCCGCGTTCCTCGAGGGCGGCGAGTGGGCGATCCTCTCCCTCTCGCCGGAGCTCTTCTTCGAGCGGTCGGCGAAACAGCTCCGCATGCGCCCGATGAAGGGGACGCGGCCGCGCGGCCGATTTCTCGAGGAGGACCGCCGTCTCGCCGCCGAGCTCGCCGCTGCGGCCAAGGATCGCGCGGAGAACCTGATGATCGTCGACATGGCGCGCAACGATCTCGGGCGGGTGGCCCGCGCCGGGACGGTCGCGACGCGGAGCCTCTTCGACCTCGAGCGCTATCCGACCGTCTGGCAGATGACCTCCACCGTCGAGGCGGAGAGCACGGCCGGCCTGCCCGAGATCTTCGACGCCCTCTTCCCGTGTGCCTCGGTGACCGGCGCCCCCAAGCGCTCGACCATGCAGTGGATCGCGCGCCTCGAGCCGGAGGGACGCGGGCTCTACTGCGGCGCGCTGGGCTACGTCGCGCCGGCCGGCCGCGCCCGCTTCTCGGTCGCGATCCGCACCGCCGAAATCGAGCCCGCGAGCGGCGCGCTGCGCTACGGGGTCGGGAGCGGCGTGGTGTGGGATTCGGAGGCCGGCGACGAGTACCGCGAGTGCTTGGCGAAGGCGCGCGCCCTGGCTCCGGCGCCTGCGCCGCCGGGACTCTTCGAGACGCTGCGCTGGGAGCCGGGCGCCGGGTTCGTCCGGCTCGACCGGCACCTCGCGCGGATGGCGGCCTCGGCCGAGTACTGGGGCCTCCCCTTCGCGCCCGCCGCGGCACGCCGCCGGCTGGAGGAGAGCGTGGCCTCTGCGCCGCCCGTGGTGCAGCGGGTGCGGCTCGAGCTGAGCCGCGACGGCGGACTCGCCGTCGAGCGGCAGCCGTTCGTCCCCGAGGCGCCCTGGCGGGCGGTGCTCGCCGCGGCGCCGGTCGACTCGGCCGATCCGCTGCTCTTCCACAAGACCACCCGGCGGGAGGTCTACGCGACGGCGCTCGCCGCGGCGCGCGCCCGCCGAGCCGACGAAGCGATCCTCCGTAACGAGCGGGGCGAGCTGACCGAGGGAACGCGCGCCAACCTGGTGCTCGAGATCGGTGGCTCGCGACTGACGCCGGCGCGCGAGTGCGGGCTCCTCGCCGGGGCGTACCGCGCGGAGCTGCTCGACCGGGGAGAGCTCCGCGAGGCCGTCCTGCGAACGGCGGATCTCGCGCGGGCCGAGCGCATCTGGTTCGTCAATTCGCTGCGCGGCTGGATTCCGGCGACCCTCGAGCCGGAAGGGTGATCGAGGGCGGGTGGCGGGAGATCAGACGCCGGCGCGGGCGCGGAGCTCGGCGAACAGCCGCTCGATCGAAGCGAAGCGCGAGGCGGGGAAATTGGCCGGGTTCTGCCAGAACTCGGCGAGGCCACGGTGCCCCCAGCGCTCGTAGACGGTCACCTTGATCATCAGCTGCAGCTTGTCGCAGGCGCGGACGAACTCGGCCTCCGGCGAGGCGGCGCTCTCGTACTCCTCGTAGAGCGCCAGCGCGCGCGGGTCGGCCGGCGCGAGGATGTCGGCCGCCGCCCGCCGTTCGGCCTGGTGCTTGGCGCCGCGCTCGAAGTAGGCCGCGACGGTGCGCGGCAGGTCGCCGATGCGGAGCTCGGCGAGGTCGTGCAGCAGCGCGAGTTCCACGGCGCGGGAGCGGTCGATCCCGGGCTCCGCGGGCGCCAGCAGCCAGACCAGGAGCGCCAGGTGGAAGGTGTGCTCGGCGACCGACTCGCCATCGCTGACGCCGCGCAGCAGGTAACCGCTGCGCGGGATGCGGTCGAGCGTCTCGAGCTCGAGGAGCAGGTCGAGGAGGCTCGGATTAGCCCCCGGCAAGGACTATCTCCAGGGGGTTCCGGCGCCCATCCAGCCGCGCGAGAGGTAGTCCTGCATGGTCAGCCCGAAGAGGAGGAGCAGCCAGAGGAAGCCCCCGGCGGCGACGATGTGGATCATCCGCGTGCCGTACTTGACGTGCATGAAGAAGAGCACCACCAGCGTCGCCTTGGCGATCGCGATGCCGAGCATCACCACGTTGTTGAGCGCGCCGAGGTCGACGAAGGCCGCGGCCACTGTGATGGCGGTGAACACCATCAGGGCGGCGAACACCGCGAAGTAGGTCTTGACCGGAACGACGTGGTGCTCGGACATGGCTCAGGCTCCGTGGTAGTGCCGCCCGATGAGGTAGAGCATCGGGAAGAGGAAGATCCAGACGATGTCGACGAAGTGCCAGTAGAGCCCGAAATTCTCCACCGGGTTGTAGTACTCGGCGGAGAACCGCCCGGCGCGGGCGCCGGCGAGGATCCAGACCAGGATGCCGATGCCGATCACCATGTGCAAGGCGTGCATGCCGGTCATCGCGAAGTAGAGCGAGAAGAACATCTCCGCCCGCCCGCCGACCTCGCCGGGAAAGTGGAAGTTCGCGCCCGGGACCAGGTGATGGTGCCACTTGGCGCTGTACTCGAAGTACTTGATGACCAGGAAGGCCGCGCCCAGGGTGCCGGTCGCGACCAGGTAGCGGATCAGCGGACGCTGCTGGCTGGTCTGCGCCGAACGCACGGCGAGCGCCATGGTGAGCGAGCTCGCGATCAGCACGATCGTGTTGATCAGGCCGAGCGTGATGTCGAGCTCGTGGCTGCCCGCGGCGAAGGCGTTGGGGTCCTTCCAGCGGTAGAGCAGGTAGGTCATGAACAGGCCGCCGAAGAACATGATCTCCTGCACCAGGAAGAGCCACATCCCGAGGGTGGAGGCCTCCTTCTGCTGCTCGAGGGTGTCGAAATGGTGCGCCAGGGCGGCGGAATGGCTGTGCGACACGCGGCGTCTCCTCCTCGTCGCTGGGGTCTAGTGCGCCCGCGAAGGCGCGGCGAGACCGGCGGCGCGCTCGGCCGCCTCGTGGTAGTCGTAGGCGTCGTGGTCGACCGTCGGGGTGTGGTGGAAGTTCTCGGTCGGCGGCGGCGAGTCGGTCTCCCACTCGAGACCGCGCGCTCCCCAGGGGTTGCCCAGCGCCCGCTCGCCACGCACCAGCGACCAGCCGAAGTAGAGCAGCGGCAGGACGAAGCCGGCGGCCAGCACCGAGGCGCCGGCGCTCGACAGCACGTTGAGCACCTGCCACTCGGCGGGGTACTGGTGGTAGCGCCGCGGCATACCCTGATAGCCGAGCAGGAACTGCGGGAAGAAGGTCAGGTTGAAGCCGATGAACACGCAGAGCGCGGAGATCTTCGACCAGAACTCGTTGTACATCCGGCCCGTGATCTTGGGCCACCAGAAGTGGAGGCCGGCGAGATAGCCCATGATCGCGCCGCCGACCATCACGTAGTGGAAGTGCGCCACCACGAAGTAGGTGTCGTGCACGTGGACGTCGAAGCCCATGGTGGCGAGGAAGACGCCGGTCAGGCCGCCGATGGTGAACAGCCCGATGAAGCCGAGGGCGTAGAGCATCGGCGTCGCCAGCGCGACCGAGCCCTGGTACAGGGTGAAGGACCAGTTGAAGACCTTCACCGCCGAGGGGATCGCCACCAGCATGGTGAGCAGCGAGAAGACCGTGCCGGCGTAGACCGACTG
>CAYZWR010000051.1:0-23248 GCA_964481735.1 uncultured Thermoanaerobaculia bacterium
ACGGTCGCGATGATGTCCGACGCCCGCCTGGCGGCGCAGTCGGAGCTGGTCGTCGTCGCGCGCTCGCTGGGCACCGTGCCGGCGCCCGAGCTCGACCGCCCGGTCACCGACTACCTGATGGCCGTCGAACGCGTGCTCCAGGGGAGCCTCGAAGGAAGCGCAGTGCTGGTGCGCGTCCCCGGCGGGAGCGCGGCGAACGGCATGGAGCTCAAGATCTGGGGCGCGCCGGTCTTCGCCGACGGCGAGCGCGCCCTGCTCTTCCTCAACCCCGCGGCCGACGGCAGCTATCGCATCGTGCAGCTCGTCCTCGGCGCTTTTCGCGAGGCCACCGTCGAGGGGCGGAAGGTTGCCTACCGCGACCTCTCCGAAGTCGATGTGCTCGACGAGGACTCGGCGGCGACCCGCAGGGAGCGGCGGCTGCGCGATTTCGACCGCTTCGCCGAGTGGCTCGCCGACCGCGGCGCCGGGCGGATCCGCCCGCGCGACTACTACTTCCGCAGCGAGGAGAGCAGCCAGAACCTCCTCCTGCCGATGTACAACCTCTTCAGCGAGGCGGGCAAGAACCTGCGCTGGTTCGAGTTCGACCGCGGCAACTCGGTCGGCTGGCGCCTCGACCCCGACGGTTTCCCCGGCCTCGGGTCGAGCGGACAGGCTGAGCTCGAGGCCGCCCTGGCGGCCTGGAACAACGAGCCGCAGACGCCGATCAACTACCAATACCGCGGCACCTCCGGGCTCCAGGCCGGCTTCCAGAACTTCGACGGCCAGAACGTGGTGCTCTTCGGGGATCCGAACGACGACGTCGAGGGGAGCTTCTCCTGCCCGGGCGGCGGAACGCTCGCCGTCGGTGGCCCCTGGTACAGCACCGGCAACACCGCGGTCTTCAACGGGCGCACTTACATCCGGATCCAGGGCGCCGACATCGTCCTGAACAACGGCGTCGAATGCTACTTCTCCCGTCCCGGAACCGGCAGCTTGGCGGCCCGCGAGCTCTTCGCCCACGAGCTCGGCCACACGCTGGGCCTGGGCCACTCGAGCGAGAACGACAACGAGACCAACCCCACGTTGCGCGATGCGCTGATGTACTACCACCTGC
Organism: uncultured Thermoanaerobaculia bacterium; assembly: GCA_964481735.1. Classification (GTDB taxonomy): domain Bacteria; phylum Acidobacteriota; class Thermoanaerobaculia; order Multivoradales; family JAGPDF01; genus JAGPDF01. Next base: position 1,094 of record CAYZWR010000051.1, read on the forward strand.
ACGCCGACGGCCGCGGCGCGAGCCTGCGCAGCGACGACCTGGCGGGAATCCGCGCGCTCTACACCACCTCCGGCGGGGGCGGCGGAGGCGGCGGCGGGAGCTGCCCGGGCGGAACCCTGTGCCTCCTCGGCGGCCGCTTCCGGGTCACCGCGGTCTGGAACAACCAGTTCGACGGATCGAGCGGCGCCGCCGGGGCGACGCCCAATACCGACCTCGCCGGGTTCTTCTACTTCACCGACCCGACCAACGTCGAGTTGATCGTCAAGATGCTCGACTTCGGCGACCGCTTCCTCTTCTTCTACGGCCAGCTGACCAACCTGCGCTTCACCATCACCGTGGTCGATACCGTCACCGGCCAGCAGAAGTCCTACGGCAACACCGCCGGCGATTGCGGCGGCCTGGACGAGAACGCCTTCACGCCCTCCGCCGCGCCGGTCGGCGACGGCCCACGGCTCGACGGGTCGGCGGCGGGAGGGGCGCTCCTGCCGATGGCGACCTGTGTCCCCTCGAACCAAGCCGCCTGCCTGCTCGGCGGTCGCTTCCGGCTCGAGGCCGACTGGCGCAACCAGTTCAATGGCTCGAGCGGGCTCGGCATCGCCCGCAAGCTCTCGGATCTCACCGCGGCGTTCGCCTTCACCGAACCCGCGAACCTGGAGATCCTGGTCAAGACGCTGGATTTCGGCGATCGCGTGCTGGTGCTCTACGGCACCCTGTCGAACCTGGAGTACAACATCCGGGTGACCGAGGTCGCGACCGGCCAGGTCAGGACCTATCACAACGCCGCCAACAACTACTGCGGCGGCCTCGACAACAACGCCTTCTGAGCCCGCCGGGCCATCCAGGCGGCCGCGAGCAGCAGCGCGAACGCGGCGGCGAGGCAGCGCCGTGACCAGATGAGCAGGCGGTACGAGTCGTAGCGGACGAACGCCCAGTCGGGAACCGACAGGGCTTCCGGCCCCACCGGGCGGGCGCGCAACCCCACGGCTCCGCTGAGCTTTCGCAGCGTGACGCCGAAGGCCTCGGGAAGCCGCTCCAGGTGCCGCACGAGCGGCGACTCGTCGAATCGCCAGAGCTCTGCGGCGATCCGCGCGCGATGGCCCGTCATCCGGTCGGCGAACCCGTCGAAGGGCACCAGCAGCGGCGTGAGGCCAACGACGAGGGTGGCCACGAGGACCAGCACGACGACGAGGCGCGAGAGGATGCCGGACTCCCTCCAGCGCGAGAACACCTCTCCGGCAGGCAGGACCCAGAGCGGGAGGAGCGGCACGAGGAAGCGCGGACCCCAGCAGTCGCCACCCGGCCACTGGTAGTACTTCGCCATCGCGATCACGTGCAGCAGGGAGGCGGCGGCAGTCGCCAGTGCCAGAGCCGGGCGCCGCACCGCAAACCGCCGGGCCCCGGCGACGGCGAGGAGCAGCACCGGGCAATACCAGAACACTCCTTTCGCCGGCGAGATCAGCAGGCCGGACAGCCCCTCCAGCAGGGGAGAGGAGAAGTCGCGGCCCTCCTTCCCATACCCGGTCGCGAGCGCGCCGCCGAAGCGCGCCCAGTTGTAGACCGAGATCGCGCTCAGCCAGGCGGCGAAGGGAAGGCTCCAGGCGACCAGGTGCGCCCAGCCGCGCCGTCGCGCTCGCCAGGCGATCACCAGGACCCAGACGGCGAACGGGGCGACGATCAGGAGATGGGCCACCTTGGTGGCGACGAGCAGGCCGCAGGCGAAGCCCGAGGTCGCCAACCAGCGACCACCCTCCCAGCCGCTCGAAGCCGCGCGCGCGCGCCGATCGGCTCTCGCCAACGCGAACACGCCGAGCGCGAGGCAGGCCGCGGAGAGCGGCTCGGAGAGGAAGGTGCTCGCGTAGTGCGGCAGCAGGGTGCCGAGCCCGAGGGAGATTGCGAGGGCGAACGCCACCAGCGGGCCGAATCCGACCTCGACCGCCAGGAGAAACGTCAGCGCGACTGCGCCGCCGCCGGTCACCGCGTTGGTGAGCCCCGTCGAGAAGACCCGGTGCCCGTTGCGCAGGTTGCCGAAGCGGTCGACCGTGTCCGCCAGCCTGAAGCGCTCGAAGCGCCGCGCGGCGGCGTAGAAGGGAATCGCCGCGAGCGACTGGCCGATACCGTACTTGGCGAAGCGGTCACCCTCCCGACCGAGGATCGAGCGAGCCACGTCGCCGCGCCGCGCCGGCGAGGTGACGCTCACCTCGCCACGCTCGACGATCGCCTCGGTCACCTGGTACATCAGGATGTCGTCGCCGAAGACGAAGACGCCCCGCGAGACACCGGCGTAGAACGCGGCGAAACCGAGGGCGAGAAGCAGGGCGACGACGGCAGAGCGAGGGGAGCGCAAGGTCGGGCAGTCCGGAGCGGGTCGCCTGCCGATCATTCCACAGCCGACCAGCCGGCGAAGGCGTAGTCTGGCTTCGATCCCGAGATGCGCCGCCGACGGCTCGTCCTCCCGCTCGCCCTGCTCTTCGCCTCGCCCATCGTCGCTCAGCAGACGATCGGGGGGTGCCAGATCTTCCCGCTCGACAACATCTGGAACACGCCGATCGAAGAACTGCCGGTGCATCCCAACTCGGCCAACTTCGTCGCCGCGATCGGTGCTTCGACGCCGCTCCACCCCGACTTCGGCACCTTCTGGCCCGATCCCGACTCGCCGATCGGCATCCCGTTCGTCAGCGTGCCCGACGGGCAGGCGATGGTGCCGATCGACTTCGATCTCTTCGGCTGGCCCGAGGAGAGCGATCCCGGTCCCTACCCCGTTCCGGCCGACGCGCCGATCGAGGGTGGACCGGCGAGCCAGGGGGATCGCCACGTGTTGGTGGTGCGCCAGGGCAGTTGCCGGCTCTACGAGCTCTACTACTCCTGGCCCGACGGCGAGGGCCCCGAGGACGGACCGCTGTGCGACCAGCCGGCGGGCTGGTGCGGCGCGTCGGGCGCGGTCTACGACCTCGCCTCCAACCTCCTGCGCCCGGACGGCTGGACCTCGGCGGACGCCGCCGGGCTCCCGATCCTGCCCGGCCTGGTGAGCTTCGACGAGGTGGCGAGTGGGGAGATCCGCCACGCCCTGCGCTTCACGGTCGACCTCACCCAGAGCGCCTACGTCTGGCCGGCGCGGCACGAGGCCTCCGACGACACCGATCCGAATCGTCCGCCGATGGGCCTGCGCTTCCGGTTGAAGCGGCAGGTCGACCTCTCGGGCTTCGCGCCCGCCGTGCGCCCGATCCTCCAGGCGCTCAAGACCTACGGCATGATGGTCGCCGACAACGGTTCCGACTGGTACGTCTCGGGGGTCCATCATCCGGATTGGGACGACGATGCCCTGGTCTCCGGCTTCGCCCAGATCCACGGCTCCGACTTCGAAGCGGTCGACGTGAGCCCGCTCCTCATCGACCCCGACTCGGGCGCCACGCCGCACCGGTTCTCCGACGGTTTCGAGTCCGGCTCGAGCGTCCACTGGTCGACGACGTCGCCCTGAGCGGGCGGACGATCAGCGCGCGGTGAGCTCGGCGGCGAGCCCGCCGGTGAGCACCAACTCCGGCTCCAGGACGATGCCGAAGCGCTCCGCCACCGCGGCGCGCATGCGGCGCATCAGAGCGACGACGTCCGCCGCGCTCGCGCCGCCGGTGTTGACGATCACGTTGGCGTGCCGCTGGCTCACCTCGGCGCCACCCACTCTCGCCCCCTTGAGCCCGCACTGCTCGAGCAGCCGCCCGGCGTAGTCCCCGGGCGGGTTCTTGAAGATCGATCCGGCGTTGGGCTGACCCGAGGGAAGCGCCGCCCAGCGCTTGGCGTTGAGCTCCTCGATGCGCGCCGCGAGTTGCTCCGGATCTCCCGGCGCGAGCTCGAACAGGACCCGGGTCACGACCACGCCACTCCCCTGCAGGCGGGTCGAGCGGTAGGCCGGAGCGAGCTCCGCCATCGCCGCTCGCCGGCGACGGCCGTCCGCCTCGACCAGCCGCACCGAGCGCACCACGTCCTTCATCTCGGTGCCGTAACTGCCCGCGTTCATGCACACCGCCCCGCCGACCGTCGAGGGGAAGCCGGAGAGCGCTTCCAACCCGGCGAGCCCGGCCCGGGCGGTGCGGCGGGCCACCTGTCCGAGCACCGCGCCACCGCCGGCGCTCACCCACCGGCCCCGGCGCCGGATCCGCGCCAGCCCCCCGACGAGCCGCCCGACGACGCCGGTGAGCCCGGCGTCCGGCACCAGCAGATTGGAGCCGACACCCAGCAGGTGGAAGGCCAGCCCCTGCTCGCGGCTGGCCGCGAGCAGCGCCACCAGCGCCGGCTCGGTGGCGATCTCGGCGAAGAGCTCCGCCGGGCCGCCGATGCGCAAGGTGGTGCGGCGGGCCAGCGGCTCGCCCGGCCGGAGCTGCAGCCCCGGAAGCCCTGCCAGCCGGGCCACGACCGCCCGGGAAGCGCCAGATTCCACGACCAGATCCCGTCCTTTCAGGAGGTGATCGAGCACCGGCGGCGGGTTCCCCGGCCGCCGGGCGGAAGGTAGTATAGCGGCGGAAAAACGACCCCGGACGCGGTAAGGAGCGACACCCATGGCGGATGCGAAGACGGAGCGGTTGAAGGCGGTCGAAGGGGCCCTGACGCAGATCGAGCGCCAGTTCGGCAAGGGCTCGATCATGCGGCTCGGCCAACGCGAGGGGCTGACCATGGAGTTCATCCCGACGGGCTCGCTCGCGATCGACGCCGCGATCGGCATCGGCGGCTTTCCGCGCGGCCGGGTCGTGGAGGTCTTCGGTCCCGAGTCCTCGGGCAAGACGACCCTCGCCCTCTCGGTGGTCGGCCAGGCCCAGAAGCGGGGCGGCGTGGCGGCCTTCATCGACGCCGAGCACGCCCTCGACGCGGAGTACGCCAAGAAGCTGGGGGTCGACATCGACAACCTGCTGGTTTCGCAGCCCGACCACGGCGAGCAGGCGCTCGAGATCGCCGAGATGCTGGTGCGCTCCAACGCGGTCGACATCGTGGTGATCGACTCGGTCGCCGCGCTGGTGCCGCGCGCCGAGCTCGAGGGGGAGATGGGCGACTCGCACGTCGGCCTGCAGGCCCGGCTCATGTCGCAGGCCCTGCGCAAGCTCACCGCGATCGTCGCCAAGTCGAAGACCTGCCTGGTGTTCATCAACCAGATCCGCGAGAAGATCGGGGTCATGTTCGGCAACCCGGAAACCACCACCGGCGGGCGCGCGCTCAAGTTCTACTCCTCGGTCCGGGTCGACATCCGGCGCATCTCGGCGATCAAGGAGGGCGAAGAGGTCACCGGCAGCCGGGTCAAGGTGAAGATCGTCAAGAACAAGGTCGCGGCGCCCTTCCGCCAGGGGGAGTTCGACATCGACTACGGCGAGGGGATCTCGCGGGTCGGCGAGCTGATCGACCTGGGGGTCGAGCACAAGCTGGTGACCAAGAGCGGTGCCTGGTTCAACTACGGCGACGTTCGTCTCGGCCAGGGCCGGGAGAACGCCAAGCAGTTCCTGCGCGACAACCCGGAGCTCGCCAGCGAGATCGAGGGCAAATTGCGCAGCGCGCTCCATCTGCCGCTCGCCAAGCCGGCCGAAGAGGCGGCGGCCGTCAAGTGAGCCCACGGGGGCGGCGGGCCACGCGGCTCCTGTCGCTCGCCGGCGGACTCCTCGCCACGACCCTCGCCGCCGCGCCCCGGCAGCCGACTCTGCGCCTCGAGACGCCGCGCTGGAGCTTCTCGCGCGCCAGTCTGTCGCTCACCGTCGAGCAGGCGGGTCCGCTCGCCGGCCGCAAGCTCGCGGTCTTCGTCTTCGTCGACGACAACCTGGTGGAACGGCTCGCGACCCAGGGTGGACGGACCGAGGCGCGGGTGGGCGGGCTGGAGCTCGCCGTCGGTTCGCATCGACTCAAGGTCAAGGCCGGCACCGAGGAGGCGGAAACCGAGTTCCGGGTACTGTCGCCGGTGCTGCCCTTGGCGGCGCTCGGCCTCCTGGCGGGCCTCGCCTGGGCGCTCTCCGCCTGGCGGGCGCGCCAGCGGGCGCCCGGACGGGCTCCCTAGTCGCGCGCCGTCGAGAGCCGCCGCCACCAGCGGGCGGCGTGGGGGCGGGCGCTCCGTTCCGCCGCGCTCTCGAGCTCGTCGAGGGAGGCCGGAAGCAGGGCGAGGGCGTTGCGGCGAAGTTGGAGAACGAGCCAGTCGACCCGCCGCGCCCGGTCCTCGCCGGTGATTCCGGCGAGCAGCGTCTGCAGGTTCTGCCGGCCGTCGAGCCCCCGATAGAACTCGCGCATCGGCGGCTGCATCTGGGCCTCCTCGTCGGCGCTCGGGGGGTCGACCCAGAGCGGGAAGCTCCCCTCCAAGGCGTCGATCGGAATCGCCGGATTCTGGCGCAGGACGACCGCCTGCTCCTCGGTCACCTGCTCGATCAACAGGTCGGCCAGGCGCAGCTCGGTCGACGCCGCCTCGCCGTGCTCCCCCACGTCGCCGATATCCAGCGCCTCCACCACCGCGAGCCGGTAGGCGGCCTGCAGGAAACGGAAGTGCGAGCCGCGCACCTCGTTGTACAACTCGGCCAGGCTGAGCTTGCCGTCGACCGAGCGGTAGATCCGGCGCTCGAGCGGTGTCAACAGCCCCTGTGGCGCCTTGCGTCCACGCTGCAGGACGATGTTGTCGTGCACGAACACGCGGCGGATCCGCTGGTGCTCGTCCATCCAGCGGCTCCCTTCCATCGCGAGCGCCACCGCCGAGAGCGGTTCCGCGAGCCGCTGCGCCTGCGGCAGGGTCTCGGCCGCGAAGTAGAAGATGCCCGAACGCCAGAGGAAGATGTCGCAGACCTGATCGCCGATCTGCGATCGGAGCGCCAGGGTCACCTTGTCGGGCGGCAGCAGGCCGAGCTCCACCAAGGCGTCGCCGAGCCGCTGCGCGGTCCGCTGGCAGTGGGTCAGCGCGGAGATCAATCCGGGCTCCTGCAGTAATCCGTTGACCAGGAGGTGCTGACCGAAGAACTCCGCGGGATCGTCCGAGAAACAGGCCACGATGTCGCCTTCGTGGAGGAAAATGCGCTTCTCGGCGCCGCTTCGGCGCACCACCAGCGCGCCAGAGCGGCGGTCGTGGTGCGCCCATTGCAGAATGTCGCCGATCGGGAAGGACGCTAGGCGGCCGGAGAATTCCATGACGGGGCTGGTATGTTACCTGCACTCCCCCCTCGCGCAACTCGCCTTCGGAGGTCCACGTCGCGATGAGACTTCGCTCCCTTGTTGCCCTGATGGCTGCGCTCGTTCTGTGCGCCACCGGCTCTTCGCCCGCAGCGGCGGCCGGCCTGCCCTGCAACCCTTGCGCGGGGCTGGAAGTCGAGGACCCCTTCGCCGTCGTCGCCGCCCTGACCGCGGCGCCCCGGCTCACCCCCACGGCGCGCTTCTTCGTGGCCTGGGACGCCACGCTCGACGGCGCGGCCTCGCCGGCCGGAGCGCATGCCGTTGCCGCCGCCGGCGGCGCCCCCTGGTTGCGCCTGCGGTTCACCACGCCCTCGCCGCTCCTGGCCAACATCGAGCGCCTGCAGCGTGAGCTCGAGGCGGCCGCCGAGCTGGCGCGCCTGAGCCCGCCGGAGACCACTTTCTCGGTCCTCTGGCCCGGCGGCGGCGCTCCCGACGTCCGCGAGTACGCCTTTCTCCTCAAACGCGCCGCGGTGGCGATCTCCGGCGCCGCGCCGCAGGCGCGCGTGGTCACCCAGCCGCTCGCCGCCGATCCGGCCTGGCTCACCGCTTTCTATGGCGAGGAGGTCGCCGCCTATCTCGACGGCATCGCGCTGGCCGAGGGGGAGGAGGCGGCGCTCGCCGCCGCCGCCCAGACGCTCGACCAGCTCGACCCCGGTCGACCTCGCATCCTCGACGCCGTCTCGCTGCCCGAGCCGAGCCGGCGAGCACTGCTCGAGGCGGCCCGGGGGGCCAATCTGGGGATCACCGCGACCCTCTTCCGTGCCTCATTCGTCGATGCGGCGGCCCTGGCGCCGCTCAAGGTGCTGGCCAACGAGTTCGCCGGCGACCTGCAGCCCGACCGCGGCACCGTGCCGACCGGCGGCGGCGGCGCCTGGAGCTTCGTGCGCGGCGAAGACCTCGGGCTGCGCGTCCTGGTGAGCGCCGAGCCGGCCGACGAGGAGCTCGTGCTGACCTTCCCCGACCCCCAGCTCCGGCAGCCGGCGCGGATCGACCTCGCAACCGGCGAAGCGGTGCCGCTGGGCGACGTCCGCAAACGGCCCGAAGGCGTCACCGTCCGCTTCGCCGGGCCGCAGAGCGTCGAGCTCCTGCGCCTCGAGCGGGCTTCCATCGCGGAGCTCGAGGGCGTGGAAGAAGAGGTCACCGTCGAGACCGAGCGCCTGATCCCGGTCGAGGAGATCCTGCGCCGGCTGCAGGCGACCGAGGATGCCCAGGCGCGCCGGTTGCGCCACTACCAGGCGCTCAATCGCACCACGTTGCGCTTCCAGGCGGCCTCCGGCGTGCAGACGGTCGAGGCGACGTTCGAGGGCGAGCTCTTCGCGCGCCGCGGCGAGCCCTTCGATTGGGCCTGGCAGACCTTCTACATCAACGGCGTCAAGTGGCGCGGCAAGTCGATCCCCGAGCTGCCGCTGATCCAGCCGGAGAAGGCCGCCGCCATGCCGCTCGAGGTGCTGTTCACCAAGGAGTACACCTACTCGCTCGCCGGCACCGACGAGATCGACGGACGCGACTGCTGGGTGGTCGAGTTCGAGCCCGCCGTGGCGGTCGCCCCGGGACGCAACCTCTTCCGCGGCAAGGTCTGGATCGACCGCGCGCTCGCCGCGCGGGTCCGGCTGCGCGCCGTGCAGCTCGGGCTCGAGGGCGAGGTGCTGTCGAACGAGGAGACGATGTACTACTCGCCGGTCGATCCCGCCGGACAACCGGCGCCCTGGTCGCCCGAGGCGTTCGTCCTGCCCCTGCGCACCACCGGCCAGCAGATCCTCTCGGTGCTCAACACCGCGACGGTGGTCGAGCGCGAGGTGCGCCTCACCGGCGTGGTGATCAACGGGCCGAGCTTCGACGAGCGTCGCGAGCAGGTGCGCGCTTCCGAAGCGACGATGGTGCGCGATACCGACGAGGGCCTGCGCTACCTGGTCAAGGACGAGGCGTCGGGCGAACGGCAGGTCAAGGAGGGCTACGACAGCAATCGCCTCTTCCTGCTGGCCGGCGGCTTCTACGACGACTCGCTGGACTACCCGCTGCCGCTCGTCGGGGTCAACTACTTCGACATCAACTTCCGCGGCAACAACCGCCAGCTCAACGCCTTCTTCGGCGGGGTGCTCGGCATCGTCAACTACGCCGACCCGCGCGTCTTCGGCAGCAAGTTCGACCTCGGCATCGACGTCTTCGCCTTCGCGATCGCGACCAGCGACCAGCTCTACCGCGACGGCGTCGAGTCCCCGGGCGAGGAGGTCGAGGAGCGTCCGGCGAACGTCACTGTGAACCTCGGCTACCCGCTGGGCAACTTCGCCAAGGCGACGGCGAGCTACCGGCTCGCCTACTCGCACTACGGCGAGGCCGACGACACCGCGCCCGAATTCGTGGTGCCGGAGAGCCACCTGACCCAGCGCTTCCAGCTCGAGCTGGCGCTCGCCCGCTCGGGCTATCGACTGGCGCTCGAGGGCGCCTATCACCGGCGCTCGGGGTGGGAGCCCTGGGGGCTGCCGGACAGCGACGACTACGATCCCGCGGCGGCCGACTACCTCACCTGGGAGGTCGCGGCGAGCAAGAACTGGTATCTGCGCAACTTCCAGAAGATCGGTCTGGAGCTCAATTACGCCGGCGGCGAGGACCTCGATCGCTTCAGCAAGTACCAGTTCGGCTTCTTCGGCGGCAACCGCGTGCACGGCTACCAGATCGGCAAGGTCCGCGCCGAGGAGGCCTACGCCGCCCACCTGACCTACGGCTTCGAGATCGGCAAGCTCCTCCGGCTCGACGCGGTCTACGACGCCGCCTGGGCGACCGACGCAACCGCGGGGCTGGATCGCGAGTCGCTCACCGGCATCGGCCTGATGGGGACCTTCATCGGCCCGTGGGACACCATCGTCAACCTCGACGTCGGCACGCCGCTCTCCGGCCCCGACGACGGGGTCGTGGCCTACGTCGTCTTCCTCAAGCTGTTCGACTGACCGCCGGGGTCCGGTCAGCCGATCGCCAACGGCTGCCCGGTGGACTCGAGGACGTTCCACCACAGCTCGCCGACCGGGCTCATGCGCCGCCGCACGCCGCGCAGGGCGGCGAGCGGCACGTGGGTGACCAGACCGTGCCAGTAGCCGACCAGCAGCGCGGTGCGACCGGACATGGCGGCATGGGCGGCGTTCTGGGCGAGCCGCGTGGCGTGCAGCACGTCGCCCGTCAGGGCGGGCGCCGAGCGCACCAGGTAGCTCGGGTCGAGGTACTTGAGCGCCACCCGCCGGCCGCGCCCCGCGAAGTGGCTCTCGATGCGCTCGCGCAGCAGCCTGCCGATGTCCCCGAGCTGGCGATTCCCCGACGCGTCGCTGCCCAGGTCCAGCCCCGCGAAGTGCTCCTGCCCGGCCCCCTCCGCCACCACGACGAGGGCGTAGGAGCGCGCGTCCAGCTTGCGCTCGACGAGAGCGAGCAGACCCTGCTCGCCCTCCAGCGAGAACGGGACCTCGGGCACCAGGCAGAAATCGACCAGCCCGGAGGCCAACGAGGCGGTCGCCGCGAGATAGCCGGCATTGCGCCCCATCAGGCGCACCAGTCCGACGCCGTCGCGCACCGCGGTCGCCTCGACGTGCGCGCCGCGGATCGCCTCGGCCGCGACCTCGACGGCGGTCTCGAATCCGAACGAGCGCCGGACCCAGGGGATGTCGTTGTCGATCGTCTTCGGGATCCCGACGACCGCGATCCGCAGGCCGCGCCGTTCGATCTCCTCCGCGATCTCGAGCGCGCCGCGCAACGTGCCGTCGCCGCCCACCGCGAAGAAGATATCGACGCCCTGGCCGGCCAGGGCGTCCACCATCTCGGCGACCGGCGGCGCGCCGCGCGAAGTGCCGAGGATCGAGCCGCCCTGATGGTGGACCAGCGCGACGTCCGCCGGAGTGAGCCGGGTCCACTCCCCGGCGCCGGCGAGCCCGCGGTAGCCGTGGCGCACGCCGAGGATCTCGTTCACGCCGTAGCGCTCGCCGAGCTCCACCACCAGCGCCCGCACCACGACGTTCAAGCCGGGTGAGATCCCGCCGCAGGTGGCGATCGCGGCGCGGCTGCGCGGCGGATCGAAGAAGAGCCGATCGCGCGGCCCGGCGACCTCGAAGGTCGGCGCCGCGAGGCCGCCCCCCGCGGTGCCGTTGCGCGGATCGACCAGCAGCCGCGCGTCGTCGCGCACGAACGAGTCGTGCGACGGCACGCGCAGCGGGCTGGGGAGAGTCGCCGGGCCGAGGCGGCGGATGGCGAAAGCCGTCCGCTGGGCGCCCGCTTCACCCGTCAAGACGCACCCTCGCCGCCGCGCCCGCGGTGTTCCTGCAAGCCGACTGTGCTCATCGCTCTCGCCCCGCCTCCTTCGCCGGGCGGAGTCTATGCTCGATCGCGCGCCGGCCCCGCTCGCGCGCGCTTGGCATACCATCGTCCGGTGAGCGACCGTCCGCCGGAGGGCCCGCACCGGGAGCTCGAGCCCCGCGAGCACCCGGACTCATCCCCGGACACCGACCCGAGTGGCGTCATCGAGATCCCGATCGGCGACGTGCTCGACCTCCACGGCTTCCGGCCCGCCGAGATCCCGGACGTCGTGCGCACCTACCTCGACGAGGCATGGGCGCGCGGCTTTCGTTCGCTGCGGCTGATTCACGGCCGAGGGATCGGCGTGCAGCGCGCCGCGGTCCGCCGGATCCTCGCCGCCGACCCGCGGGTGCGCTCCTTCGGCGACGCGCCGGGCGAGCACGGCGGCTGGGGCGCCACGCTGGTCACGCTGCGCGCGGCGGACGAAGCGTCGCGCTGAGCGGCGCGGCCGAGCGATGAGCCCCTCCCCCACTTTCCTCCACCGCGCCGTGCACCGCGCGCAGGCCCTCCTGCACGTGCCGCGGGTGGAGCTCGTCTTCTCTCCCGGCTATCGCTTCGAGGTCCCCGGCGGCCTGCACGATCCGCGGCGCGCGGTGCGGATCCGCAGCTTCCTCCGGCGCGAAGGCCTGCTGCTCGGCCGACGCGTCCACCGCCCGCGACCGGCGACCTTCGACGAGCTGCGCCTGGTGCACGCCGACGACTACCTCGAGCGCCTGCAACGCCCCGGCGGACTCGAGCCGCTCTTCGGGTACCGGCTGCCGGACGGCGCCGAGCAGGCCATGCTCGCCGTGCAGCGGGAGATGACCGGCGGCACGCTCCTCGCCCTCCGGCGCGCCCTCGCCAGTCGCGCCGTGGCGGCCAACCTGGGCGGCGGGCTGCATCACGCCCACCGCGACCGCGGCCAAGGTTTCTGCGCCTTCAACGATCTCGCGGTGGCGATCCACGCGGTGCGCCGCGACGGATTCGCCGGCCGGGTCCTGATCGTCGATCTCGACCTGCACGACGGCGACGGGACGCGCTCCCTGTTCGCCGAGGACGCGACCGTCCACACCTACTCGGTGCACAACCAGCCCTGGTCCGAGCCGCGCGGCGTCGAGACCACCGCCATCGCCCTCGGCACCGAGGTCGACGACGCGCGCTACCAAGCGACGCTGCACGAGACGCTGCCGGAGCTCTTCGCGCGTTTCTCGCCAGCGCTGGTCGTCTATCTGGCGGGGGCCGATCCCGCCACCGACGACCTGCTCGGCGACTGGAAGATCTCCGACCGCGGCATGCTGGCGCGCGACCGCTACGTCACCGGGCTCGCCACCGCGCGGCGCCTCCCCCTGGTGGTCACCCTGGGCGGCGGCTACGGCGAGGCGAGCTGGCGGCACAGCGCGCGTTTCCTCGCCTGGCTGGTCTCCGGGCTGGAGATCGAGCCTCCGACGACCGAGGAGCTCCTGGTCGACCGCTTCCGCGATCTGGTGCATCACGTCTCGCCGAGCGAGCTGCGCGGCGATGCGGAAGAGGAGCCGCTGCTCACCGAGCGCGATCTGTTCGGCGGGTTCGGCGAGATCGCCACGGAGACCCGGTTCCTCGGCTACTACTCCGCCTCCGGACTCGAGCTCGCTCTCGAGCGGCTGGGTCTGCTGCCGCGGCTGCGCGCGCTCGGCTTCGCCGAGCCGCACCTCGAGCTCGAGCTCGCTCGCCCACCCAGCCACACCTTGCGCGTCTTCGGCGATCGCTCACGCCGCGAGCTCCTCTTCGAGCTGCGCGCGCGGCGCGACCGCCGGACCATTCCGGGTGCCGAGCTGCTGGCCATCGACTGGCTGCTGCTGCAGAACCCGCGCACCCGCTTCGCGCCCGGCAAGCCGCCGCTGCCCGGGCAGACGCATCCGGGCCTCGGCCTGCTGCGCGAGACGATGGCGGCGCTGGTCCTGGTCTGCGACCGGCTGCGCCTCGACGGCATCGTCTTCACGCCTTCGCACTACCACCTGGCGATCCAGGCCCGCGGCCAGATGCGCTTCCTCGATCCGGCGGCCGAAGGGCTCTTCCGCGCCGTGGTCCAGGCCCTCGAGGGTCAGCCGCTGGCGCGCGCCACGCAGCTGGCCGATGTCGGTGCCCTGCGCGACGCCGACTCCGGCGCGGCGGTGCGCTGGCAGCCGGCGGTCATGGTGCTGCCGGTCTCCTCGGCGCTCAAGGAGTGGTTCGCGAGCGAGGCCTACGCGGAGGCCGCGGCCGCGGCGCAGCCGACGATCGTGGTGACGGCTAGCGCGGCAACGGGCCCATGAGACGGAAGACCGGGTAGAGCCCGAACTGCTCGTCCCAGTAGGGCGTCCGGCGGTACCACCAGCGGTAGCGGGCCCGGCGATCGCCGGCGAACTCGGCGTCCGCGAGCGCGCTCTCCCACGCCGCGGCGACGGCCGGATCGGCGAGTTGGAGGCGCGCCAGCTCGTCGAGCTTCGCCTCGCCGATGTACTCCTTGCCCTCGAAGATGGAGCTGACCAGGCCCCAGGCGAGGAGTGAATCGGGCGCCTCCGGCTCGAGCAGCTGCACCGCCACCTCGAAGTCGGGCTGCGAGGCCGGGATCCAGAGCGCGCCCGCGGGAACGCTCCGCCGCTCCAGCTGGTAGGTGGCCTCGGCGGTGATCCGGGTGAGGCCCTGGTAGGAGGATCCGGCGGGCTGCGGATCGGCGAGGCGCGCGGTCTCCACCTCGAGCTCCAGCGCCCGGTCGAGGCGCTCGAAGCGCAAGCCGTGATCGACCACCCGACGCTCGATCTCGGGCCAACCCGGCGGCACGAGATAGCCGCGTGGCCGTGCGCGACTGAGCTCGACCCTGAGCCGGTGGTACCAGGGCACCTGGACCGCCCGGATCTCGCCGCGGTCGTAACGCAGCAGTTCGCCCCCCGAGATCAGCGAAGGCTCCTTGCGCCAGGCGTAGAAGGGCACGAGGTAGGGCTCCGGCTCGGCCTCCGCATAGCGGATCGCCACCTCGCTCGGCGCGGCCTGCGCTTGCCCCGCCAGCGCGGTCGCCATCCCGGCCGAGGCGATCGCGGCGCGCAGCGCGGCGCCGCCGGTGGCCACCTGGCGGAGCAACGCGCCCAGGAGCTCGCGCACCGCCAGGACCCGCTCGCGATAGGGCTTGTGCGAGTGGGTCTCGATCAGCACCGCCGGGCGGTGCCGGAGCGGGAAGTACCCGGTCGAGAAGCGAGGTTCCACCACCACCGAGGAGAACCCCTGCGTCGGATCGAGCCCGTCGCGCAGGTCGACGTAGGGCCCCTGACGCACCCCGGCGAACTCGAGGGCCGCCAGCACCGGAGGCCAGTACCTCTTCATCCAGCGATCGACCGGCGCGGCGAGCAGCGGCGCCTCCGCCGTGGCCCAGGTCAGGACCCAGTCGAGATCCACGCCGTCGGTCACGTGCACGTCGACCACCAGGTGCGGCTTCCAGCGGTTGAACAGGGCGACGAGGTGGCGTGCCTCGGGGGTCGAGAGCTTGAGGTAGTCGCGGTTCAGGTCGTGCCCGTCGGCGGTGGTGCGGTGGCCCATGCCGAGCTCGGGGCCGTCCTGATTGGGCCGGTTGTAGGGCGACACCCGCTCGTGCCCGTCGACGTTGTAGATCGGCACGATGAGCAGCGTCGCGGCATCGAGCAGCTCGGGCTCGCGTCCGGTGACGAGGTCGCGCAGCAGGGCGAGACAGGCGTCCTTGCCGTCGATCTCGCCCGAGTGGATGCCGTTCTGCACCATCACCACCGGCTTCGCCGAGGCCGCCGCCGCCTCGGCGCTGAACGCCCCTTCGCGCGAGACCACCACCAGCGGCATCGGCCGGCCGGAGGCCGAGTCGCCGAAGAACTGCAGCTGGACGGCGGGCGACGCTGCGGCGAGCCGCCGCACGAAAGCGAGCGTCTCCTCGTAACTCGGCGTCGCCCGGTAGTCGGCGATCTCGGCGGGGGTCCGCCAGTCGACCGCGTCCACCGCACCGGCGGCGGCCGGGACGCCGGCGAGAAGGCAGGCCAGCAGGGCGCCGCAGGTCCGGAACGCGTTGGCGCGATCGCGCCTCTCGTCCGGGGCGGAGGCTCGGCTCGGCCACGGCAGCGGCCCCGGGGATCCACCCTGCTGCACGCCCGCCTCCGGCATCGTCCGCACCCTCCCTCGGCCGCCGATTATTCCAGAGCCAGCCGCGGAAACGGCACGATGCGCGGCGCGACCGACGTCTCGAGCCCGATCCACCGCCGCCGCACGGCGTCGAGCGCCGCGCCCTCCGCGTCGCTCTCCTCGACCAGGATCGTGCGCAGGCGGGAGAAGCGCTGGCGGAGCCAGCGCCCGGCGAGCAGCCGCGGCGCCTCGCGGGCGACCCCGTCGATCCACCGCAGGTGCGTCTCGGCGTCACCGGTGAGCAGGGTCGGTCGCGCCCAGGCGACCAGCCAGGGAGGAAGGTCTGGCGCCGGTTCGAGCACGATGGCCGCTCCGGCCGCGAGCGCCCAGGCCGCCACCGCGCGCTCGGGCGACCAGGTGAGCGGCCGCCAGCTGATCCAGACGTCGCGCGGGGTCCCGATCGGCGGCAGGCCGACCGCCTCGGCGATCGCGGCCGCGCGCAGCGAGAGGTCGAACGGCGCGGCGGCCGCCGAGGGGCCGGCGAGCGCGCGCAGAAAGGTGCCGGGGATCGACGCGTGGGGGTCGCTCGCCGCCGCTCGCGGCTCCCGCGCGGTCTCCCCGGCGGGCCGCCCCGGAGAAGCGAGCTCCTGGCGCGCCCGCAGCGCCGACCACCAACGGAAGTGGCCGCGCGCGTCGCGGTAGAACAGCAGAGGATCTTCGCCGCGCTCGCGCGCCCAGCGCTCCAGCGCGGCGGTGACCAGCTCGTCCGACATGGCGGGGGCGCCGGGCGGCGACCGGCCGCGGGCCGTCAGCCCGCGGCGAGGCGCAGCGCCGAGCCGACTTTCTGCTCGATCAGGCCGCGCATCATGCTGGCCGGGGGCCCGAGCGTCGCCCGGCCGATCAGCCGTCCTCCCTCGAAGACGATGGAGCCCTCGGCTCCGGCTCCGGAGAGCTGCAGGACCTCCCCTTCCCACCGGCGGGCGAGCATGCCACCGGGAAACTCGCGCGCCAGGGCCGCGTCGAGCGCTGGCCGGATCTCCTCCATGCCCGATTTGGCGGTCGGAACCTCGATCGTCAGCTCGCTCATGGCGCGCCAAAGTACCACAGCCAACGGGCCCCTCCGGGGACCCGGCGGTGCCCTGGGAACGGCACGCATCCTGCTACAGTGATTCGACATGGCCGTTTTCGCTCGCCGGCTGCTCGCCGCGCTCGTAGCGACCTGCCTCGCTGCACCGCTGGCCGGGCAGACTCCGAGCAATGCGCCGCAGGCCGCCAAGACCCCTGCCCAGGAGCTCTTCGACCGGAGCCTCGAGGCGGCCGCCCAGGCGCTGCGCCTCTATGGCACCTGGGACGAACCGGCCGAGCTCGATCGGGTGGCGACGCTCGGCTATCGGGTCGCCCGCGAGGCCAATTTCGCGGAGCTCCCGATCTCGTTCTTCCTGATCGACATGCCCGAGCCGAATGCCTTCGCGCTGCCGGGCGGCCAGATCTTCGTCACCCGCGGCATGATCGAGCTCGGCCTGACCGACGACGAGCTCGCCGCCCTGCTCGGCCACGAGATCGGGCACGTGGTCAAGCGCCACGGCGTGCGCATGGAGAAGCGCGCCAACCTGCTCAACGTCCTCTCGCAGGCGGTCCTCTTCGGCGTTCTGCTCGCCGGCTCCGACGACCGCGAGGCGGCGGTGAACGTTCCCGACCCGTACGGGGTCTACAACTCGCGCGACCGGCCGCAGGGCAACATCGTCTACGGCAGCTACGCCGCGAGCGTCATCATCTCGGAGCTCCTGCTACGCAGCTACAGCCGCGAGTTCGAGGACGAATCCGACGAGGAGGGCCAGCGTTGGGCCTCCGCGGCGGGATTCCGGACGGACGGCACCGAGCGCCTGATGACCTCGCTCGGCTCGCGTCTCCCCGACAGCTCGCGGGAGTACGGCTACTGGCGCACCCACCCCTTCTTCGATCAGCGCGTCGCGGCGGCACGCATTCGCAAGCAGGAGCTCGCCGTGGGGACGCCCAAGCCGGTCGACGACTTCCGGACCCGCACCCAGGCCGAGCTGCTCCAGTTCGCCAGCCGGATGACGACCCGCCTGCCCGAGGAGCGCGACGAGGCGCGACGCCCCGGCGGCGCGTCCCGCGGCGAGCAGCCGCAGCCCGGCCTCACGCCGCTCGAGCTCGCCCATGCCGCCGCCCTGACCGCCTGGCCGAAGGGGCCGGCTGCCGAGCAACTGCGCCGCGAGCGCCTGGCCGGCGAGCGGATGCACGCGCTCGCCGGCGCGCCGCTGGCGCGCGACTACGGGCACCTCCTCGCCGCCTACGACGAGGAGATCGCGACCTTGCGCTGGCTCACCCCCGAATCGCCGGCGATCGGCGCGCTGCTCGAGGAACGGACGGCGATCGCCGCCGAGCGCGACGCGCTGCGTCCCCGGGCGCTCGAGGTCTGGGCGAGCGGCGTCTACGAGACTCCGTTCCTCGAGACCTTCCTCAGCAACTATCCGGACGCCGCCGAGGTGCCGGCGATCCGCCTGGCGCTCGGCGAGGCCTACGCCCGCCTGGGGCGGCAGGCCGACGCGGTCGAGCAGTTTCTCGCCTGCTGGCAGGTGGCGCCGGAGAGCGAGGCGGGCCGCGAGGCGCAGCGCGGTCTGCGGGCGATCGCCCCGAGCGTCGATCAGCTGACGGCGCTCGCCGAGCTCGCCACCCAGACGCAGGACGAGGAGCTGCAGCGCCTGGCCGGCGAGCGGCTCGCCCGCCAGGCGACGACCTACACCGACCTCGCCGACGGCGCGGCCTACCTCAAGCGCTATCCCCTCGGCGCCCAGAGCGAGGCGGTCACGACGCGCCTCAACACCTTGGCCGACAATCTCTACGGCGAGGTGGTGCTCTACCAGTCGGTGGGCGATCCGATCAAGGCGATCGACCGCATCCAGAAGATCCTCACCCACGCCCCCGGCTCGCCGGCCGCGGCGCGCCTGCTCGCCAAAGTCGAGCTCGCCGGCTGACGCCGGATCGCGAGCCGCTCAGGGAACGACGCCGCTCCAGGAGCCGGTGCCGCCACTCTCGAAGCCATCGACGAAGACGCAACCGGGGAGCTGGCAGGTGCCGTCGGTCACCAGGACCGAGACGGTCGCGAGGTTGGAGTCGGTCCAGCCGTCCCAGGCGGCGTAGGTGAATCGATCGTTGCCCGCGAAGCCGGGCTCAGGAAAGTAGGTGGCGACCGTTCCGGAGATCCCCACCGTGCCGTGACCGGGCTGGGCGACGACGCGCAGCTCGAGCGGATCGCCGTCGGCGTCGCTCGCCCCGAGCGTCACCTCGAGGGGAGTCTCGACCGGCGTCTCGCCGCTGCGATCCTGGACCACCGCCGCATGATTGGGACTCGGGTCGTCGTCGCTCGGCCCGTCGTGGCAGGCGTAGCAACCGATCCGGAAGCCGCGCCAGAAGTGCTTGTTGCCGAACTCCGTCGCGGCCACCCAGTCGGCTTGCGAAGTCGAGAGCACCGTTCCGCGGTAGTTGGTCCCATGGCAGCTCCGGCAGGCGGAGGGGCTCCCCTCCGCAGCGTCTCCGTGGTCGCCGATCCAGGACTGCCCGATCGGGTGCAGCCCATGCGGGCCGCCGGTGACCGTCTCGGGGGTCTGGGCGTGGCAGGCCGCACACTCGGCGAGCACTCCGGCGTGCCCTTGCGTGAGCTCGCTCGCCAAGTTGTCGTTCCGCTCGAAAGACGGGAACTCGGCGTGCGTCGAGCCGTGGCAAGCCTCGCACGAGAGCCCGCCGTGCCCGGCCGAGAAGCGATAGAGATCGAATCCCGGCGCCGGCACATCGGGCTGGGTCGCGAAAGTGGAGTCGACCGCGACCCGCTCCTCGCCAGCGTCGTCGAACACGGAGAGGTAGCGAATCTGGCCGTTGTTGTGCGTCGCCGTCCCGGTATGGCAGCTCTGGCAGGCTGGCTGCTCGAGCCAGCCGACCCGCGTCGCGCCTCCCACCCGGCTCATCGTGCCGTGACAGCTCTGGCATTGCATGGCCATCGCCCCGTCCCCGGTCACCGCCTTGCCCATCGCGCCGCGCAAGCAGCGCGTCTCCGAGCCGGGATGGCAGCGGTAGCAGGCCGTCCGGTTGGAGGAGGCATCGAGCGTCTGCCCGGTGAGCGGGTCGAGCACTCCGGCGTGGCGGCCGTGCACGGCACGGGTGAGCGGCGAGATTCCCGCGAAACCGGTGCCGGGCAGGGCATTCGAGGCATGGCAGCGCGCGCAGAGGATCGGGCTCTGGTGGACGATCACCTGCGCATAGAGGCCGGCCGGATCGTAGCCCGCGAGCGCCAGCGCGGCGGCATAGCCGGGGTCGCCGACCTCGAGTCCGTCGTGCAGCTTGAGGACGTTCAGCCGGACATCGCGCTCCGGATCGGGATCGAAGACCCAGCCCCCCGGAGGCTCGGCGGCGGCCACTGCGCCCGAAGCGTGGCAGGTGCGGCAGTCCATCTCGTCGGAGACCGGCGCGACGATGCGCGTCTCGGCGAGCAGCTGCCCGGAGGCGTTGCGCGCCACGAGACGCAGCAGCGGATACTCGTTCCGCTGCGCGCTGTCGTCCCAAGGGGTGATCGGCACCCCGTCGGCGACGAAACCGTGCGCGGCCGCCGAGAAGGCCATGGCGCGCGGGGTGTTGTCGACTCCCGGCATGGCATAACCCGCGAGCCCGCCGTCGGGCGGCAGGGTCACGCCGAAGAGCGCCTGCACGTGCTGCCAGAAGTTCGTCTTGCCGGCCGAGGAGCGATTCTCCGAGCCGTCGGGATCGGCGCACGCTTCATAGGTCACCGTCACGCCGGCCGGCGGCGGATCGATCAGCTGCCCGTTGGCGTCGAGGAGCTGAGCATGCAGCACGTTGTACGGCGGCAGGATCGAGAACACGGCGAAGTCGGAATCCATGCAGTGCATCCCGAGATCGTTCCAGCCGAGCAGCGTCCAGCCGCCGGCCTGCGCCCCCAACCATCCCGCGGACGAAGCCACGGCCAGCGCCACCACCATGCCTGGCCTCCAGGTCCATCTCCGCATCGCCCCTCCCGGCGCGGCGACATGCCTCCTCACCCGCGCCGGAAGCGATTCGAGCAGGCTGCGATGACGGCCCGGTGAACGCCCGGTGTGCAGCAGTGCATGCGCCTCGTCGCAGACGCGTCCCGCGCGCCAACGCCCGGAACGTCGCGGCGACAGCGGAGCTTCGCGGGGAGACGAGAGGAAGAAGTGGTGCCCAGGGGCGGATTCGAACCACCGACACCGGCATTTTCAGTGCCGTGCTCTACCAACTGAGCTACCTGGGCAGGTTGGCAGGGCGGCCGGGGGCGCCGGCCGGGGCGATTTGTAGCAGTTTCGCGAGCGCGGCGTCAACTAGAATGCGCTCGATGGTCCGCCGATACGAGATCGCGACGCTCACGCTGGGGGTCGGCCTCGGCCTGCTCACCGCGGCCTCGGCGTTCGCCTGGAAGCCGGAGACGCAGCAGGCCATCGCCCTCGACGCGGCGAGCGTCGCACCGCCCGACCTGGCGCGCCAGATCCTGCGCCGGGAGCGCTCCTTCCTCGCCGGCGTCGACGCGCCGCTCGCCGAGCGCGAGCCGGCGCGGCACATGAAGAACTCCGACGGCAGCGGCAAGCTCGACCTGGTCATCCGGGCGGAGCTCGACGCGGCGATCACGGCGCTCGTCTCACACCGCCCGTTCGACGAAGTGGTCACCCGGCTCGGCCGCCTCTCGCACTACGTGGCCGACGCCAATCTGCCGCTCAACACCTCGAACGCGGATCGCACCGAGGGTCGTTACTTCCGAGATTTCCTGGAGTACGCGGAATCGGCCCGGCCGCGCTTCGCCGTGGTCTTCTACGGCATCGGCCCGGACTGGACCCGACCGCGCGACCTCGACGCCTGGCTGCGGCGCTCGTTCGCCCGCGGTCGCGAGCTCTACCCGGCGCTCGGCGAGGAGTACCGGCGAATCGCCTACGGCTCCGGGGCCGTCGGATTCGACGACCGCTCCACGGCGTTCGCCGTGGCCGCGCTCGCCTACAGCCACGCGGTCTCCGACGTGGCGCGCGCGTTCCGGCACGTCTGGCTCGCCGCTGGCGGCGCGGATCCCCGTCCCGAGCTCGTTCGCCACCGCGATCGCCTGGTCCTGCTGCGCGGCGAGGCCGTCGCGGCCGGCGGCCGCCACTGATACGCGAGGTCCTGCCATGCTCCCCGTCGTCCGTGCGCTGCTCTCCGTTTCCGACAAGCGAGGCCTGGTCGAGCTCGCCCGTGACCTCTCCGGCCGCGGCATCGAGATCGTCTCGACGGGCGGCACGCGACGCCACCTCGAGGCGGCCGGCATCCCGGTGACCGGCGTCTCCGCGGTCACCGGCTTTCCCGAGATCCTCGACGGCCGGGTCAAGACGCTCCATCCGCGGATCCACGGCGGGATCCTCGCCGATCGCGCCAAGACCGCCCACCTCGCCGCCCTCGCCGAGCACGACATCGCGCGCATCGACCTGGTGGTGGTCAATCTCTACCCCTTCGAGCGGACGGCGGCGCGCGAGGGCGCGAGCGAAGCCGAAGTCGTCGAGATGATCGACG
>CAYZWR010000052.1:0-20776 GCA_964481735.1 uncultured Thermoanaerobaculia bacterium
CGACGTGCAGCCGCTCGCCGTCCCAGGCGGTGATCCCCGAGCTCTCCTGCCCGCGGTGCTGCAAGGCGTAGAGCCCGAGGTAGGCGAGGTTCGCCGCGTCGTCCGCCGCGTCGATGCCGAAGATGCCGCACATGGACGGTGACCCTAGCCCAACCCGAGGGCTCGCGGGAGCGCGGTCGACCAGATCTCCCGGAGCTCGCCGACCGGAGCCGCGAGCGTGCCGCCCGCGAAGCCGATCTCCAGGCGGTCGCCCCCCACCTCGCCCACTTCCGCGGCCGGCACGGCGTGCTCTTCGGCGAGCTTCAGGAAGCGGTCGAGCTGGTAGTCGCGCACCGCGACCACCGCCCGCGCCTGGGTCTCCGAGAAGAGCGCCTCGGGCGCGAGCGCCGTCCGGATGCGAGCTCCGAGGCCCTGCCCGAAACAGGCCTCGGCGAGCGCCACCGCGAGCCCCCCCTCGGCGAGGTCGTGCGCCGTGCGCACCAGCCCCTGGGCGATCGCGACGCGCATCAGCCGGCCGAGGCGCGCCTCGGCCTCGAGATCGACCCGCGGCGGCGCTCCGGTCTCGATGCCATGGAGCAGCCGCAGGTAGGCCGAGCCGCCGAGCTCGCGCCGGTCCTCGCCGAGCAGCACCACCCGGTTGCCGGCGCGCCGGAAGAAGGCCCCGGGCACCTCGCCCAGATTGTCGATCACCCCGACCATCGCCACGGTCGGCGTGGGGTGGATCGAGCGTCCGTCGGTCTCGTTGTAGAGCGAGACGTTGCCCGAGATGACCGGCACGGCGAGCGCCCGGCAGGCCTCCGCCATGCCGCGCACCGCCTCGCGGAACTGCCACAGGATCTCGGGGTTCTCCGGATTGCCGAAGTTGAGGCAGTCGGTCACCCCGATCGGCTCCGCGCCGGCCATGGCGAGGTTGCGCGCCGCCTCGGCGACCGCCTGCGCGCCGCCGGTCCGCGGATCGAGCGCGCAGTAGAACGGGTTGACGTCGGAGGACAGCGCGAGCCCGGAGGGGGTCCCCTTGAGCCGCAGCACGGCGGCATCCCCTCCGGGCCCGATCACGGTGTTGGTGCGCACCGTGGAGTCGTATTGGCGGTAGATCCACTCCTTGCTCGCGAGCTCGGGGCTCGCCAGCAGGCCGCGCAGCGCCGCCGCCGGATCGTCGAGCGCGGGGAGCGCCGGCAGGGCGAGCCGAGCGGCGCGATCCGCCGGCTCGGCCACCGGCCGGCGATAGACCGGCGCGTCGTCGGTCAGCGGCGCGATCGGCACCGCCGCCTCGAGCTTGCCGCGATGCCGGATCTCCGCTCTCCCGCCCGCCTTGAGCTCGCCGATCCGCGCCACCTCGAGCCCCCAGCGGCGGAAGACCCTGGCGACCTCCTCCTCGCGCCCGCGCTGGGTGACGATCACCATGCGCTCCTGCGACTCGGAGAGCATCATCTCGTAGGCCGAGAGCCCCGGCTGGCGCAGCGGCACCTTGTCGAGATCGAGCACGAAGCCCATCTTGCCGCGCGCCGCCATCTCGAAGGTCGAGCTGGTGAGCCCCGCCGCGCCCATGTCCTGGATGGCGACGATCGCCGTCGAGCGCATCGCGTCGAGGCAGGCCTCGAGCAGGACCTTCTCGGTGAACGGGTCGCCGACCTGCACGGTCGGCTTCTTCTTGGCGCTCTCGCCGTCGAACGACTCGGAGGCCATCGAGGCGCCGTGGATGCCGTCGCGCCCGGTGCGCGAGCCGGCGTAGAGAATGGGATTGCCCACCCCGGTCGCCTTGGCGCGGAAGATCCGCTCCTTGCGCGCCACGCCGAGCGCGAAGGCGTTCACCAGGATGTTCTGGTTGTAGCCGCGATGGAAGCGCGTCTCCCCACCCACCGTCGGGATGCCGACGCAGTTGCCGTAGGTGCCGATGCCGCGCACCACGCCGTCGACCAGCGAGCGCATGCGGGGCGCGTCGATCTCGCCGAAGAAGAGCGCATCCATGCAGGCGATGGGGCGCGCCCCCATGGTGAAGATGTCGCGCAGGATCCCGCCCACGCCGGTCGCCGCCCCCTGGTAGGGCTCGATGAAGCTCGGGTGGTTGTGCGACTCCATCTTGAAGACCGCGACCCAGCCGTGACCGATGTCGACCACGCCGGCGTTCTCGCCCGGGCCCTGCAGGACGCGCGGCCCCGAGGTCGGGAACTCCTTGAGGTAGATCTTCGAGGTCTTGTAGGAGCAGTGCTCGCTCCACAGCGCGGAAGCGATGCCGAGCTCGGTCAGGGTCGGCGTCCGTCCGCCCAGCACCTGCTCGAGCCGCGCGTACTCCTCGGCGGTCAGGCCATGCTCCCGGGCGAGCCTCAGGTCGACCACCGGCGCCGTCGACGGCGTCGCCCCGCTCATCGCGGGGGTCTCCTTGGTCGCCCCGCTCATCGCGGGGGTGTCCTTGGTCGCACCGCTCATCGCGGTGCTCCGACCAGCCGGGCCGTCGTCTGGACGACGCTCTCGAAGAGCGCCAGGCCGTCGACGTTGCCCAGCACCTCCTCGGCGCAGCGCTCGGGGTGGGGCATCAGGCCGAGGACGTTTCCGGCTTCGTTGCAGACCCCCGCCACCGCCCGCGCCGAGCCGTTGAAGTTCCACTCGTCGGCGAGGTCGCCCGAGGGCGCGACGTAACGGAAGACGATCTGGCGATTGGCCTCCAGCCGGTCGAGCTCCCCCGCGAAGTGCTCGTAGTTCCCCTCGCCGTGCGCGATCGGCAGCTGGATCACCTGCCCCTCCCGGTAGCGCGAGGTGAAGGGGAGGTCGGCGCGCTCGACGCGGAGGTAGGTGTCGACGCACTCGAAGCGCAGGTCGCGGTTGCGCCGCAGCGCCCCGGGCAGCAGGTGCGCCTCGGTCAGCACCTGGAAGCCGTTGCAGATGCCGAGCACCAGCCCGCCGCGCTCGGCGTGCGCCCGGACGGCGCCCATCACCGGCGAGAGCGCCGCCATGGCGCCGCCGCGCAGGTAGTCGCCGTAGGACCACCCGCCCGGCAGCACCACCAGCTCGCACCCCTTGAGGTGGGTCTCCTCGTGCCAGAGGAAGGTGACCTCCTGGTCGAGGACGTGCTTCAACACGTGGTAGACGTCGTGATCGCAGTTCGAGCCGGGGAAGATGACCACGCCGCACTTCATCGGCCGGCCGTCTCCAGCACTTCGATCTCGTACTCCTCGACGACCGTGTTGGCGAGCAGCTGCTCGCACATCGACGCCAGACGGTCGGCGGCGAGCGACGGGTCGTCGACCCCCAGGTCGAGCTCGAAGCTCTTGCCGGCGCGCACCTCCTGTACCTCGGCGAAGCCGCTGCGCGCCAGGGCGCCGCGGATCGCCTTGCCCTGCGGATCGAGGATCTCGCGGCGGGGATAGACGGTGATTCGTGCCTTCACGGGCTAGACCTCCATCCAGGCGGTGGTTGCGAACTGGTGGCTCAGGACGATCTCGGCCGCGGAGCCTTCGCGCGCCAGCGTCTCGCCGACTTCGGCGGCGGCGAGCGCCGGCAGGTTGTTGGTCCGCGACAGGTGGTAGAGGACGACGTGCCGCAGGCGCGCCGAGAGCAGCTCGGGGAGCCCGTCCGCGGCGTCGCGATTGGAGAGGTGCCCGTGCCGCCCGGCGACCCGTTGCTTCAGGGGCCAGGGGTAGGGGCCGCTCCTGAGCATCTCGAGGTCGTGGTTGGTCTCGATCAGCAGCAGGTCGAGGTCGCGCAGGCGGGCCCAGGCGAGCTGCGTACGGCAGCCGAGATCAGCCACCAGGCCGAGGCGCTTTCGCCCCGCCGCCTCGACCACGAAGCCGACCGGCTCGCGCGCGTCGTGCGGGATGTCGAACGCCTCGATGGCGAACGGGCCGACCTCGAAAGGCCGGCCCGATTCGATCCGCACGCTCCGCGCGACGACCTCGTCGCCGAGCGCGGTCCCCAGGTGCGTCCCGGCGGTGAGGAAGACCGGCAGCCGGTGCTTGCGCGCGAAGCGGTCGGCGCCGCGCACGTGATCGTCGTGCTCGTGGGTGAGGAGCAGCGCGGTGATCGAAGCGGGGTCGATCCCGACCTGTTTCATCCGCTTCTCGAGCTCGCGACAGGAGAACCCGGCGTCGATCAGCAACCGGGCGTCGCCCGACTCGACCACGACGGCGTTGCCGCCGCTCCCCGACCCGAGCACCACCGCCCGCAAGGGGGGTGACGCAACCTCCGGATCCTCGAATGGGAGAGGGGCCTGCACGGCGAAGCGGAGTTTATCGCAGGGGAGCGGCGGCTCCAGGGCGGCCGGATTCGAGCCCGTGCGCTCCGCGTCGACGCACCTCGCCGGTCGATCTTCGCGAGATCGCGCCGCGGTCGCCGCTTGCCAATCCGCTGCCGAGAGCCGGCGGACGGTTTCCCGCGCCGGCTCTGTTCCCATCGCCCGAGCCTGCTGTCTGATCCGCTGAGGCCGCTCGGGGGAGAGGCTTCGAATGAGGGCCAGTTCACCGTTCCGTCACGGTCCGCCGACTAGACTGGGCGCGTTGATGCGGTGGGAGAACCGACCGGCTGCGCCGGGCAGGCGACGGCGCCGGGAGGGGACCCCGCCGCGGCCGACCGATCGGCCGGAAGAACCGGAACCAAGGGGTGCCATGCGTTCAGCGATCTCGAATTCCCTCTCGATCCGGCTGGCGGCCACTCTCGCCATCGTTGCAGCGACCGCGGCGCCGGCGGCTCCCGCGGCCGCGCTGAGCGAGGACGAGCGGATCCATTGCCAGGAGGCGATCGAGCGCGTCGCCTGGAGTCATCGGTCACGAGACGAGGAGCTATCCTTCACGCAGGCCGTCCCCGCGAGCGTCCTGCGGCGAAAAGCCCAGGATGCCGTGCTCAAGAGCGCGGCGCTAGCGCGCTACTGGGGCGTGGTGATCGCGCCGCGGCAGCTCCAGGCGGAGCTCGATCGCATGGCGGCCCGCTCGCAGGCTCCGGCGCGGCTGCGCGAGCTCTTCACGGCGCTCGACAACGACTCGCTGCTGGCCGCCGAGTGTCTGGCGCGCCCCCTGCTCGCCGATCGCCTGATCCGCGGCGCCTACGCGCTCGACGACCGCCTGCACGCGGCGACCCGGGCCCTCGCCGAACAGGAGGCGCGGACGCTCGACTGGGCAGACCCGCAGGCGGCCAGCGGAGTGCGCACCGAGATCGAGTGGCGGCGCGGTGACCCCGGATCGCGGCGGCTCGCCGCCCACGAGCTGCCGCCGGAGGAATTCGACGCCCGGGTCCGCGAGCTCGCGCGGGCGATGGGGCGAGCGGCCGGCGAGAGCCTGTTCGGGAGCCCGAGCCCGCTGCGCGAGGACGAGAACCGCTTCTTCGTCGTCTTCGTCCACGAGCTCGACGACCGGCGCGTGCGGCTGACCTCGTTCGAATGGCCGAAGCGTCCCTTCGATTCGTGGTGGGACGAGACGCGCGACAGTCTGGCGCCGCAGGCGTTCGCGGCGACCGCCGAGTACCGTCTCCCGGCGATCCCCGAGGCGGTCTGCGCGGACGACACTTGGCAGCCGACCCTGCAGCTGCTCGATCCGCGCTACTGGCACACCGCCGTCTGGACGGGCAGCGAGATGATCGTCTTCGGCGGCATGAGCTCCGTGGGCACGACGTACGGCGACGGCAGCCGCTACGATCCGGCGACCGACACCTGGCAGCTCCTGCCGATGGTGGGGTCGCCAGGCGCACGTCAGGCCCACGTGGCGGTGTGGACCGGAACGGAGATGGTGGTCTGGGGTGGCCGCGCCGATACGAGCGGTGGCCGCTACAACCCGGCGACCGACAGTTGGTCACCGACCGCGCTTGCCAGCGCTCCCCAGGCGCGGGTCAATGCCAGCGTCGTCTGGACCGGCAGCGAGATGATCGTCTGGGGCGGCGAAGGGTCGACCGGGCTGCTCAACAGCGGCGGCCGCTACGATCCGGCGAGCAACACGTGGGCCTCCATGGCGACGGCACCGCTCACGCCGCGGGCCTATCACTCTGCCGTCTGGACCGGGACGGAGATGATCCTCTGGAACGGCTACAACGTCCACCTGGGCGAGCTCTACGGCGACGGCGCGCGCTACAACCCCGCCACCAATGCGTGGACGCCGGTCGCCACCACCAACGCTCCTGACGCGCGCTGCTATCACACGGCCGTCTGGACGGGCAGCGAGATGATCGTCTGGGGCGGCGCCAACGAACCGGCCTACGACCAGAGCGGTGGCCGCTACAACCCGGTGACCGACACCTGGACACCGACCAGCCTCGTCGATGCTCCGTCCCACCGCAGCTTCCACGCCGCGGTCTGGACGGGCAGCGAGATGATCGTCCAGGGCGGGAGCTTCAACGTCGTCGCCGGCGGCCGCTACGATCCCGTCACCGACACCTGGACGGCCACCAATCCGGTGAACTCCGCCAACAACGGCCAGGGCATCACCGCGATCTGGACCGGAACGGAGATGATCGTCTGGGGCGGTCTCGACGACAACGGTCTCTTCCACTACGACGGCGGTCGCTACGACCCGGTCACCGACCAGTGGACCCCCACCGGCACGATGAACGTCCCCGCCGCTCGCGGCCTGCATGCCGCCGCGTGGACCGGCAGCGAGATGATCGTCTGGGGTGGCAACGGCTGGGGAGGGAGCTTCTCCCCGGGCGCGAGCTACGATCCGGCGACCGACAGCTGGCGGGCGGTCAGCACGGTCGACGCTCCGTTCACCGCGGAGGTGTCCGTGTGGACCGGCACGGAGGCGATTTTCTGGGGAGGGGGCTCGCTCGGCGGGCGCTACAACCCGACCACCGACAGCTGGAGTGTGATGACCACGACGAACGCCCCGTCCGCCGGCCCCGGGTACTCCGCGGTCTGGACCGGCAGCGAGATGATCGCCTTCGGCGGCATCGGCACCGACACCGTCGCCAAGCGCTACCGGCCCGCGACCGACACCTGGACCGATGCCACCACGGTCGACGCCCCCGGGGCGCGCGATCACCACGCCGCAGTCTGGACCGGCACCGAGATGATCATCTGGGGTGGCTTCATCAACGACGGAACCACTCCCACTGGAGGCCGCTACAACCCGGTGACGGACCACTGGACGCCGACGAACGTCGCCGACTCTCCGATCACCCGCATGTGGCCGATCGGGGTGTGGACGGGAACCGAGATGCTCGTCTGGGGCGGCAACGACTGGCTCTTCCTCGGCGACCTCGGCGATGGGGCGCGCTACAACCCGGCGGCCGACAGCTGGACCCCCATGAGTCTGCTCGGCGCGCCGACGCCACGCGTCGCGCAGGGCGTCTGGACCGGCAGCGAGCTCCTGCTCTGGGGGGGCACCAACGATTCCAGTGGTGGACGCTACGACCCCGCGACCGACAGCTGGCGGCCGACGAGCTTGTCGAACGCGCCCGACGTGCGTGTCGGCGGACGCTGGTCGACGGTCTGGACCGGCGCGGAGATGATCATCTGGGGTGGCATCATCGAGACCCAGCGGGGCAGCCGCTACTGCGCCGCGCCGGTGGGCTGGATCTTCGGGGACGGCTTCGAGAGCGGCAGCACCTCCGCCTGGTCTTCTCAGGTCCCCTGACACGATCTGCGCGGCGCCACAACCTCCGACTCTTCGAGTGGGGGTGCCGCCTGCACGGCGAGGCGGGGTCCATCCCGGGGAGGCGGGCCCTCGGGCACCCCGGCACTCGGCCGATCCTGTCGGCAGTGGGCGCTCCTCTCGTCTAAGATGGGGCTGCGACCAGGACCGGCGACGGGTGGAAGAACGAGCCTCGACGTAGATCGGAGGCAGGCGATGGAGTCCGCGGACACGATCGGGTTCTTCCACGACTACTTCCTCTTGCATCTGCTGCTCAACGCGACCTACATCAGCTTCGGCATGGTCGTCGGACGGCTGCTCGCCTGGGTGACCCGCGTGGAGCGGCGATACAGCATCCGGTGGTCGTTCGTCCGCGCGCTCCTCCTGACCGCCCTCGGTCTCTCCCTGCTGATCACCACGCAGGTGGTCGGCGATCTGCACCTCGAGGCCTCGATCCTCGGCGGGCTGCTGATCGGCTTCGGCTCGTCCTTCGTCTCCCGCCGCCAGGCCGTACCGCCGACGGAGCCCGCGGTGCGCGGTGGAGCCTCCCGCCGCCCGCGGTGACCTGGGCCGGCGCGGCGAGCTGCCCGCGAGCGGCAGGACGCCGCGCGGGGCGCTTTCGGGCGTAGGATCGCCGCCAGATCTCGACGAACCAACTCCGAAGGAGACGCCACCATGGCCCTCGCGCGCCACGGCAGCTCGCGCTCTCGCCTCGCCGTCGCGGCCGGGCTGCTCCTCGCCCCGGCGGCGATTGCGGCGCTGGCTGAGGACCTCATCGTGCCGCGCGCCGGCGAACCGCAGCAGGGCACACTGAAGAGCTGCGACACCGAGCGCTGCCAGTGGAACGGCAAGCCGGTGGAGCGCGCCGGGATCGCCTGGATCGGGCTCGGCCAGACCGCGGCCGAGACCCCCAAGCTGCCCGCCGCGGCGACCGATCAGGTGGTGCTGCGCTCGGGCGCCGTCGAGCGCGGCGAGTTGACCGGCATCAGCCTTGGCGTGGTGCTGCTCGGCGAGGTCGAGCTCGAACGCGCGGCGGTCGCCTGGATCCGTCTCGCCGACCCCCAGGCGGTCGCCGCCGATCTGCCCCCCGCGCCGGGCGAGGGTGGGCTCGATCGGCTCGTGCTGCGCGACGGCTCGCTGCGCAGCGGCGAGCTCCAGGGCTGCGCCGGCGGCGGCTGCTGGCTCGCCGGCGTCGCGCCGCTGGCGCGCGCCGACATCGCGGCGATCGCCTTCGCCGGCGGCGGCGAGATCGCTCCGCCCGGGGGCGAGCTCAGCGAGGATCGGCTGCTGCTCGCCGGCGGCGGCGCGCGCGACGGCGCGGTCTACGGCATCTCGGCCGACGACATCGTCGCCGCGACCGGCACGTACGAACGCTCCGGCGTCCGGGCGGTCTTCTTCGCCGCGAGCTCCACGGGCGGCTCCGGCGCGGTCGTCGTGCCGCCGCCAGCCCCGGGCGGGGGCGCCTCCGCATCGCCCCCGGGCGCCGCGCCCGCGACGCCACCAGCTCCCTCCGGCTCCGGCACGCCACCGCCGGGTGCGCCACCCCCCGGCTCCGGCGTCCCGCCGTCCGACGCACCCGAGCGCGGGGCGCTCTGGACCGGCGCCTGTCACGCCACCTATCACACCGTGCAGCACGGCTGCGTGCACCTCACCGAGGTCTTCGACGAGCTGCGCCTGCGCGAGTACGCGCGCCCGCTCGTCCGACCCGTCACCGTCAACGGTCAGACGACTCTCGAACGGGTCGGCTCGCTCGTCAGCCTCGAGCCCGAGGGCGCCCGCCGGACGAATCTCTATACCTTGACCTGCCCCGAAGGGGGCGCCTCCGGCCAGGGGACGATCACGATCGACGTGGCTCCGGATCAGGCGAGCTTCAGCCAAGCCTCGTGGTTCTGGCAGAAGTCGAAGGACGTCGATCTCACCTCGTTGCTCGGCTTCGACGTGCCCCGTCCGGGCGGCCTCTATCACTTCTCCTTGCCCACGGCGACCGAGGACCGCTACCCGGTGGTCTACCAGTTCCCCGGCTCGGGACCCTCGACCGAGCACTTCGGCTATCAGCCCTGCTTTGTCGGCAGAGTGCCCACGCTCCCGGATCCGATCGACCCGGAGGTGCGCTCGCTCGCGGGCGGGCGGATGGTCGGCCAGTACAGCACTCCGTGGCACGAGCACACGGTCGCTGCCTCTTGGACGGTCTGCCGCGAGGGGGACGCCTGCCCGCCGCCCCCCGAGCTGCCCGCCGGCACCACCGACCCCTGCGACCGCGCGGGACAGCAGCAGGCGCTCGCCGACACCTGCCGCTCGCAGCTCGACGCCCTGGTCGACGCGCTCGCCCCGCTCTTCGCGGCCTACAACGAGCGGATGGCGGCGGCCGAGGCGAACCGCGCCGCCTTCACCGAGGCCGCCGAGTGGTGCGAGCTCTACGACCGGACGAAACGGATCCTCGAAGCCATCCTGACCGGCGGCGCCGGCGAAGAGGCCAAGCTCGCCAAGTCGCTGCTCTACCTGCGCGACGTGATCGACAAGGCCGCCAAGGGCGACCTCGCGTCGCTGCTCTACCCGCCCGAGGTCAAGGCGCTGATGACGGTCTACAAGGACGTCAAGAACGCCTGGTTCGACCTGACCGCGGACGATCTCGCGAAGATGAACGCGTCGCTCGGCGGCTGCTCGGGCAAGGTGCCGATCGAGACCTACATGAAAGCCAAGCAGTTCCTCGAGGACCTCGGCGCGGCCCGCCAGCTCTGGAACGACAGCGTCGCCCCGAAGATCAACGACCTGCGCACCAAGGGGCTCGAATGCGCCTACCGCGATCACGCGGCATGGCAGGCCTGTCTCGAGGACGCCGCCTGCCGCGGCGTCCCCCCCGACTGCGGCCCCGAGCCGAGCCTCGAAGGAGCGTACGACTCCCCCTGAAGGCCGCGGCGAACCCTCGGCGCGCAGCCGACCGGGCTCGACCGGCAAGCCGCCGCCGCGCCTCCTGCGCTGCAGGCGCGAGGAGTAGAATCCGCGGCGCTCGGGGGAGACCATGGACACGCACTACGATCCCAGGACGGACACGCTCACCCTACGGCTGGGCACCGCGCCGGTCGATCACCGACGCGAAGGAGGGACCGGCGTCATCCTGCACTGCGACGCCCAGGGGCAGGTCGTACGACTCGAGCTCCGCGATGCGTCCTGCTGCGTCGAGGATCTGAAGTAAGCCGCGCCGCCCGTCGCCGCTACGCCCCGCCGGGGGCGGCCGAGCGGATGGTGAGCACCTGGCCGGGCTGCAGGTCGTTGCCGCGCAGGCCGTTGTCGGCCTTGATCTGCTCGACCGTGGTGCCGTAGCGCGCCGCGATCCGCCAGAGGTTGTCGCCGGCGCGCACCTCGTGGCGCACGCTCGCCCCCGGGGCCAAGGCGACTGCGGCGGGTTTGGCTTCGGCGACGAAGCGGCTCGCGCCGCCGCCGCTCGCCGCCTCCGTGCTCGCGCTCTTCGGCGCCCGTCCGCTCGGCACCTGCAGCCGCTGGCCGACCGAGAGGCGGTTGGCGCTGCGCAGGTGGTTGAGCGCCATGATCGCGTCGACGCTGGTGCCGTAGCGCGTCGCGATCTGCGACAGGGTCTCCCCCGAGCGCACCCGGTGGGTGGTCACCTCGACCTTGGGCGGCACCCATTCGGGGAGCGTGCCGACGCTCGCGACGAGCGCCTGCCCCTGGCCCGGCGGCACCTTCAACGGATAGGTCGACTTGGGGCTGGCGTTGCGCCGCAGCTCCGGGTTCAGCTTGGCGAGCGTCCCGCTCTCGAGCCCCATCGCCTTGTCGAGGTTCTCGAGCTTCGTCGCCCGCGCGATCGGCACCGTCTCGTAGGCCACCGGCGCCATCGGCTCGGGGAGCTCGAAGCCGTACTTCGCCGGGTCCTCGAGGATCGCCAGGGTCGCGAGGAAGCGCGGCACGTAGCGCCGGGTCTCCTGCGGCAGGCGGGCGTAGAGATCCCAGAACTGGTCGAAGTAGCCTTCCTTCTGCCGCTCGATCTGGCGCAGGACGTTCTTCTCGCCGCAGTTGTAAGCCGCGAGCGCGGTCATCCAGTCGCCCAGCAGGCCGTGCAGGTCGGTGAGGTAGCCGATCGCCGCATCGGTCGCCTTCTCCGGGTCCATCCGCTCGTCGATCCAGTCGTTGCGCTCCAGACCGTAGCGGTAGCCGGTCGAGGGGATGAACTGCCAGAGCCCCACCGCGCGGGCGCTGGAGAGCGCCCGCTCCTTGAAGCCGCTCTCGACGATCGGCAGCCAGGAGAGCGCCTCCGGGAGCCCCGCCGCTTCGAGCTTCTTCAGGATCATCGGCCGGTAGAGGCCGGAGCGCCGGTAGGACTCGACGAAGAAGTCGCGCTCCCGCGTCTGGAAGCTCTGGATCTCGCGCTCCACTTCGGGATTGACCAGGCGCGGAATCGAGAGATCGGTCTTTCCCACCGCCGACTGGCGCGAGGCGTAGATCTCGAGGACGCGCTTCGAGATGAGCTGCCGGAGGTTGTCCTTCTCCTGCAGGAGCGCGGCGTCCCCCTCCGAGGGGACGTGCGCCATCAGCTCGTAGGCGTGATCGAGCTCGGCGAAGGCCTCCTCGAGCTTCCCTTCGCCCCAGAGCGCGGTCGCCGCCTCGAAGGCGGCGAGCGAGTCGGCGAGCTGCGAGTCGCTCTCGATCGCCTCCCCGTCGAGCGCGTCGGCCGGCACTTCGACCGTCCCCGGCGCTTCCACGGGATCCCCCTCGGGCGGGGTCGCGAGCGGTCCCGGCTGGATGTCGATCGCCGGCCCGGGATCGGGGAGCGGCGCTGCGGGCGGCGGCGTCGTGGACGCGGCGGGTACGCTCCCGGCCGGCGATTCGTCGAGCGGCGGCTGCACCTCGGCCGTCGGCTGCCCGGCGCAGGCCAGGCCGAGCGTCAGCCCGGCCAGCAGGGCGAGCTTCTCGAGGGTCGATCGTCGATGCATCGCGCGCCTCCCGCGTCGCGGTCCGGTCCGACGCCGCTCCACCCCATCACACCCGGCTCCCCCGCGCCCCGCCCGCCCGGACGGCGGAAAGCGGGCATTGTACCGGGGATGTCCCCCGCCCCGCAGATCCACCGCCAGGACCGCGGCCAAGTGTTACCCTAGGAGTTCGAACCAGCCGCGCGGAAACCGGGCCTCCAGGGGCACGCCACGGCCCCACGGGCGACCGGCGCCGGGCGTTGGGGATTCTGCCCTCCGTCCGCAGGACGGCGGGCGTGGGGACTTGCGATGAACCTGCAACGAACCGATCGGATCGCGGCCCGGCTCGCCCTCGCCGCGCTGTTCGCGGGAGCGGCCGCCGGGGCGATCCAGATCGCGCCGCCGGCGAACAACTCCGGCCTGGCGGGGCTGGCGATCGCCAGCGAGCGCCTCGATCCGCCGGCGCGCAACGTGCCCTGGGCAGCGCACGCGGACGCCGTCGCACCGGAGATCGCCACGGCCTGGCAGGAGCTCCGCGGCAGCCTCGCCGGCAGCTGGTCGGCCGATCTCGACCCGCGCAACGGCTGCGTCGGATTCATCGAAGGTTCGGGCCTCCCCTGGGTTCCCGGGTACGGCAACCGTCTCACCGCGGGCGAGGTCGCGGCGCCGCTGAGCGCCGCCGGCGCGGTGGACCTCGCGACCCTCGAGGCGCTCGCCCGCCGCTTCCTCGCCGACCACGCGGCGCTCCTCGGCGTCGATCCCGCCGAGCTCCGTCTCGACGCGGACCGCTCGGGGCAGGCCGCGGACTACCTCTGGTACGTCGACTTCGACCTGGTGCGCGAGGGGCTGGAGATCGCCGGCTCGCGGGTGGTGTTCCGGGTGAACAACGGCAACCTGGTGCAGGTCGGCACGGAGAACGTGCCGCCGCGCGGAACCGTGGTGCCGCCGACCCGGATCGATCGCGACCAGGCGTTCGCGATCCTCACCGCCTACGTCGGCAACTTCGACGCGGCGTGGGACACGCTGCTCGATCCGGGCACGCTCCGCCTGCTCCCCGCGGCGCCGAGCGCCGAGGCGATGCGCGGCGAGATCCCCTTCGGCGCCGGCCTCGAGCTCGTCAAGGTCTGGGAGTTCACCTTCCGCCGCGAGGGGGAAGCGGGCACCTGGCGGGCGCGCGTCGATGCCACGAGCGGCGAGCTGCTCGACTTCCGCGACACCGACCGCTACGGCAAGGTGTCCGGCGGCGTGCGCTGGGGCGACGACCTGCCACCCGACACGGTGCTGCCGATGCCCTTCGCCGACGTCTCCTCGGGCGGTCCCTACGCCAACTCGGCCGGCCTCTACGGCGGCGCCACCTCCGGGATCACCTCGGCGCTCAACGGTCAGTACGTGCGCATCGCCGACACCTGCGGCGCGATCTCGATGAGCTCCGACGGCGCGGGCGACATCCTCTTCGGCAGCTCCCCGCAGGCGGCGACCGACTGCACCACCCCCGGGGTCGGCGGCGCCGGCAACACCAAGGCGGCGCGCACCCAGTTCTACTGGCTCAACCGCTCGAAGGAGCAGGCGCGCGGCTGGGTGACCCGCGCCTGGTTGAACGCGCAGCTCACCGCCAACGTCAACGTCAACTCGACCTGCAACGCCAACTGGAGCGGCACGGTGGTCAACTTCTTCCGCTCGGGCGGCGGCTGCGCCAACACGGGCGAGCTGCCCGGCGTCTCGCTCCACGAGTACGGGCACGGCTTCGACGACAACGACGGCAACGCCACGTTCTACGACTACGGCACCGGCGAGACCTACGGCGACTTCACCGCGGCGCTCGCGACCCACGACTCCTGCGTCGGCGGCGGCTTCCTCGGCGGCAACTGCGGCGGCTACGGCAACGCCTGCCTCGCCTGCACCGGCGTGCGCGACATCGACTGGGCGCAGCACAGCCGCAACACGCCGTCGACGGTGAGCAACTTCACGCGCACCGACTGCCCCGCCGCCGGGGGCTACTTCGGGCCCTGCAATCGCGAGGGGCACTGCGAGTCGTACGTCTCCTCCGAGGCCCTCTGGGACTTCCCGCTGCGCGACCTGCCGAACCCCGGAACGGGCTCGGCCTGGTCGATCGCCGAGCGGCTCTGGTACCTCTCCCGGCAGACCGCCGGGGCGGCCTTCACCTGCACCACCACCGGCAGCTGGTCGTCCAACGGCTGCACCGCCGGCTCCAACTGGCGGACGATGCGCGCCGCGGACGACGACGACGGCAACCTCAACAACGGCACGCCGCACGGCTGCGATCTCTACGACGCCTTCAACCGCCACCTCATCGCCTGCACCACCGACACGGCGGCCAACGTCTGCTTCAGCGGTTGCACGCCGCCGACGGCGCCCAGCCTGACGCTCACTCCGGGCAACAACCAGATCTCGGTCGCCTGGACGCCGGTGGGCGGGCAGGTCTACGACCTCTACCGCAACGAGATCGGCTGCAGCGCCGGCTTCGTCAAGATCGCCAACGACCTCGCGGCCTCCCCCTACCTCGACACGGCGGTCGGCAACGGAACGGCTTACTACTACCAGATGATCGCCCAGCCGACCGGCAACGAGGCCTGCGGCTCGGCCGCGTCGATTTGCGTCAACGCGACGCCGACCGCCTGCCTGGCGATCGCCGCGCCGCTCGGGGTGGCGGCTTCGGCGACCGCCGCGAACCAGATCACCGTCACCTGGAACGACTCGGCGACCGGCACGGTCACCTCCTACGACGTGCTCCGCGCGACGGTGTCGGGCGGGCCCTACGCGACGGTCGGGAACGTCGTCGACGCGGGCGCCGGACCCTGGGCCTTCCAGGACAACAGCGTCTCCGGCGGCACGACCTACTACTACGTGGTGCGCGCCAACGCACCCGGCGGCTGTCAGTCGGCGAGCTCGAGCGAGGCCTCGGCCACGGCGACCGGCGAGTGCACGCTGGCACCCGCGTTCGCCGGCCTGCAGTCGATCGCGAACCTCGGCGGCGGTCAGGGGTGCGGCCTCCGCCTCGCCTGGAACGCCGCGACTCCGCAGTGCGGCGGCGGCCCGGTCACCTACGCGGTCTACCGCTCGACCAGCTCCGGCTTCACGCCCGGCCCGGCGAACCGAATCGCCGCCTGCCTCGCGGGCGCCGCTTACGACGACACCACCATGCCGCTCGACACGACGCTCTACTACGTCGTGCGCGCCGAGGACGCGGGCGCGGCCGGCGGCGGCCCGTGCAACGGCGGCAACACCGACGCGAACCTCACCCAGGCCTCGGGGTTCGCCAGCTCCAGCGGGGTCTCCGGCACGCTCTACTCGCACGACTTCGAGAGCGCGACCGGCGCCCCGTTCTACGACTGGGTGGACCTCAGCTTCGGTGGCTCAGGCAACTCCTGGGTCGGACGCCAGAACTGCTCGGGGAACCTCTTCCGCTTCGGAGGTTCGGCGAACTGCGGCTCGAATTACGCTGCCAACAACTTCCGCGGTCGCAAGCCCGGCAACGCGGCGGGTATCGCGGTGCCTGCCGGCAGCAACAACGTCACGCTGGCTTTCCAGCACCGCTGGCAGTTCGAGAGCTCCGGCGCCAACTACTACGACGGCGGCACGGTGGCGGTGTCGCTCGATGGCAGCAACTACACCGTCGTGCCGGCCACGGCGCTCCTCTCCGGTCCGGCCTACTCCGGAGGACTGGCGGCGACCTGTGCCCCAACCGGAGCGGCGGGAATCCCGGTCTGGGGATCGACGAGCACGGGATACGCAACAGACACGATGCAATCGACCTCGATCGACCTCGATGCCGTCTGCGACGCCATCACCGCCGGCACCGGAGGTTGCGCCGGGCAGACGATTCACGTCGCTTGGATCGGCATCACCGACTGCTCGACGAATCTCGACGGCTGGTTCATCGACAACGTCGCCATCACCCGCGACCCCCTCCCCGCCTGCACCGCCGCGCCGTCGCCGGTCGAGTTCCTGACCGCGACCGGGAGGAGCCAGCAGGTGTCGCTCGAGTGGCTCGATCCGTCGACCGGGCCGTTCGCCGCGACCCGCCTGCGCTCCAGCACCGCCACGTATCCCGCCGACCCCACCGCCGGGACGCTGGTCACCGACGAGCCCGGGTCGAGCGGACAGAAGGAGCTCTACCCGCACGCGACCGGCGCCGGCTCGAACGGCGTGGTGCAGTACTACTCCGCTTTCGCCAACTCGGGCGCCGGCGTCTACTCGGCGCGGCGCTCGATCGCCGGCCTGCCGCAGGCGACGACGGGCAACTGGAAGTGGAACTTCGCGACGCCTGCCTCGGCCCTGGCGCCGCCGATCCAGGGGCGCGGCCTGGGCATCTTCGTACCCTCCAACGACCGCGCCTTCTACGCTCTCGCCATCGGCTCCGCCACCGGCGGCGTCTGGAAGGCGAACTACCTCCCGTCGGCGATGAACGCGCCGGCGCAGAGCTCGCCCGTCGTGATGCTCGCCGCCGAGACCGGGCTGCCGCACGACGCCGCCTTCCTCGGCTCGCAGGACGGCTACGTCTACTGCTTCAACGCCGCGACCGGCGCCGGCTGCAGCGGCTGGCCGGCGGGTGGCCGGAGCGCCGCGAGTTTCGGCATGGTGCAGGCGCAGCCGATGTTCGATCCGGCGACCGGCCGCGTCCTCTTCGGCACGCGCAACGCCACGGGCAGCAACGGCTTCCACGCGCTCAACGTGCTCACCGGCACCACCGCTTGGTCGTTCACCAACAGCGTCGGCCAGGGGGGCGACGGCCAGGCGATGGGCATCGTCAGCGGCCCGGCGCTCATCCTCGGCTCCGGCGTGGTCTTCACCAGCCGGACCAAGTTCGGCGGCAGTGCGCACACGGTCTGGGCGCTCGCTTTCACCGGCTCGGTCGCGACGCTCGCCTGGACGCGCGACCTGGGCGACATCGAGTCCCCCCCGACCCACGACTGGATCGCCAACCGCGTGCTGGTCGGCACCGTCGCAGGAGCGATCCATGCGCTCGACCCGGCGGCAAGCGGCGCCACGCTGTGGAGCCGCGCCTTTGCCGACGGCCCGGTGCGCGGCTTCGTCTCCTACGACCCCGCCGGGGCGCGCCTCGCCTTCGCCACCTCCACCACCGTGCGGTCGATCCCGGCGAACGGAACGGTCGGGGACTGGTCGGTGGGGGGCCTCCTCTCGCCCACCCGGCCGCTGCTCCACTTCGGGACCACCCGCTGGTACGTCGCGAGCTGCGCCGACGCGGGGTGCACGACCGGCCGGGTGACCGAGCTCGACGCCGCCAACGCCTGGGGAACCCCCAAGACCTACGACCTCGCCGGCGTGGGGGGTCTCGGCCCGGTGACCATCGACCGCAGCGTGTCGCCGGCGCTGCTCCACGCGGGCTCGCGATCCGGACGCGTGGTCGCGGTCGAGCTTCCCCTGCCGTGACCGGAGAGCGACGATGAGAACCCTCCCCGCCCGCACCTTCCTGCTCGCCCTGATCGCGGCGCTCCCGCTCCCGGCGTTCGCCGAGACCGCCTGCGTCGGCATCACGCTCACCGGGGCCGCCGGTCCGACGATCTTCCTCGACGGATTCGAGAGCGGCGACACGCTGGCCTGGACCCAGCCGGCGCCCCCCTCCTTCTCGACCAGCGCGACGGTCGATCTCGCGGTCGAGGTCGAGCTCGCCAGCCCGCCGCCCGGCGAGCACCTCCTCGAGCTCCGCTGGCTGCTGCCCGGCGGCGCGCTCTACCAGTCGGCGACGCTGCCCTTCTCGGCCGACGCCGCGCCCCCCGGCGCGCAGCGGCGCATCCCGGGCTACCCCTTCCCGGCCGCGCTCCGGCCCGTCGGCCGGGTGACCCGCGCCCCGGGCGTCGAGGTGCCGGTGGTCGCCACGGCGCTCGCCGTCGCCGGCAGCTCGATCGTCGACGCCGGACTGTGGGGCGCCTGGCAGGTCGAGGCGCGGCTCGACGGCGAAGCCGCCCCCTGCAGCACGGCGCTCTTCCGGATGGAGCCCTGACGATGGAGGCGGCGACCCTGCACCTGCCGGCGCGCCTGCGCCGCGTCGCCCACGTCGCGCAGCGCCAGCTCGGCGAGGAGACCCTGGTGCTCGACCTCCGGCGGGCGCGCATCTACGGCTTCAATCCGACCGCCGGCCGCGTGCTCGAGTGGCTGCGCTCCGGTCCCGCGACGGACGAGGTCACCGCCTGGGCCAGCGCCGCCGGCGACCGCGACGGCGAGCTCGCCGGCTTTCTCGCGACGCTGCTCGAGCACGGCCTGGTCGAAGTCGAGGAATCGGCGCCCGGCGCATCGGCGCCAGCCCGCCCCGAGGCTCCGGCACCCTGGAGCTCCCCCCGCCTCCTCTGGCAGGAGGAGGTGGCGCGGGTCACCCACCAGACCTCGCCGCCCCAGGCGCTCACCAATCCGCAGTGCCAGCCGTGAGGCCGCTCGTCGTCGAGGTGGCGGGGCTCGCGATCGCTTTCGCGAGCGACGACCCGCGCTGGCCGGCCGCGCTCGAGCCGCGCTACGGCGCCTTCCGGAGCGAGCGCCCGCCCGAGTTCACCCTCGAGCTCGCGGCGCGCGGCGAGCTCGCGCCCGGCGCACTCGCGCGGCTCGCCGGCGAGACCCTCGCGGTCGAGCGGCGCGGCGCGACGCTCGCGCTCGACTCCCCCTCGATCTCGGCGCGGCTCGATCTCGACCGCGGCCGCGGGTGCCTCGCCGCGCCGCTCCATCGCCACGGGGTCGATCTGGTGCTGCGCGCGCTGATCGCCATCCGGGCCGACGATGCGCTCATGGTGCACGGCGCGCTGGTCGCCGAGGCGGGGCGCGCCTGGGTCTGCGCCGGGCCGTCGGGCGCCGGCAAGTCGACCCTCGCCGGGCTCGCCGGCGATCGCGCCTACTGCGACGAGCTCGCGCTGGTGCGCCGCGGCGCGGCCGGATGGCGCGCCGAGGCGCTCCCCTTCTGGCACGGCCGCCCCTTCTCCGGCCCGCTCGCCGGTCTCCGAATGCTGGTCCATGGCGAGCGGCATCGCCTCCGCCCGCTCGCCGCGGCCGAGGCCGCCCGGCGCCTGGCACCCGAGATCGTCTGGCCGGCGCCCGGCGACCCGGCGCGCCCGGAGAGCGTCGCGCTCGAGCGCTTCGCGCAGCTCCTCGAGGAGGTGGAGATCGCCGAGCTCGCCTTCCGCCCGGCGCCCGACGTCTGGCCGCACCTCGTCGGGGCGGTGGCGTGAGCGGCGAGCTCGAGCGGGTCTACCGCGCGGCCGCGGAGCGCTCGCTGCCGCTCGAGGTGATGCTCGAGCTCACCCACCACTGCAACTTCCGCTGCGGCCACTGCTACATCCCGGACTTCGGCGCCCCCGACCGGCTGTCGACCGCGCGGGTGCTCGCGCTGCTCGACGAGCTCGCCGCGGCCGGCACCTTCGTCCTCGCGCTCTCCGGCGGGGAGCTCTTCCTGCGTCGCGACTGGTTCCCGATCGCCCGCCGCGCCCGCGAGCTCGACTTCGATCTCCACCTCTTCACCAACGGCTCGCTCGTCGGGCCCGACGCCGCGGACGCGGTCCGCTCGCTCGATGCGACGGTGCAGCTCAGCTTCTACACCCTCGACGAGTCGGCCTTCGACGCCTTCGTCCGCCGTCCCGGCGCCTTCGGCAAGGTCGTGCAGGGCATCGAGCTGTTGCGCGAGCGTGGCGTGCGCGTGATCCTCAAGACGCCGCTCATGACCTTCAACTACCGCGAGGCGGCGGCGATCGTCGCCTGGGGCGCGGCGCGCGGCTGCGAGGTGCGGACCTCGCCCTTCGTCACCGCGCGCAAGGACGGCGACCTCGCGCCGCTCGCCTTCCGGGTGCCGCAGGCCGAGCTCGCGCAGGAGCTCGGCGGCCCGGTGCTCGGCTGCTTCGACCGGACGGGGGCGGAGGCCCCCGTTGCCGACGCACCGCTCTGCGCCGCCGCGACGCGCTACGCCTGCATCACCAGCTCGGGCGACGTCATGGCCTGCAACATCCTGCCCGGCGCCGATGCCAACGTCCGGGAGCGCTCCTTTCTCGAGGTCTGGCGCGAATCCCCCTGGCTCAACAGGGTCCGCGGCCTGCGCCGCAAGGACCTCACCGAGTGCGCGACCTGCGCCAAGTTCTCCTACTGCGGCCGCTGCCAGGCGCAGGCCCTGACCGAAGACGGCGAGCTCCTCGGTCCGTCGCGCCACGCCCGCGAGCGCGCCGAGCTCCTCGAGCGGCTCTCGAGCCCCGGCGCGTAGGCTCGGCGGCACCGCGAGTGCTCCATGCGCTGGCGAGCGCGCCCGCGACCTAGGGCGTCGTCGCGCTCCATTCGAGCGTGTCGCCGGTCTCGAAG
>CAYZWR010000052.1:20876-22817 GCA_964481735.1 uncultured Thermoanaerobaculia bacterium
GCCCGCGACCTAGGGCGTCGTCGCGCTCCATTCGAGCGTGTCGCCGGTCTCGAAGCGATCCTCGAAGATCAGCCCGTTCGTCAGGCGGGCGACGATCTGATCGATGTCGCCCCGGTTGCTGTCGCCCGAGAAGGCCAGGCGGCCGGCATCCAGCGTCGCCGAGCAGTGCTGGCGACCGCTCCCCCAGCCGAGGTCGTTGACGTAGAACGCCATCGTGCTGCCGTTGGCGAAGGACAGGTCGAGCTCCGCGAAGGTCGGGGCGAAAGGCACGAAGCGGGTGGCGAAGAAGGCGCCCCCGGAGATGGAGTCGCCAGCCACCAGGAGCCTGCCGTCCGACTGCCGGACCAGGCGCCGAATCCGGCTGGAGGTGTCGCCGAAGGACCAGGTGAACTCGGTCGGCTGTGACAACCCGCCGGTCGGCTCCACGCCGGTCTGAGCCAGGTGAGTTCCGGCAGGATCCTCCGCGTGGAGCGCCACCCAGATCGTGCCGGTGACGGGATCGAGCGCCAGCGCGTCGGCGGAGGTCTTCAACGGAACCCCCACCGGCGCGAGCACCAGATCCTGGTAACCGCCGACCCCAAAGCTCAGGTCGAGATTGCCGCCCGGGGTGAGCTTCGCGAGCCGGCCCGACCGCCCCGTGGGCGCGTAGGGCATCTCACCGGCCAGGAAGATAGCGCCGCTTCGTGGATCGACCGCCATGTCGAACAGGCGGTCGGGCGAGAGCCCGTCGGCGTTCCAGGCGAGGACGCGCACGCCGAAGAAGGCGAAGGTGCCGTCGAGCGCTCCCGTCGAGGTCAGCTTGAGGACGTACCAGTTGAGGTCGGGGCTCGGCTGCGCGGGCTGGAGGAGCGAGCCCGCGACGAGGATGCCGCCGTCGGGGGCCGGCGCCACCCGCCGGACGTCCATCTCGGTCGAGGCGCCGAGATCGAGCGCGACGCAGGCTCCGCCGTTGAAGCTCGGATCGTTGCCGAGGGTCGCCGCGATCAGCCGGCAGACGCGGATCTCGCGGCGGTCGGGCGCGCGCGCCGAGCCGGCGACCAGGGCTCGCCCGCCGGCGTCGAACGCCACCGCGCCGAGGCGGTCTTCATTGCTCCCGCCGAGGTCGAAGAAGAACTGGCGCGAGAGCAGGATCGCGCCGCTCGGCGCGAGGCGGCTCACCATCCAGTCGAAATCCGAGAACTGCGAGTTCGACGTGCCGCCGACGAGCAGCGTGCCGTCGGGGGAGGCCGCGAGATCGCCGCAAGCGTCCTCGAACGGAGCGCCCAGATCGTAGGCCAGGGCACGCGCGCCGGCGCCGCTACCGAAGGTCGGATCCAACTCGCCGTCGGCGGCGCGCGCCGGCGCCGCGGCCAGAACGATCAGGAGCAGCGTCAGCGCGGCGCCGCGGTCGCGGCGTCGGGCGGGTCGGTTCGCGTCGATTGAAGCTGGCATGGAGCACCCCCCTCGGGTTCCTCACTCCAGATATCGAGATGCGCCCGGCCATCCGGGTGGCAAAAAGGGGGACAGGCACCACTTTTCGAAGGCCCCCACCTCTCGGGCCTCCGGGGGGAGGTTCTTTCTTGGCAGGGTCTCGCGCTCCGAGGGGCGGGGCGGGCCAGCAGGGCCCAGCCGCCTCAGTTGGCCGCGGCCACTTCAGTCGCCCGCCGGCCGGCGGGAGCCCTCGTGGGCCGCCTGAGCCTCCTGCTCGGCCGCGCGCCAGGCGTCGACCATCTGCCGGAT
Organism: uncultured Thermoanaerobaculia bacterium; assembly: GCA_964481735.1. Classification (GTDB taxonomy): domain Bacteria; phylum Acidobacteriota; class Thermoanaerobaculia; order Multivoradales; family JAGPDF01; genus JAGPDF01. The sequence goes on from CAYZWR010000052.1 coordinate 22,596, forward strand.
GCCGCGCTCGGTGTAGCCGGTCAGGAGGATCTCGCCGAAGGAGATCACCGGCACCCCCGACCCGGGCGCTAGCTTCGCCTTCTCGCGCGCCGCGGCCGGATCCAGATCGACGTCCCGCTCCCGGTAGCGCGCTCCCAACTGATCGAGCAGCGCCCGGCTCTTCCGGCACCACCCACACCAGCTCGCCGAGTAGAACTCGATCGTCGGCCGGGCGAGATCATC
>CAYZWR010000053.1:0-22280 GCA_964481735.1 uncultured Thermoanaerobaculia bacterium
GCTGCTATTGCGCGGACGAGGCGTCCTGCCACCGCTCGCTGCTCCGCCAGCTGCTGGTCGAGCGGGGCGCCGAAGTCGATCCTGCGGCGAGCTGAAGCACCCGCGCCGCGGCGCGGAGAACGGGGGTGGTTGCCATGCAGCAGGTCGTCGATTTCGTGCTCGAGCTCGACAAGCTCAAGGCGGTGACGCGCAAGACCCGGCCGCTCGGCCTCGAACGCTACGAGAACTCCGCCGAGCACAGCTGGCAGATCGCGCTGCTCGCCGCGGCCATGGCCGAGCACGTCGAGACGCCGCTCGACATCGACCGGGTGATCGGCATGCTGCTGGTGCACGACATCGGCGAAATCGACGCAGGCGACACCATGGTCTACGCCGAGGGGGATTGGTCGGAGCTCAAGGCGGCCGAAGCGGCGGCGGTCGAGCGGATCTTCGGGATGCTTCCCGCGGCGCAGGGCGCGCGATTCCTCGCGCTCTGGCGGGAGTTCGAGGCGGGCGAGACCCCGGAGGCGCGCTTCGCGCACGCCGCCGATCGAGCCATGCCGGTGCTGCTCAATCTGGCCAACGGCGGGCAGAGCTGGCGCGAGAACGGCATCACCTACGAGCGCGTGGTCGGTCGCGTCGGTCCACCCATCCGCGCCGGCTGCCCGGCGCTCTGGGACTACCTCGAGCGGCGCCTCGAGGAAGAGCGCCGACGCGGCTGGTTCCAAACCGCGTGACCGGGCGGCCGGCGAGCCGCGCGGGAGCCTTCCGCGCCGAGTCGCTCCCGCCCTATCCAGCCGGCTCCACGCGGGCGATGAAGCAGCCGGCACTGCTGTTGCGCAGGTTGAGGTAGCGCACCGTGGGGAGCGCCAGCAGCTCGCGCACGAGGCCATCGGGCTGGCGCCCCGCGAGGCGCTCGCGACGCACCAAGTGGCGGTCGGCGGCGAAGGCCTCGAGGGTCAGCGGGAGCGTCGCGAGCTGCTCCGGGAAGCCGGTGCCGCGATGGGGTGTGCAAGGCTCGAGATGGACGAAGACCGGGCCGGGTTCGGGGTACGGATCGACCCCGGTGAAGGCGTCGTAGGTGAACAGGATGCGCTGCTCCTCGCCCTCGCGGAAAGTGGCGAGGCAGCTGCGGCACGGGCCGTAGCCGCTGGCGAGCTCGCTGTGCGCCGGATGTCCGTAGCCCGGCGAGCGCAGCGTGCGGCGGACCTCTCGCGCCACGGCATCGGGAATCGGGACCACGCGGTAGTCGGACATGACGACCTCCTTGGCGGCGTACCGTAGCGGGAGGCCGGCGGCGGGTCCACCGGAAAACGGACGCGGAATTCTCGCGTCCGGGGATCTGCCGGCCCTGGCCTGGGCGGCGCCGCGGCGCGTAGGATTCGCGGATCATGCGCCCCAAGGAGCTCGTCGCCGCCTGGGTCGAGGCGTTCAATCGGGCCGATCCGGAGGCGCTCGCCGGCTTCTACGCCGAGGACGCGGTCAACCACCAGGTCGCCGAAGCGCCGGTCGCGGGGCGCGCGGCGATCCGGGAGATGTTCGCCGCCGGCTTCGCCTCGGCGACGATGGTCTGCGAGGTCGAGAATCTCTTCGAGGACGGCGAATGGGCGATCCTGGAGTGGCGAGATCCTCTCGGATTGCGAGGTTGCGGATTCTTCCACGTGGTCGCGGGGCGGATCGTCTTCCAGCGTGGTTACTGGGACAAGCTGACCTTCCTCCGGCTGCAGGGGCGGCCGTTGCCGAAGGAGGGCTGAGCTCTCCCGCCGGCTGGCGCGGCGGCTCGGCGAAGAGGAGAGGACGCGATGCGGCGAGCGATCTGGGGGTTGATCGGTGGGATGCTCTGTGGCGCGGGAGCGCTCCCGGCAGAATCCGTCGAGGCGCTTGCCTTCCTCGCCGGGTGCTGGGCGAGCGAGGGGGGCGAGGCCGGCTCGGGAGAGCAGTGGATGGCGCCGGCCGGCGGCACGATGCTCGGCATGAGCCGCACGGTGCGCGGCGGCGCGACGGTGGCCTACGAGTTCCTGCAGATTCGCGAGGTCGAGCCCGGCAAACTGGCCTACGTGGCGCGCCCGTCGGGACAGGCCGAGGCGACGTTCATGCTGGTGCGCGTCGCTGCGGGCGAGGCGGTCTTCGAGAACCCGCAGCACGACTTCCCGCAACGCATCGTCTACCGCCGCGAGAGTGAGGAGCGCCTGCTGGCGCGGATCGAAGGGCCGCAGGGCGAGCAGTGGCGGGGCATCGACTTCCCGCTGCGCCGCGTGCCGTGCGGCGCGGCCGCCGGTCACTCGTAGCGCAGCGCTTCGACCGGATCGAGCTGGGCGGCGTGCCGCGCCGGCCCGTAGCCCGCGATCAGTCCGGTCGCGAACGAGGCGAGGATGCCGCCGAGGACCGCCCAGACCGGCGGCGCCGCTGCGAGTCCTGGGGAGGCGAGGGTCACCAGGCCGCCGAGCGTCGCGGCGACCAGGACGCCGACCACCCCGCCGACCGACGAGAGCATCGCCGCTTCGAGCAGGAACTGGCGCAGCACCTCCTCGCGCGGCGCGCCGATGGCGCGGCGCAGGCCGATCTCGCGGGTGCGCTCGGTGACCGAGATGATCATCACGTTGGCGATCCCCAGGCCGCCGATACCCAGCGAGACCGCGGCGAGCCCCACGGTGACCAGTCCGATCAGCCCGGAGAGCTGGTCGAACTGGGCGATGATCTGGTCGGCGGTCGAGAGGTGGAAGTCGTCCGGGGCCTCCGGCGCCACGCGGCGCAAGCGGCGCAGGATCGCCTCCGCCTCGAGGCGCGCGAGGTCGCGCCGGCCCGGCTCGGCGCGAATGTAGAACACGGTGAGGTCGGCGTCGGGAAAGAGGCGCTCGGCGGTGCCGAGCGGGATCGAGACCACGTTGTCCTGCCGGTTGACGCCGAAGAACCCGCCCTTGCGCGGCGCCATCTCGCCGACCACGAAGAAGCGCGTGCCGGCGAGCTCCAGCTCGCGCCCGACCGCGCGGCTCGCGCCGAAGAGCGCGCGCGCGACGTTGGAGCCGAGCAGCGCGACGCGGGCGCCGGTCTTCTCCTCGAGCTCGGTGAAAGGCCGGCCGGCGGCGAGGTCGGCGGCGACCACGTCGGCGAAGTTGGCGGTGACTCCCTCGACCAGGATGTTGTCGGCCTCGATTCCCCCGGCGCGGGCGACCAACGCCCGACCACCGGAGACCACGGGCACGATGCGCATCGCGGCGACGTCGCGGATGTTGCCGCCGAGCCGGGCGAGCGGCTCGGCGAAGGCGGGATCCAGGGTTCGGCGTTGCGCCTCGGCCTGCGCGGGCGGGGAGTAGGGATCGCCTCGGCGGTGGAAGGCGAAGATGTTGTCGCTGCCGAACTCGCGGAAGAGCAGCGCCACCTGATTGCGCGCGCCGGCGAGGACCGAGGTCACCAGGGTGACCGTGACCACGCCGATCACCACCCCGACGATGGCGAGCGTCGAGCGTAGCGGCTGGGCCCGGATCGAGCCCAGCGCCAGGCGCGTCGACTCGGCGACCCGGATCCGCCAGCGGCGGCTCATCCCTCGCTCCGCAGGGCGACGACCGGATCGACGCGCGCGGCGCGCCGCGCCGGATACCAACCGGCGACCAGCCCGGCGGCGCAGGACGCGGCGAGGGCGGCGGCCACCGCCGCCGGGCGGACGGCGAGCTCGAGCCCGCTCGCCCGCGCGGCGAGCCCCACGAGGGCGGCGACCGCGGCAGTTCCGGCCCCGCCTCCGGCGAGCGCGGTGATCGCGGCCTCGGCCAGGACCTGCCGGGCGATGTCGGGAGCGGTCGCGCCGACGGCGCGCCGCACGCCGATCTCGAAGGTCCGCCGGGCAACGGAGACCAGCGTCGTGTTGGCGACCACGACCACCGCGGCGGCGAGCGCCGCGAGGCCGAGCAGGGGGGCGACCGCGCCGATTCGCCGGGCGAGCGCGCCGACGAAGCCCCGTGCCGCCTCGGGAGCGAGCAGGTCGAAGTCGTCCGGCTCGTCGGGCGCGAGGTGGTGACGCGCGCGCAACGCGGCGCGCGCCCGGTCCTCGGCGAGCTCGACCGCGCCGTCCGCGGCGGCGCGAGCGGAGATCTCGAGCGTCGGCGGCGAGCCGAAGGCGCTGGCGAAGAGCGGCAGCGGGATCCAGACGTAGCGGTCGAGCGTCATGCCCCCCGAGGTGCCGAGTCGCGCCTGCACGCCGATCACGTCGAAGGCGCGGCCGGCGACGCGGATCGGGCGGCCGAGCGGGTCGCCGCCCGGGAAGAGCTCGTCGGCGACCTCGCGGCCGATCACCGCCACGTGGGCGGCGCGCCGCTCCTCGTCGGCGGTGAAGAACCGCCCGCGCTCGATCGCCAGGTCGCGGATCTCGGCCATCGCCGCCTGGGTGCCGGTGACGCCGACGTTCTCGGCGCGGCGCGCGCCGGCGACCACCTCGCCGGTGCGTTGCGCGGTCGCCGCGACGATCAGCCGGTCGCCCGCCTGCTCCTCGAGGAAGCGGAGATCGGCGCGACGGAGCGGGCGGTTGCGTGCCAGCTTCGCCTCGAGCTCCCGCCGGCCGAGCGAGCCGGGCGAGGCGATCTGCGCCACGAGGAAGGTCTCGCTGCCGAAGGCGCGCGCGGCGCTGCGCTCCGCCGCCAGCGCCAGTCCGCGCACCGCGGTGTCGACCAGCACCAGAGTCGCGACCGCGGCAGCGATCGCCGCCGCCGCGAGGGCGCTGCGCAGCGGATTGGCGCGCAGACTGTGGAGCGCCTGGCGCAGCGGCTCGAGCCGGCGATCGAACGTGGGGCGCCCCATCAGCTCGAACGCTAGCAGAGGTGTCGTGCTAGATTTCACAAGGCATGCGGCGGCGCCCGCTCCTCTTCGTCCTCGGCCTGGCGGCGGTCGCAGTCGCGGCCGGCGTCTTCTTCGCGCGGCGCGGCGAGCGCCCGACGGTCGTCGACGTCGAGCCGGTCGCACGCCGCGCGCCCTTCCGTTCCCACGTCACCGGTTCCGGCGAGATCGTCGCCGCGCGCTACGCCGACATCGGTTCGAGCGTGATGGGGCGACTGGTCGCTCTCGCGGTGCGCGAGGGGGAGGCGGTCGAGGCCGGGCAGGTGCTGGCGCGCATCGATGCGGTGCCGGCGACGAGCGACGCGGACGCTGCTGCTGCGGCGCTCGCCGCCCTGACCGCCGAACGCGCCGCGCTCGCCGCCAGCGCCGACGAAGCCGAGCGGGCTCTCGTCCGGGCGCGCGCGCTGCGCGCCGACGGCGTCACCTCGCAGGCCGAGCTCGACCAGGCAATCGCCGCGGCCGACGGCGCGCGGGCCAATCTCGAGGCCGCCGAGAAACGGGTCGCCGAAGGGCACGCGCGGCTCGCTCGGGCGCGCGACGGGCTCGCCAAGACCGAGATCACGGCGCCGATGGACGGCGTGGTCACGCGCTTGGCGGCGCGCGAAGGCGAGATGGTCGTGGTCGGGGTCCAGAACCAGCCAGGCACGATCCTGATGACGCTCTCCGACCTGTCGTCGATCGATGCCGAGGTCGAGATCGCCGAAGCCGATGTGCTGCGGCTGGCGGTCGGTCAGCCGGCGGTGGTCACGCTCGAGGCGCTGCCGGGCCGCGAGTTCGCCGGCCGCGTCGAGGAGATCGGCGCGAGCGCCCTGCCGGTGGCGAGCGGCGCCGTCGCGGCGCGCGAGTTCCGCGTCGTGGTGCGGATCGCCCAACCGACGGCGGAGCTCCGCCCGGGGCTGACCGCCGACGTCCGCATCCTCACCGAGGAGCGCGCCGAGGCGCTCACCGTGCCGTTGCAGGCGGTGGTGCTCCGCCCGGGCGCGGAGGGCGCCGAGCGCTCCGGGATCTTCGTGCTCGACGGACGGCAGGCGCGCTTCACGCCGGTCACCACCGGCATCGTCGGCGGCCTGGAGGTGGAAGTGAACGGCGTCGCGCCAGGGGCGACGGTGGTGGTCGGACCCTACGCCGCGCTGCGCGAGCTCGCCGACGGCCGGGCCGTGCGCCCGCGTTCGTCGGCGCGCTGAGCGTCGCGCCTGCCCGGTCCCCTAGGCGAGATTGTGGAAGACCTTCTGGACGTCGTCGTCCTGCTCGAGGACGTCGATCAGCTTGAGCACCTCGTTGGCGTGCGCCTCGGAGAGCTCGACGGGAGTCTGCGCGATGAACTCCGATTCGGCGGAGATCGGCTCGATGCCGCGCTCCTCGAGCGCCCGCTGCAGGTGACCGAAGTCGGCGAAGGCGCAGCGGATGACGAGCTGCGGCTCCCCCTTCTCGCCGGTCGACTCGCCCATCTCCTCGAGACCGAAATCGATCAACTCGAGCTCCAGCGTCTCGGCGTCGAGCCCCTCGGGGCGGAGCCGGAAGACCCCCATGCGCTTGAACTGGAATGCGACGCTCCCGGTCGTGCCGAGGTTGCCGCCCCCCTTGTTGAAGTGGGTCCGGACGCTCGACACGGTGCGCGCCGGGTTGTCGGTCGCGGTCTCGACGAGCACCGCGACGCCGTGCGGCGCGTAACCCTCGTAGAGCACCTCTTCGTATTCGACCGCGTCCTGGCCCGAGGCGCGTCGGATCGCCGATTCGACCTTGTCCTTCGGCATGTTGACCGCGCGGGCGTTCTGCATCGCGCGCTTGAGGGCCGGGTTGGCCTCGGGGCTGGGACCCCCCCGCTTGACGGCAATGGTGATCTCCTTGCCGATGCGGGCGAACTGCTTGGACATCTTGTCCCAGCGGGCGAACATCGTGTGTTTGCGGGTTTCGAAAATACGTCCCATGGTCCGTCTCGGCGCTGCGAAAGTGGTGGTGTCGAATGCGGCTCGCGGGAGCCGCTTGGCGTTGCGGGGGGCGCTCGGTTCCGCCGCCCGGTCCAATCTAGCCCGAGCGTCAGGGGGGAGTAAAGTCTGGGCTCGACGCGGCCGAGGGCGGCCGGAAAGCGAGGCGGCGGGCGGTGGAACGCAAGGCGGGCAGGTCGATCGCGCTCGGTCCCTGGGTCGGCGGGGTGATGGGGCTCGGTTGCGGTCTCCTCGGCCTCGCGTTCGGGGTCTGGGGCTTCCTGGGCGGCCTCGTCGTCGGCGTGCCGCTCGGCTGGGTGATCGGAAACGTCATCCACAAGTGGCACCTCAACCAGCTCTGAGCGGCCGACCCCCCGCCTCCTCACGCTGCGCCCAGCGGGAGTAGAGTCGTGGCGCCCGCCAACTCTGAAAGGAGGCTCGCATGGTCATTCGGCGCATCGCCCCGATGTCGCTCGGCAAGGTGACCGGTTCGCTCTACCTGTTGCTGGGACTGTTGATCGGCTGCATCGTCGCCCTGGTCTCGCTGGTCGGCGCGAGCCTGCTGCCGGCCGAGGAGATGCCGATTCCGTTCGCCGGTGTGATCTTCGGCGTCGGCGCCGTGGTCTTCTTCCCGCTGCTCTACGGCTTCTTCGGCTTCCTCGGGGGTCTGCTGATCGCCGCCCTCTACAACGTCGCCGCGGGGTGGACGGGCGGAGTCGAGATCGAAACGCGCTGAGCGGCCGGCCGCCGGCGCCTCCGGGAAAGGGACCAACATGCGGCGCGGCAGACGCCGGGGGGGAGTCGCCTTCGCGATCGCAGCCGGTCTGGGGGTGGCCTGGGCCGTCGGCCAGCTGGCGCGCGATCGGACGCTGCCGACCGCCCTGCTCTTCTACCTCCCCTCGCTGGCGGTCGCCGGCCTGGTGGCGCTCGGCGCGCTGATCGCGGCGGCCCGCGGCGCGCGGTGGCGGGCGTTGGTCTGCCTGCTGGCGGCGCTGCCGCCCGCGCTCGTCGGGCTGCTGGTCGAGAACCGCTGGGGTGCGGGGCCGGTGGAACAGCCGCGCGAGCAGCGGGCGCGGGTGGTGGGCTGGAACGTCGCGGGATTCCGCTTCGGCGCCGAGCGGATCGCCACGACCCTGAGGGAAGCCGACGCCGATCTGGTGCTGCTCTCGGAAGCCGCCGGCCGCGGCCCGCGCGACCTCGAGGCGCGGTTCGCCGCCACGCACCGGCGACAGTCGATCGGCTCGCTGACCCTGCTCGCGCGTGGCGACCTCGCGCCGGCCGAGGCGCTGGTCGCCGACCGGGAGCTGCAGATCGTCCGCGTGGAGTGGAGGTTTCGCGGCGAACGGCTGCTCGTCCTGGGCGCCAATCTGATCTCCTCACCGCTCGTGCCGCGCGACCCGCTGCTCCGGCGCCTGACGGAGACCCTGGCGCGGGAGCGCCCCGATCTCCTGCTCGGCGACCTGAACGCGCCGCGCCGCTCGCGCGCCCTCGCCAGACTGCCGGCGGGCTACCGGCACGCTTACGATCTCGTCGGCCACGGCTGGTCGGCCACCTGGCCGGCGCCCTTGCCGCTGCTGGCGATCGACCAGGCGATCCTCGGGCCGCGCCTGACGCCGCTCGACTACCGGCTGCGCACGACCCCGTGGAGCGATCATCGGTTGCAGATCGTCGACCTCGCCTGGCCGCCCGGCTGAGCGCGGGTGCCGGGGTCCGAGGTGGGCCGAGGTGAGCCTCCTCCGGCCGTTCTGGAGAGTTGGCGGGAGGCGGGCGCCGGGAGAGAATCACCGCGCACCGGCCGCCCTGGCGGCCGACCGGAAAGGACGCACCCGTGCCGACTCGTCGACGAGGCTCGATCTCGCTGCTCCTCCTGATGGCGCTCGCCGCCGGCTGCCGTTCGACCGCCCCACCGCCGGCGGCCGCTCCGTCCGCTCCGCCGCCGCCCACCGGGGCTTCGCCGGCGACCGACGAGCGGTTGACCTCGGTCCTCTGGCTGCAGACCTCGGCGGAATACCGCGCCCTCGCCTGGAGCGCCTTCGCGGCCGCGCGGCGTGCGCTCGACCGGGCGCTCGCCGACGCGACCTGGACCGCGGCGGTCGAGCAGAGCGCGGATGCGTCGGCCTTGCCGCCGGCGGTGATCGCCGACGTCGACGAGACGCTGCTCGACAACTCGGCCTTCGAGGCCGAGTCGATCCTCGCCGGCTCGACCTACGACAGCGCGCGCTGGCGGTCCTGGATCGAGCGGCGGGCCGCGCTGCCGGTTCCGGGAGCGGTCGAGTTCGCACGCTACGCCGCCGAGCGCGGGGTGACCGTCTTCTACGTCACCAACCGCGCGGCCGCGGAGGAGGGCGCGACGCGCGACAACCTGGCGCGCTGGGGCTTCCCGCTGCGCGACGACGTCGACACCCTGCTGCACCCCGGCGAGCGCCCCGAGTGGACGAGCGACAAGACGAGCCGTCGCGCCGAGGTCGCGAAGGGGTACCGTGTGCTCCTGCTGCTGGGTGACGACTTGAACGACTTCGTCGCCGGGGGCTGGGCCGCACCGCAGGAGCGCGTTGCGTTGGCCGAGCAGCACCTCGCGCGTTGGGGCGAACGCTGGATCCTGCTGCCGAATCCCTACTATGGCTCCTGGGAGCGCGCGCTCTACGGCCACGATCGCAACTTGTCGCGCGAGGAGAAGGCGCGCCGCAAGCTCGAGCACCTCCGGCTCGGGGGCGAGTGAGGGACGGGCCGTCGAGCTCATGGGGCGCAAGCGTTTCGACTTCCTGCGCGAGCTGGGACCGGGCGGACTCTCGTCGCTGGCGCTCGCGTTGGGCACCGCGCTCGCCGGGCTCGGGCTGCCAGTCGCCTGGCGTCTGCCGCAGGTCCTGCGCGACGCCTCGCGCGACGACCGGGGGCCGGCCGACGCCATCCTGGTGCTCGGGCGCGAGCTGGTCGACGACCAGCCGACCGAGGTCTTCCGCGCTCGCCTCGAGCGCGGCGCGCGCCTGCTCGTCCAGGGTCGGGCGCCGCGGCTGATCGTCTCGGGGGGCGTGACCGGGACGTCGGCGAGAAGCGAGGCGGAGGCCGGTCGCGACTACCTGTTGGCGCGCGGCGTCCCCGCCGCGGCGCTGCTGATCGAGGACCGGAGCCGGCACACCCTGGAGAACCTGTTCAACGTGCGCGCGACGTTGCGCGCCCACGGCTGGAGCCGGGTCGTGCTGGTGAGCGATCCGTTGCATCTCGCGCGCGCCGGAGCGCTGGCGCGCGGACTCGGCCTCGAGACCCTGCTCTCGCCGGCCGCCGGGGCGCCGCCGGTCCGGGGCTCGCTCGCCTGGATGGGGCGGGCCGTGCGCGAGGCTTTCCTGTTGCACTGGTACCACGTCGGCATGGCCTACAGCCGACTCCTCGGATCCGCCCGCCTGCTTGGGCGGGTCACCTGAGCTCGGGCCCGAGATAACGTCTCGCGGTCGCTTCGTGAAAGGAGCACGTGATGCAGCATCGCCTCGTCGTCCTCGTCTCCGCCCTCCTGATCGCCACGCCGCTCTCCGCCGCCGCGGGCCCCGACTACGAGACGCTGGGCAAGATCCGCGACGAGGGATTCCGGCGCTCGCAGGTGATGGAGACGGCGCGCCACCTCACCGACGTGATCGGTCCGCGGCTCACCGGTTCGGCGCAGATGAAGGCGGCCAACGATTGGACCCGGGAGCAGCTCACCGCCTGGGGGCTGGCGAACGCCCACCTCGAGTCCTACGAATTCGGCGAAGGCTGGAGTTTCACGCGCGCCGAGGTCCGGATGACGGCGCCCTCCGCAGCCGTGCTCGCCGCGCTGCCCAAGGCCTGGACGCCCGGAACCGACGGTCCCCGGCGGGGCGAGGTGATCGAGGCCAAGCTCGAGAAGCCCGAGGACGTCGAGGCGCTCCGGGGGAAGTTGGCCGGCAAGATCCTGCTGGTCTCGGAGACGCCCGAGCGCAAGCCGCCCGACGAGCCGATGTTCCGCCGGCACGACGCCGCGGCGCTCGACAAGCTCGCGCTCTACGACATCCCGGAGGAGCGGGATCGCGAAGCCTGGCGCGAGCGGTCGCGCAAGCGGCGCGAGCTCTGGCGGAAGGCGAACGAGCTGCTGGCCGCCGAGGGAGCCCTGGCGACGATCGAGGTCTCGAGCTTCGAGCACGGCCTGGTGCGCGTCGGAGGCGGCGGCGGCCAGGGGCTCACCGACGGTCCGCCCGGCGTCCCCGGGTTGGTGATGGCGGTCGAGCCCTACGAACGGCTGCGCCGGCTGATCGACGCCGGCGAGACGGTGGAGGTCGAGATCGAGGTCGAGGCGCGTTTCGAACGCGACTCGACGCTGGCCTGGAACACACTCGCCGAGCTGCCGGGCACGGACAAGAGCGGCGAGGTCGTGCTGGCCGGAGCGCATCTCGACTCCTGGCACGCCGGCACCGGAGCGACCGACAACGCCGCCGGGTCGGCCGTGGTGATGGAGGCGCTGCGGATCCTCAAGGCGATCGGCGCGAAGCCCCGTCGCACCATCCGCGTGGGGCTATGGAGCGGCGAGGAGCAGGGATTGCTCGGCTCGCGTGCCTACGTCGAAGAGCACTTCGCCAGCCGTCCCGAGCCGACCGACGAGGCGGAGCTCGCGCTGCCCAAGCGCTACCGCAAGCCGACCTGGCCGATCCAGGTGAAGCCCGAGCACGCCAAGCTCGCGGCGTACTTCAATCTCGACAACGGTGGCGGCCGGGTGCGCGGGATCTACGCCCAGGAGAACCTCGGCGCCAAGATGCTGTTCGCGGACTGGATCGAGCCGCTCGCCGACCTGGGCGTCGCCATCGTCACCATGGACAATACCGGCGGCACCGATCACCAGTCGTTCGACGGCGTCGGACTTCCCGGTTTCCAATTCGTGCAGGATCCGCGCGACTACGGGACCCGGTCGCACCACTCCAACATCGACACCTACGAGCGGCTCGACCGCGAGGACCTCATGCAGGCCTCGGTCGTGATGGCCACGTTCCTCTACAACGCGGCGACGATGGAGGGTCCCTTCCCGCGCAAGCCGATGCCGCAGGAGCCGCCCAAGGAGAAGGAGAAGAAAGGCGAGAAGCCGGCGGCCGCGGAGGCCGCCCCGGCGACTCCGCCCGCCTCGCCGAAGGCCGAGTAGAATCGCCCCGGAAGCGCGCGGGGGCTGGTGCCTTCCGCGGTCTTCAAAACCGTTGTCCGGAGCCCTCGGTGGCGACGGAGGTGGGTTCGATTCCCATGCGCTTCCGCCACGCCTCCCGCTGACCTCAGCGGTCGAGGCGCAGCACTTCGCAGAGCTCTCCCGGCGTGCGCGGCGCGGCCTTCGCCGGCACCCGGATGAGGGCGGTCGCGCCGGCGAACGCCGGCAGGTCGTGCGAGCCGCGCGGCTCGCGCGGCGCCACCCGCAGGCGTCCGGCGACGAGCTCCCAGGTCGCCGGCAGGAAGCGGTCGCGCCCCTTGGCGCCGGGGATCGGCCCGCCGAGCTCGGCCAGTTCGGCGAACTGCCAGAAACCGTCCTGCTCGCCCGCCAGGCGGCGGAGCGCCGGCGCGACGAAGAGCCACCAGGCGACCATCACCGACGCCGGGTTGCCCGGCAGGCCGAAGATGAGCACGGCGCCGCGCCGCGCCGCGACCAGGGGCTTGCCGGGCTGAATGGCGACGGCATCGAAGAGGACTTGGCAGCCGAGGGCGGCGAGTGCGCTCTCGGTGAAGTCGGATTCGCCCATCGAGACTCCGCCGCAGGTCAGCAACACGTCGGCCGCGAGCCCTTCGGCCATGCGGCGGGCGAGCTCGTCCGGGTCGTCCGGCGCGATGCCGAGGGAGCGTCCGGCGAGGCCGAGGCGGGCGATCGAGGCGAGCAGGAAATCGCTGTGCGAGTCGCGCACCTTGCCTGGGCCAGGGACGGTCGAGGGCGGTACCACCTCGTCGCCGGTGGTGAGCACCGCGACGCGGGGCGGGCGATGCACGGGGACCGTCGCGAGTCCCTGGCTGGCAAGCAGCGACAGCGCGGCTGGCGAGAGCAGAGTGCCGCGAGCGAGCAACTCGCTGCCCGTGGCGAGCGCCTCCGCCCGGCGCCGGATCGCGTTGCCGGCGGCGACCGGGTGGAGCAGCCGCACCTGCTTGCCGGCGGCGACCGTCTCCTCGACTCCGATCACCCGATCGGCCCCGTCGGGCACCGGGGCGCCGGTGAAGATCCGCGCTGCCGCGCCGTCGGGCAAGCGGGCGCCGGGCGGGGTGCCGGCGGGGACGACGAGAGCCACCGGGAGCTCCGAGCCGGGCGCGAGCTCGCCGCGATAGGCGTAACCGTCGAGCGCCGAGACGTCGGCGGGCGGCAGATCGCAGCTGGCACGGAGCGTCGCGCCGAGCACCCGCCCGAGCGCCGCGCCACGCGCCACCGGTTCGACGGGGAGGGGCCCGAGGTGCGGCTCGAGGCGTTGCCAGGCGGTTTCGGGGGTCAGCACCGCGCCATCCCATCAGAGCTCGGCGCGCGCCGCAACCGGGGACCGGACGCAAGGTATGATGCTGGTTTCGAGGGCGTCGACTTGGAGAAGGTCTACCAATACCGGGGCGACCTCCGGCAGACCGCACTGCCGGAGATGCTCGCCGTGATCCACCAGGCGCGCGTCGCGGGCGTGGTCGAGGCCACGCTCGGCGAAGTGGTCAAACGGATCTTCCTCGAGAACGGCTACGTGGTCCACGCCTCCTCGAGCGATCTCGCCGACAGCCTGGGCGGCTTCCTGCGCCGCGCCGGCCGGCTCTCCGAGGGCGACTTCCACGCCGCGATGCAGAAGCGGGGCAGTGGCAACCGCCGCCTCGGCGAGGTGTTGATCGAGCAGGGGACGCTCTCCCCCGGGCAGGTGTTCCAGGCGATCCGCGAGCACGTCGAGGCGATCGTCTGGAGCCTGTTCGCCTGGGAGGAGGGGGTGGTCACCTTCCGCATCGGAGCCTTCGACACCCAGCAGATCGTGCGCATTCAGATCCCGCTCCGCCAGGTGATCGTGCAGGGGGTCAAGCGGGCGGCGAACGCCAAGTCCCTGGTGCAGCGGATGGGCGGCAAGGACGTGCTCTTCGAGCCCGCCTATCGGCTCGAGGACCTTCTCGAGGTAGCGCTCGACGAGCAGGAATACCAGCTGATCGCCGCGGTCGACGGCAAGCGGACGCTCTACGAGCTCTGCACGCAGGGTCCCCTCGCGCCGCCGGACAACGCGCGGCTGCTCTACGCGTACAGCGTGCTGCAGCTCATCCGCAAGTCGGGGGTCGCGGAGCCCGCGGCCGCCTCGGGCGGGATCAAGATCAAGCTACGCGCCGACTCCTGATCGGGCGACGAGGACGCGCATGCCGCTCTACGAGTATCTCTGCGAATCCTGCTCTCAGCGGACCGAGGTTCTCCAGAAGCTCGACGAGCCGCCGCTCGTCGTCTGCCCGAACTGCGGCGGCGCGCTGAAGAAGCTCCTCTCGGCGCCGGCGTTCCAGTTCAAGGGGACCGGTTGGTACGTCACCGACTACGCCGCCAAGGGCGGCGGCGACAGCCGCGATAGCAAGCCCGCCGGGGAGAAGACCTCCAGCCCGGCAGAGAAGCCGGCCGCCGCCGCGCCGGCGGCGGCGGGCGATGCCGCGAAACCGGCCGCCAAGCCGGGCGGCGGCCAGGGCAGCGAGTAGCACCGCGGATGCGAGGCCGCGGCGCCCTCCCACGCCTCGCCCGGCTGGGGTTGGTCTTGCTGCTCGTCGCCGCCCGCGCGCGTGGCGAGGTCTGGCAGCCGGCGCCGCTCTTCGGCGGCGACGTCCGCAGCCTGGCCTTCGACCCCCGCTACCCGGATCGCGCCTTCGCGGGCACCTCGGGCGGCCACCTGTACCGCTCCGACGATGCCGGCGAGAGCTGGCGGAACGCCGGCGTGGAGGTCCCCTTCCCGGGTTGGGTGGTGGCGGCGCTCACCTTCGATCCCAATCGGCCGCAGCGCCTCTGGGCTGGGCTCTTCGGCATCTGGGGCGGAGGCGCGGTGGCGTCGAGCGACGACGACGGCGCGACCTGGCGGCTGCCGCGGCTCGAGAGCGGCGACGAGGATCAGGTGTACGCGCTGGCGCTGGTGCCCGGCGTGGCGGATCGGATCTACGCCGGAACCCGGCGTGGGGTCTTCCGGTCGGACGACGCCGGCGGGAGCTGGCGGCGCCTGGGGGAGCGCGAGCCGGGGCTGGTCCACGTGTCGAGCCTGCATGTCGACGCCCGGCAGGCGGAGACGATTCTCGCCGGGACCTGGCGCCGGGTCTATCGCAGCGACGACGGCGGCACGACCTGGCGTGGCGTCTTCGACGGCATGGTGCTCGACACCGAGGTCTTCAGCCTTCACCCGGCGCCCGATCGCCCGGGCGAGATCTGGGCATCGACCTGCGGTTGGGTCTACCGCGGCGACGCGCTGGGCGAGCGCTGGTCGCGCTTCAAGAGCGGGCTCGACGAACGGCGGACACCGAGCTTCGCCGTGCTGGGCAGCGAGCGGCTGGTCGCCGGGACGGTGGCCGGCGCCTACCTGTCGACCGATCGCGGAGCTTCGTTTCGCCGCACCACGCCGGCGAACCTCGCGGTGCTGTCGATCGCCGCGCGACCGGGCGCTCCCGGACGGGTGCTGCTCGGCAGCGAAGGGGCCGGCGTCTGGGTCTCTTCCGACGGCGGCGAGAGTTTCGTCTCCCGCCCGCTCGCCATGCGCAACGTGCGCGTGCCCGCGCTCGCCCGCATGGGCGACCAGATCTTCGCGGCGGTGGCCCACGCCGGTCCGGCCTCGGGGGTCTACCGTTCGCCCGACGGCGGGACGTCGTTCGAGCCGACGCCGGCCGAGCTGCCGACCGTCCTCGCCCTCGCGACCGCCGGGCCGACGGTCTACGCGGCCACGGAAGCGGGTCTCTTCGCGCGCCGCGGCGGCGCCTGGGAGCGCGTCGCCGAGCTCGGCACGGCGCGCGTCGAGCAGCTCGCCGAGGAGGGCGGGCGCCTCTATGCGCGCACCCGTGCGGAGATCTTCGAGCGTCGCGGGGGCCGCTTCGAACGGGTGGCCCGCGACACCCGTTTCCTCGCCGCGCGAGTGCCCGCCGTGGCGGAAGCGGAACGTCTCGCCGCCGACACCGGCCGGCGTCCGTTGGCCACCGGTGACGGGCGGTTCTCCTTCGTCCTGGTGGGCGAGCGGAGCGCTTTCCTGTGGGACAGCGAACTGCGGCAGCAGCGCCCGCTCGCGCCGCCGTTCGCCGCCTCCGAGATCCGGTCCGCGCTGGTGGTCGGCGAGAAGCTCCTGATCGGCTCGTCGGGCTACGGCCTGTGGGAGACCCGCCTCCCGGAGTGAGCGGCGCCGTGCTCAGCGCGCCGTGAGCGATTCGAGGATCCGCAGGTAGGTCGCGTAGCGGGCCGGCGCGAGCTCGCCCCGCTCGGCCGCGTCGCGCACCGCGCAGCGCGGCTCGTGGGTGTGGCTGCAGTCGGCGAAGCGGCAGTCGGTGGCGTGCGGCGCGAAGTCGTCGAAGTAGGCGGCGAGCTCGCGCCCGCCGAGCCGCCAGAGTCCGTACTCCCGGATCCCCGGCGTGTCGATGATCCGCGTGCCGTCGCCGAGCAGGTAGATGCGCGAGCGGCTGGTCGTGTGCCGGCCTCTGGCGTTCGCTCCCGAGATCTCGCCGATCCGCACTTCGGCTTGGGGCGCGAGCGCCGCGAGGAGGGAGCTCTTGCCGACGCCGCTGTGGCCGACGAAGACCGCCACCTTTCCCGCGAGCAGCGCGGCCAGCTCTTCGAGACCGGCGCCGCTCGTCCGCGAGCAGAGGACCACCGGCAGATCGAGCGAACGATAGGTGGCGAGCGAGGCGAGCTCCGGGTCCTCCTCGGGAGGGCCCGCCAGAAGGTCGACCTTGTTGACCGCCAGCGCCGCCGGGACACCGCCATGGGCGAGGGCGACGAGAAAGCGATCGACCAGGCCGGGCGAGAAGGGCGGCCGACGGACCGAGGTCACCACGACCGCGAGGTCGACGTTGGCCGCGAGCACGCGCTCGCGGTGCGCGAGCAGCGGATCGGGTCGCGACAGCCGGTTGCGTCGCTGCAGGATCTCGGCCGCGACCAGCGCGCCGTTCGGGCGCCGCGCGAGCCGGATGCGATCGCCCACGGCGAGTTCGCTCTGCTGCGCGAGCGCCAGCGATTTCGGGAGATGGCAGGGGAGGATCTCGCCGCCGAGCTCGATCTCGCACTGGCCGCGCGTGATCGAGATCACCAGGGCCTCGCCGGGGAGCGACGTGCCGGCGGACTCCGGCGCCGCCGGCTCCGTCGGCCCCTGAGGGCGCAGCTTCTCGGCGCGGCGGCGCACCGCATCGGCCCGGCGGCGGCCGTGCTTCTCGCGGGTCGGCAACAGGTCGGCGTCGTCGCCCAGCAGGTCCTCGGGACGATCCCGCCGGGGCATGGCGCGGTTCAGACGCGTCCGGTGAGGCCGGCCTTGCGCGCGTAGTAGCGGAAGGAGCGGAAGGTCATGCCGAGGATCTCGGCGGCCTGGGTCTGCACACCGCCGGCGCGATCGAGGGCCTGGCGCATCAGGTCGGCGCGGATCTGCTCCAGCAGGGCCTCGAGGTCGAGGCCCTCGGCGGGCAGCGCGAAGTCCTGCTCGCCGTGGGGGCTGGTCGAGGAGAGCGGCCGCGGGAGATCGGCGGCGGTGATCACCTGCGAGGTCGAGAGCGCCACGGCGCGCTCGACGATGTTCTCCAGCTCGCGGACGTTGCCAGGCCAGGAGTAGCCCTCGAGCAGGCGCATGGCCTCGGCCGAGATGCGCTTGGCCGGCAGGTGGAGCGCTTCGCAGTACTTGTGCAGGAAGTGGTCGACCAGCAGGGGAATGTCCTCGCGCCGGGTGCGCAGCGGCGGGACGTCGATCGGAATGACGTTGATCCGGTAGTAGAGGTCCTCGCGGAACTCCCCGCGCGCGATCCGTTCGGCGAGGTTCTGATTGGTCGCGGCGAGGATCCTGACGTCGACCGGCTCCTCGACGTTGCCGCCCACCCGGCGCACCAGTTTCTCTTGCAGCGCGCGCAGCAGCTTGACCTGCATGGTCAGGCTCATCTCGCTGATCTCGTCGAGGAACAGCGTGCCGCGGGTCGCCTCCTGGAAGAGGCCCTTCTTGTCGCGCACGGCGCCGGTGAAGGCGCCCCGCTCGTGGCCGAAGAGCTCGCTCTCGAGGAGGTTCTCGGGCATCGCGCCGCAGTTGATGGAGAGAAAGCGCTGCGCGGCGCGCGGGCTGGTGTAGTGGATGGCGCGGGCGATCAGCTCCTTGCCGGTGCCGCTCTCGCCGGAGATGAGCACCGTCGAGTTGGTCCGCGCGACCCGTTCGACCAGCGCGAAGATGGCCTGCATGCGCGGGCTTCGCCCGATGATGTTGCTGAAGGCGTAGCGCTGCTTGAGCTCGCGGCGGAGATAGGTGTTCTCCTCGTAGAGACGGTTCTTCTCGAGCGCCCGGTGGAGCACCACCTTGAGCTCGTCGATGTCGAACGGCTTCGGCACGTAGTCGTACGCGCCGAGCTTCATCGCCTCGATCGCGCTCTTGGTGGAGGTGTAGGCGGTCATCAGGATGACCGAGCTCGGGGAGCCGGATTCCTTGAGCTCGCGCAGGAGGTCGAGCCCATTGCCGTCGGGCATCATCATGTCGCAGAGCACGAGGTCCGGCGTGCGTTCGGCGAGACGGGTGCGCGCCTCGCGGACGGAGCTGGCGGTCTCCACTTCGAGGCCCTCGCCGCTGCACAGCACGGAGAGGAAGTCCACCAGGCTGGTCTCGTCGTCGACGATCAGGATGCTTCCGGTCGCCACTCAGGCCTCCGTCGCTACCGTCGCCGGCTCGCGATGGGCGGGCAGGGCGACGGTGATGGTGGTTCCATGTCCGGGAAGGCTCTCGACGGTGACCTCGCCGCCGTGCTCCTGGACGATGCGGTAGACGATCGCCATACCGATGCCCGTGCCGCCGTCGAACGACGTCTTGAAGGGCTGGAAGAGGGCCGTGCGCTGTTGCTCGGACATGCCGTGCCCGGTGTCGTGGAACTCGATCAGGTAGTCGTCGCCGCGCGGGCGGCCGCGGATCGCGAGCGTCCCGCCGTCGGGCATGGCGCGCAGGGCGTTGCGCGCCAGGTTCCAGAAGATCTGGCTGATCTGGTCCGGGTCGCCGACCACGCCGGCGCGCCGCGGCTCGAGGTCGAGGTGGAAGCGATGCTTCCCGGTGGCTTCCTCGGAATTGCGCAGCAACGCGGTGTTCTCGGCGAGCAACGCGGCGATGTCGAAGCGCACCGTCGACCGCTCCTTGGGCTTGGCGAAGCGGAGGAACCCCTTGATGGTCCGGTCGAGCCGCTGGCTCTCCTTGACGATGATGTCGAGCAGCCGCCGATGCGAGTCGCTCGTCCCGAGTGAGGAAGCGAGGAGCTGCACCGATCCGGAGATCGCGGCGAGCGGATTGCCGACCTCGTGCGCGAGGCCCGCGGCGAGCTCGCCCACCGCCGCCATGCGGTCCTTCAGCCGCAGCTCCTCCTGGAGCTTGCGCCACTGCGAGAGGTCCTGGAAGACGACGATCCACCCGGTGAGCACCCCGGCGGCATCGGTCAGACGGGTGACGGTGAAGCCGATCGGCATCTCCTTGCCGTCGCGCAGCAGGACGCTCTCGGAGCGGATCTTCTCGGCCAGCAAGGAGAGGTTCGCCGCCGCTCGCCAGTCGGACGACGGGAAGAGCCCGCTGTCCTCGATCGAACGGCCGAGCAGGGCGGCCTCGGTCGTGCCCAGGATCTCGAGCGCGGCGCGATTGACCGAGGTCACCCGGCCCTCGAGGTCGGCGGAGATGAGCCCGCTCGAGATCGACTGGATCACGTCGCGATGGAAGATCTCGAGGTTGGCGAGGCTCCCGGTCTTGACCGCGAGCTCCTCCTCGGCGCGCAGCACGTTCTCGGCGAGATACGAGGTCAGCAGGGCGACCGCGAAGAACCCGAACAGGTGCACCGCGAGGTTGTAGGAGATCCGCCAGGAGATCTCGAGCGCCGAGGGGAGCGGCGAGATCGCGGGCAGCCAGCCGCGGGCGAGCGCGGTGAGCAACGCCGCGTAGGCGATGTAGGAGATGCCCGCCACGGTGAGGCCGGCCCGGCGCTGGAGGACCACCGCCGCGACCATGATGTCCACCAGGTAGAGCATGGAGAACGGGCTGGTGATGCCGCCGAAGAAATAGACCAGCCCGGTCACCAGCAGGAGGTCGCCGGCGAACTGGACGTAGGCCTGGACGACGAGGCTTCCGGCCAGCAGGCGGAGGAGCCCGATGTAGACCACGCTGGCGAGGTAGGTGGCCGCGACGATCGCGTACAGCAGGTTGAGCTCGGGCAGCTCGCCGCGGGCGGAGAGCTCGAAGACGAGGTACGAGAGCAGCACGCTCGAGACGATGACCAGCCGGATGACGATCATCCAGCGCAGATGGCGATCGAGTCGTGGCGGGGCGGTCGGCGGGGAGGTCATGCGGCGGCTGGAGCGAAAAGGGAGGGGGCAGGCCCCCTCCCCGGAACGCGACGCGAGGTGCTCTCTGGATCCCGCGTGATCGAGGTCCTATCCGATCTTGCTGAGGATCGAGTACATGGGCAGGTACATCGCGGTGACGATCGTGCCGATGATGCCGCCCAGGATCACGATCATCAGCGGCTCGATCAGCTTCATCAGGCCGGCCACCGCGGTGTCGACTTCCTCCTCGTAGAAGTCGGCGATCTTGGAGAGCATCTGATCGAGCGCGCCGGTCTGCTCGCCGACGTTGATCATCTGCACCACCATCGGCGGAAACACCTTGGTCTCGGCGAGCGGGCCGGAGATCGTCTTGCCCTCCTCGACGCTCTTGCGGACCGCCATGATCGCGTCCTCGACGATCGCGTTGCCCGACGTCCTGGCGGTGATCTCCAGGCCGTCGAGGATCGGCACGCCCGAACTGGTCAGCGTCGCGAGCGTGCGGCAGAAGCGCGCCACGGCGATCTTGCGCAGCAGCATGCCGATCGCCGGGATCTTGAGCAACAAGCCGTCGATCACCCGCCGCCCGCGGTGCGTCTTGTGGTAGCGCCCGACCAGGAAGTAGATGATCGCGAGCAACGCCAGGATGATGATGAAGTAGCGCGCCAGGAGGTTGCTCGCCGCGACCACCATGCGGGTGAGGAAGGGCAGCTCGCCGCCGAGGCCGGCGAACAGTTGGGCGAAGACCGGGATCACCTTCCAGAGGATGATCGCGACCACGCCGCAGGCGATGACGATGACGGTCACCGGGTAGACCAGGGCCGACCGCACCTGGGCGTTGAGCTTCACGACTTTCTCGATGTAGGCCGCGAGACGCTGCAGGATGATGTCGAGGATACCGCCGGCCTCGCCGGCCGCGATCATCGAGACATAGAGGTTGTTGAAGGCGCGCGGATGCTTGCGCATCGAGTCGGCCAGCGAGGATCCGGACTCGACGTCCGTGCGCACCTGCTGAATGATCTCGCGGAAGTTCCGGTCCTCTTCCTGCTCGCCGAGGATCTCCAGGCACTGGACGAGCGGCAGGCCGGCGTCGAGCATCACCGAGAACTGGCGGGTGAAGATCGCCACCCGCTTCGCGCTGATCCTGAGCGGCAGCTTCGGCAGGATCCGGATCTCGCGCCCCTTCTCGCGGATCGAGGCGAGCTGGATGTTCTGCCGCCGCAGCGTCGCCACCGCGGCATCGCGCGTGTCGGCGATGAGGATGCCTTCCTGGAACGCCCCGAAGCGGTTCTTGCCCTTCCAGACGAAGCTCGGCATGGTCTAGCTCCTTGACGCGACGGTGGAGCCGGTGCCCTCGGTGAGATTCGGATTGAGGGCCGACGGTCCGCGAGCGATGATCTCCTGCAATTCGTCCGCGTACGACGAGCGCGCGAGCGCGGTCTGCAGGGTGATCATCCGTTTGAAGTAGAGCGACGCGAGAGACTGATTGAAGGTCTGCATGCCGTACTTCGCCTGGCCGGTCTGCATCATGCCGTAGATCTGGTGCACCTTGTCCTCGCGGATGAGGTTGCGAATGGCGGCGTTGGGCACCAGGATCTCCATCGCGAGCGCGCGCCCCTTGCCGGAGGCGCGCGGCAGGAGCGACTGGCAGAGGATCCCCTCGAGCACGAACGAGAGCTGGACGCGGATCTGCGACTGCTGGTGCGCCGGGAAGATGTCGACGATGCGGTTGATGGTCTGCGCGGCCGAGTTGGTGTGCAGCGTGGCGAAAGTCAGGTGTCCGGTCTCGGCGATGCGCAGCGCCGATTCGACGGTCTCGAAGTCGCGCATCTCGCCGATCAGCACGACGTCGGGATCCTGGCGCAGGCAGGAGCGCAGCGCGTTGGCGAAGCTGTGGGTGTCGGCGTGCAGCTCGCGCTGGTTGACGATGCACTTCTTGTGGCTGTGCAGGTACTCGACGGGATCCTCGATGGTGACGATGTGCTCGGCGCGTTCGCGGTTGACCTTGTCGAGCATCGCGGCGAGCGTGGTTGACTTGCCGGAGCCGGTGGGACCGGTCACCAGCACCAGGCCGCGCGGCTTCTCGCAGATCTTCTCGATGATGG
>CAYZWR010000054.1:0-22116 GCA_964481735.1 uncultured Thermoanaerobaculia bacterium
CTCCTACGGCGGCTACGACGGCTACTACTACCTCGACCCGCAGAACGGCTACGACGTCGCCGGCCGCTACGACGGTGCGACCGGGCTCTACAGCACCAACTCCTACTACTACTACCTCGCCGACCGGGCGCGCAATCAGGTGAACGCGTCGATCTCGCACTATGCCGACGAGTTCATCAAGGGGGATCACGACTTCAAGTTCGGCATGGAGCTCGAGCGCTCGACCCTGCGCAGCCGCTTCGGCTACCCGACCGGGGTCTGGTTCTACGACAACTACGGCTACTACGACGATCCGGGAACCGAGGAGTACGACTACGTTCCCTACACCCAGGGCTACTACGGCTACAGCTACGACCTCTCGGGAACGATCGAGCGGCAGACCGTCTTCGCCCAGGACAGTTGGCGGATCACCCCCGCCTTCACGGTGAACGTCGGCGCCCGGATGGAGTTCAACCAGGGCAAGATCCCGGGCGAGGGCAAGATCTTCGACAACACCGCGATCGCCCCGCGGATCGGCTTCGCCTGGGACCTCACCAAGGACGGCAAGACGCTCCTCAAGGCGCACTACGGCCGCTACTTCGAGAAGTTCGTGGCGAGCCAGTTCTACTTCGCCAATCCCAATGGTTACACGCCGCTCGAGTACCGCAACATCTATCCGAGCGGCTACATCGAGGATCTGGGACAGGCGGCGGCGGACACCGTGGTGCTCGATCGCGACCTCGATCACCCGTACATGGACCAGTACACCCTGGGCATCGACCGCGAACTGCCGGGAGGCATCACCCTCTCGCTCACCTACATCAACCGCAAGAAACAGGACTTCATCGAAACGGTGAGCCGCGACGGCGAGTTCGTCCCGGTCTCCGGCGTGGTCGACGAGACCGGACGGCCGGCGACCCTGGTCGACTACCTCAATCCCGAGGACGACGTGCTCGCCTACCGCAACGTGCCCGAGCTCTACCGCGACTACGAGGGCTACATGCTGGTGCTCAACCGGCGCTTGCGGGACAACTGGCAGATGCTCTTCTCCTACGTCTACTCGGAGGCGAGGGGCAACATCGACAACCTGATCGGCTTCAACTCGGGCTACGGCGGCGACAATCCGGGAGGCTGGCTCAACACGCCGAACTCCCTGGTCTTCGCCGATGGCATCCCGACCTACGACCCGACGCATCAGGTCAAGCTCCAGGGCTCGTACATGATCCCGAAGCTCAACCTCTCGTTCTCGGGCAACTACACCTTCAACACCGGCGACACCTACAACCTGCGCTCCAACTGTCTGCTGGTGGAGGGCGACTGCTACGACTTCAATCAGGGCTCGGTCCGCTTCTTCGGCGAGCCACGCGGCATTCGCCGGCTGGAGGACAAGAGCCAGCTCGACCTGCGGGCCGAGTGGTATCTCGAGGTGGGAGAGGCCGACGGTCGATTCGGGCTCTTCGTCGACGTCTTCAACGTGCTGAACGAGGAGCGCGCGACCCTGGTCGAGGATCGCGCGGGCGCCGCCTTCGAGACGCCCCTCTCGGTCAATCAGCCGCGCACCTACCGCTTCGGGGCGCGCTACAGCTTCTAGCAGGTCCCGAGCGCAGGTCCGGAGGCGCAACGTCGAGGCCGGCGGAACATCGCCGGCCTCGTTTCCTTCCCGGCAGTCAGAGGATCGGCTGCGCCGTCTCCGGCCCGCGCCGGGCGACCCACGCCACGGCCAGCGTCGCGACCGCGGCGAGGCCCAGAGCGAGCCCCCACCAGATGCCGGCCAGGCCGAGTCGCTGCGGCGCGCCGAGCCAGGCGGCGAGCGGCAATCCGAGGACGTAGTAGCCGATCAGGTTGAAGAGCGCCGCCGGGCGCGGGCGCCCCATGCCGCGCAGGATCCCCCCGCCCACCACCTGCAGTCCGTCGAAGAGCTCGAACGCCGCGACGATGGGGAGAATGGCCGCCGCGCGCGCGATCACCGCCGCATCCGTCGTGTACCAGCCGGGAATCCAGCCGCGCCCGACGACGAACGCGAGGGCAAAGAGGAGCATGGTCCCGCCGCCCAGCGCGAGCGCCACCCAGGCGGCGCGCTGCGCTCCGCGCGAGTCGCCGGCGCCGATCAGGTGCCCCACCCGGGTGGTCGCCCCGAGCCCGATGCCGAGCGGCAGCATGTAGGAGATCGAGGCCAGATTGAGCACGATCGAGTGCGCCGCGAGCTCCAGCCCGCCGAGCTGACCGGCCCACAGCGTCGCGATCGCGAACGCCCAGTACTCGAGCGCCAGCATCAGCGCGACCGGCGCGCCATAGCGCAGGATCTCCGACATCCCCTTGACGCGCAGGCGCGTCAGATCGACCACCGTCGCCGCGCCGCGCTGCAGCCGATGATGGCGCGCTGCGAAGAGCAGCGCCGCGAGCATCGCCACCTCGGTCACCGCGGTCGCCACCCCCGTGCCCACCGCGCCGAGCCGCGGCGCGCCGAGATGGCCGTAGATCAGCACCCAGTTGAGGAAGGCATTGAACCCGTTGGCGCCGAAGCTCACCCACATCGCCGGGCGCACGATGCCGCGCGCCTGCAGGTACTGCTTGAGCGCCACGAAGAGCAGGAAACAGGGCAGCGCGGGAATCTGGACGAGGACGTAGCGGTGCGCCAGCGCCACCGTCGCCGCGTCCTGGCCGAAAGCGAGCAGCACCTTGTCGGTCGCCAGCCAGAGCGCGCCCAGCGGGACGCTGATCAGCAGCGCGAGAACGCCGCTGTGCAGCAGGACGTCGCCCAGTCGCTCGCGATTGCGCGCCCCGTGGGCCTGGGCGGCGATCGCGTCGAGCCCGAAGAGCAGCCCCATGGCGCAGATCGCGGTGCCCAGCACCCAGATGCGCCCGAGCGCCACCGCATTGAGCGACAACACGTCGATCCTGCCGACCATCAACAGGTCGACGGTGCCGAGCAGCATGGTCGAGAGCTGGGTCAGCGCGACCGGAGTCGCCAAGCCGACCAACGTGCGGACTTCGGCGCGGATCGCTCCCATGACGAGCGCGCGAGCCTACTACGGCGGCTGTTCGCCGCGCCGCCTACGGGGCGGCGAGCAGTTTGGGCCAGTTGACGTCGCCCTTGGCGACGTGGCCAGGCACGTCCCGCCGCCAACGCTCCTGCACCTCGAGGTCGTAGTTGAGGTAGAGCTTGCCGTCGTGGATCGTCCAGGCGGCGGGATCGATGCCGGCCGTGTAGCCCTGCGAGACGGCCCACGCACAGTAGCCACCGTACTGCGGCGCGTAGGCCTCGGGGCGGCTCGCGAACAGGTCGCGATGCGCCGCCGAGGCGAATCGCCAGGTGGCACCCCGCCAGGCGAAGGAGTACTCCTTGCGCCCCTCGGCCGGACGGCCGTCGAGGAAGTAGGCCACGGGGTCGTAGCCGTCGATCGCCAGGCCGCCGAACAGCGTCCGGTTGACCGGCGCGAGGGCGGCCGCAGCGGCGGTCGCGGAGAGCAGGAGGGCGGCGGCGAGGCGGAGGGTTCGGCGCATGGGGTTGGGCTCCGCAGCTACGATGCGTGTCCGGCCGCCCCGGTTTCGCCCCTCACCGGCTCAGAACGGCGTCGGCGCCGTGGAGCGGATCCGCACGACCTCCGGCCGTTGCGAGGCGGGCACGGCCTGCGCCACCACTCGGTTGACGAAACTCCGGGCGCGCTCCGCTTCGCCGGCGCGGTCGGCCGCCTCGGCGGCGCCGGTGAGCGAGCGCAGCCGGTTCGGGGTCTGCTGCAACGTCGCCTCGTAGGCGCGGAGCGCCTCGCGCGGCCGGTCGAGCGAGAGAAGCAGGTCTCCGAGCAGCTCGCGCGCCGGCAGCACCGAGCCGGGAGTCACCGGGTGCTTCCCGGTCGCCTCCTCGAGGTCCGCCGCGCGCGCCAGCATGCGCTCTGCCTCGGCGCTCTCGCCACGCGCCTGGGCCAGCCACGCGGCGACGGTCTGCCGCTGAGCGTCGACGTACGCCGCCCAGTCGTAGGGCCCGGGAGGCGGGCTCTTGGCCAGGCGTCCCTGGACCTCGGCGAGCCGGGCGAGCTCGGCCTCCCCCGCCGCGAGGTCGCCCGACCGCACGGCGCCCAACGCGCGCGCGAAGCGGGTCATGGCTTCGGCGTACGGGTACTTCTCCCACGGGACATCGCGCGATGGCGAGGCCAGTCCCGCGGCCGCCTTCCAGTCCCCGCGCTCCAGGGCGTAGCGCGCCGGAATCGCGGCCAGGGCATAGGCGGCGGCCATGGTCGGCCCCTTGAGCGCCGACATCTCCGCCGCTGCCAGAGCGACGCGACGCGCCTGCTCGTCGTCGCCACGCTGCAGGTAGGCGTACTCGAGGTAGTCGAGGGCGTGCAGACCGTCGAAGCTGGCGGTCTCCGGGAATCGTTGGCGCAGGCCCCGCGCGGCATCGGCGGAATCCAGGTTGGAGGCGATCGACTCCGACCAGAGTCCGAGCCGGATGAAGATGTGCGACGGCATGTGCAGGGCGTGCGACGAGCTGGGGGCGATCCGCGCGTAGCGCCGCGCGGCATCGAGGCCGAGGTGGGCGAGATCCGGATAGTCGAGGGCATGGATCAGGTAGTGGGTCACCCCCGGATGGTTCGGCTGGGTGATCACGAAGGGCGACAGGATCTCGGCCGCGAGCTTCTGCTGGGCATGGCTGCGGTCGTCGGGCGGCGCCGAACCGAGCATCGCGAGGGCGCGGAAGATCGCCGCTTCCGCGTCGTCGGGGAAGCGCCGCGAGAGCTCGGCGAGCGCATCCCGATAGCGCGCCATCCGGACGCCGTGTCCGACCGTCGCCGCGTCGGCGTAGTAGCGCCCGATGGCGTCGATCCAGGCGCGCTCCCGTTCGCTCGGCGCGCCGAGCGCCGCGGCTCGCTCGGCCGCCAGCCTTCCCTGCTCGAGCTCGCCCGGCGTCGGCGCCGCCCAGAGCGGGTGGAGCCAGGTGGTGGCGACGCCCCACCAGGCCATCCCACAGCCCGGATCCTGGCTCGCGACCTCGGCGAATCCATCGCGCGCCAGCTCGTAGCCGAACGAGTGCAGGAGCGAGAGCGCCCGCTCGAAGGCCGGGGCGAGCTCGGGGCGACAGCTGGTCGGAAAGTGGACCGTGCCGAGCTCCTCACCCGCGTGCTGCGCGGCGGCGATGGAGGCGGCAAGCGACAGCGCGACGGCGAGGCGGAGAACACAGAGAGTGCAGCTACGCATGGCGAGCTCCTCGAACCACGACGACGATGGGGTGCGGCGGAGAATGCCACGGACTCGCCGCCGCGGCAAGGCCCGGCCAACCCCCGCCCTCGGGCTCGGGAAGGAGGTTGACCACTGGCTCCCCGCCCGGCTCCTCCGCGCAGGAAACCGCCGGCTGACGGGTTCCTCACTCGGCAGCGGCAGCGCCCGTCCGGGCGGTAGACTGCGCGCTGGAGGAGTCGCTTGAAACCCATCGTTCGCTGGTCCCTGGTCGGCGCCGCCGCCCTCGCCGTCGCGGCCGCGGTCGCCTTTCGTCTTCCCTCCGAGAACGCCAAACCGGCCGACGGCAGGTCGTTGGCCAACGTCGAGCGCCGCACCCTCGAGATCGCCGTCGAGGCGACCGGGCTGATCGAGCCGATCCGGGTCGTCGAGGTCAAGTCGCGCGCCTCGGGCGAGGTGCTGCAGGTGCGCGCCGAGACCGGAGATCGTGTCGAGGCGGGCGCGCTGCTCGCGGAGATCGATCCGCGCGACGTGCAGAACGCCCTGGCGCAGGCCGAGGCCGATCTCGCCTCGGCGCGCGTCGGCGCCGCCATCGCGCAGGCGCAGAGCAAGCGCATGTCGGAGTTGCTCGCCCAGGGAGTCGCCGCGCAGCGCGACCTGGACACGGCGACCGATGCCGAGGCGTCGGCGCGGGCCGCGGTCGTGCGCGCGGAGACCAACCTGCAGCTGGCGCGCGAGCGGCGTGGCGACGTGACGATCCGCGCGCCGATCGGCGGCACGGTCATCGACCGCCAGGTCGAACCGGGGCAGATCATCGCTTCCGCCACCGCCAACGTCTCGGGCGGGACCACGCTCTTCCGCATGGCCGATCTCGGCGAGATGCGGGTGCGCGCCAAGATCGACGAAACCGACATCGGCCGGATCCGGCCCGGGCAGCCGGTTCGCCTCACCGTCGAGGCCTACGCCGGGCGCAACTTCCAGGGCGCGGTCGAGAAGATCGAGCCGCAGGCGGTGGTCGAGCAGAACGTCACCATGTTCCCGGTCCTGGTGCGGCTCGGCAACGAAGAAGGGCTGTTGCTGCCCGGCATGTCGGCCGAGATCTCCATCGAGATCGCGCGGCGCGAGAACGTGCTCACGATCCCCAACGGCGCGGTGGTAGCGCTGCGCGAGGCGACCAACGCGGCCTCCACGGTCGGGTTGACCGCGGACGACGTCCGCGCGGCCCTGCAGCGGCCGGCAGAGGACGGCAACGCCGCTCCGGGAGCCCCCCCGGCCTCCCCCGGCGGGCCCACCGCCGAGGAATGCGGCAGGCTGCGCGACAAGCTCCGGTCCGGCGGCGGCTTCGAGAGCTTGTCGGACACGGACCGCGCCCAGCTCCGCAAGTGCCGTGAGCTCTTCGGCGGCGCGCGGGGAAGCGAGAACGGTGGCGCGTCGGCGCGGGGCGCCGCCGACGGCTCCGAGCGGCGCCCGGCGCTCGTCTTCGTCGAGACGCCGGCGGCGGCCGAACCGCGCCGGGTCCTGCTCGGCCTCGCCGACTGGGACTACACCGAAGTCCTCGCGGGGCTGAACGAGAGCGACCGGGTGATCCTCATCTCGCTGGCGCAGATCCAACGCCAGCAGCAGGAGATGGAGCAGCGCATCCGGGCGCGATCGGGCGCCCTCGGACCCGGCACCGGCAGCGCCCCCCGGACGCGCTGACCATGCCGCTGCTCGAGCTGCTCCGCGTCGCCTTCGCCGCCATCGCGGCCAACAAGCTGCGCTCGCTGCTCACCGCGCTCGGCATCATCATCGGCATCGCCGCGGTGATCGCCATGGTGGCGCTCGGCGAAGGGGCGCAGCAGGCGGTCCAGTCCCGCCTCCAGGGAATGGGGGCCAACGTGCTCACCATCCGCCAGGGGCAGGCCTTCTTCGGCGGCGTGGCGCACGGCTCCTCGCGCCTGAAGATCGACGACGCCGAGAAGCTCGCCCGCGAGGCGACCGTGCTGGTCGGCGTCTCGCCGGAGCTCGAGGGGCGGCTGCAGGTCGAGAACGGCAAGGCGAACGCCAACCTCTCGATTCTGGGCAGTTGGCCGGACTACTTCGCGATGAACAACTTCCAGCTCGCCGCCGGGCGCCTCTTCGGGCCGCGCGACGAGGAGGGGCGGCGGCGCGTCGCCGTCCTGGGCGCGCTCGCCGGCGCGCAGCTGGGCGCCCCTTCGAGCAGCTCGCTGATCGGCCAGACGATCCGGATCCGCAGCGTGCCGTTCGAAGTCATCGGGGTGCTCGCCGAGAAGGGCTCGCAGGGCTTCTCGAGCCCGGACGAGGCGATCTACGTGCCGATCTCGACCGCCCGCTTCCGGCTCTTCGGCGCCGACCGGGTGCGCTCGATCGGCGTCCAGGTGGCCTCCCCCGCGGCGATGGACCAGGCGATCGCCGAGATCGACCGCATCCTGCGCCGGGCGCACAAGATCCGGCCCGGGCAGGAGGCCGACTTCAGCATCCGCGATCAGGCGGCGTTGCTCGCCACCGTCCAGGAGACCACCCGGACCTTCTCCTTCCTGCTCGCCGGGATTGCCGCCATCTCGCTGCTCGTCGGCGGCATCGGCATCATGAACATCATGCTCGTCTCGGTCACCGAGCGGACGCGCGAGATCGGCCTGCGCAAGGCGCTCGGCGCCCGGCGCGGCGACATCCTCAAGCAGTTCCTGATCGAGGCCTTGACCCTCTGCCTGGTCGGCGGCGCGCTCGGCCTGGCGCTCGGCGCCGGTGCCTCGGTCGTCCTCGAGCGCCTGGCGGGCTGGCAGATGGCGGTGACCGCCGAGGCCGCGCTGCTCGCCTTCGCATTCTCCGCCGCGGTGGGTCTCTTCTTCGGCATCTGGCCGGCGCGTCGCGCGGCCGGGCTGGAGCCGATCGAAGCGCTGCGCTACGAGTAGCCACCCCTCCCGCCGGTCACTCCGGCGCCCGCACGATCCTTCCCTCGATGGCCGCGGTGATGCGCCGGCCCGGCAGCGCGGCGATCGCCTCCTCGGTGATCGCCCGCCACGAGAGCTCCGGGCGCGGCAGCCGCGGCGGGCTCGTCCCGCCACCGCCGGCCGAGAAGAGCGGATAGCCGTCGCGGTAGCCGTACTCCCAGAGGTAGTCGAGGCTCGCCACCGAGTAGCGGCGCGCGAGGTCGAGCGGGAGATAGCCGCGGGCGGGATCGAGCACCTCGACGTCGGCGGGCTCCACGCGGTTCGCCTCGCCCGCCGCGGCGCGCCCCGGGTGATACCGGAAGCGCAGGCCCGAGACCTGGAGGAAGCGTCCGTGCCCGAGTTCCGGCTCGGAGACCGACTTGCGCAGCAGCTCGAGGAGCTCGCCGCCGGTCACCTCGAAGGCGACCGGACGGTTGTCGTAGTAGAAGATCCCCTCCAGCTCGTAGATCCGGACGTCGCCCCCCGCCGGCACGTCGTCGTTGACCCGGATCGCGCCGCCGTTGATCAGCCCGACCTCGGTCCCCAGCCGGACCCGGAGCACGTCGCAGAGGAAGTTGCCGAGCGCCGTCTCGCGGCCACGGATCGCCGGTTCGACCCCTTCGAGCGCCTGCTCGGTCGTCGCCACGACGTCGAGCAGGTTGCGACCGGTCTGCTCCTGGACGGCGCGCGCCACCCGCACCAGCCAGGTCGCCACCACGCCCAGCAGGTCGGGATCGGGATCGACCGCCGGGCTCACCAGATCGATCCGGCGGTGCCGCGAGGAGAGGCCCCCGGCGGTTCGCTCGACGTCGATCCGCACCGCGCTCTTGGCGTCCGCGTCGGCCTTGGTGATCCAGGTGTCGCCCACCCGGCGCTCCAGCCAGGCGTGCTCGTGGCCGCCCAGGATGCGATCGATCTCGGGGAACTCGGCGGCCAAGCGCTCGTCCTCGCGGAGCTCCTGGTGCGTCAACGCGACGAGAACCTCCGCCCCGGCGGCGCGCAACCGATCGATCGACGCGCGCACGACCTGCTGCCGCGCCGCGCGGTCGGCGTAGTCGATCGCCAGCCACTCGCGAGGCTGGTCGTCGTTGGTCAGGCTGAAGATCCCGACCCGGATGCCCCCGAGGTCGAGCACCAGGGTGTCGCGCGCGTTCACCAGCCGGCGCGAGAGCGGCACGGGCTCGCCGCCCTCCGGGAACCGCACCCGCACGTTCGACGAGAGCCAGAGGAAGCGGGATTCGGCGATGCGCGCCAGCAGCACCGCCGGGTCGCGGTCGTCGAACTCGTGGTTGCCCAACGTGACGATCAGCCGTTCGTCGAACGCCTCGGAGCCGTCCAATCGGTTGAGCGTGTCCACCATGGCCTGGCCCTTGAAGTACCGGCTCGCCACCGAGGGAAAGAGCAGGTCGCCGGCGTGCAGCACGAGGACCGCACGCCCTTCCGCTTCGATCGCCCGGCGCAGCGTCCGGACGCGCGCCATGCCGCCGATCCGTCCCGCCTCCAGCCCCTCGATCTTGTAGGTGTCGTTGATCTGCAGGAGCGTGAACCCCGCGGAGGGCTCCACCGCCCGCGGGGTGACCACCGCGGGGGCGCAGCCGGCGAGCGCCAGGCACGCCGCGACCACCGCCGCTCCGCCACCGCGCCCGCACATCGCGCTACCTCGCGACCGCCGGCGCCGGGCGCGCATAGAGGTCGATCACCCGCTCGATCGCCCGGCGGCAGACCGCGCAGAACGGCACCCGGTCGCGGCTGAACATGATGCAATCGGCCTGCGGGCGGTAGTACCCCTGGGCCTCGTAGTTCGCCCCTTCGAAGGCGCCGACCGCCCGGCCATGCGGCTCGGCGCCGAGCCGCCGCTCCTCCTCGTCGCGCTGCCGGACGAACAGGGCGTCCATCTCCGACTCGGCGCGCCGTTCGGCACGGATCTGCCGCCGTTCGGCCTGGATCTCCCGAGATCGCGCTTCGAAGGCGTCCTTCGGCCAAGGCGTCGGCAGGGGCGTGCCGGGCGCCACGAGGTCCCGCCACTTCAACGCCGCCGGGTCGAGCAGCGCGGTGACGTTGGGTTCCCAAGGCTCGCGCTTCTCGACCGGCGCCTCGTAGGCGACGTCGGAGGTGTAGTACTCGTCGGCCAGGGCCGCGAAGTGGTGCGCGAACTCGTGCACGAAGAGATAGGGCGCCCAGAGACTGTCCGCGGCCACCGTCGCGTACTGCCCGAAGATGCCGCCGCCGCCGTAGGTCGCCGAGTTGGCGAGGATCTCGACGAATTCGTAGGGTGCCTGGGACGCGAGGTCGCGGAAGGCACGATTGTCGAAGGTCAGGAGGTAGCGCTCGGAGCGGAAGGCGTCGTAGGTCGCGCCGACCGGCGACCGCTTGTGAACGCCGAGCGACGGCCGGGAGACGCCCGACTCGGCGGCCGCCGGGCAGAGCAACCAGACGTTGAAGTCGCTCCGCCGGCCGGCGAAGGGTTCGGTGGCGAAGAGGACCCCGGTCAGGCGCCGCGCGTCCGCCTCGCACTTGGCGCGCTCGGCCGCGGCGTAGCCGTCGCCCAGGATCAGCAGATCGACCTTCTCCGGCGGCGGGCCGGTGCGTTGCAGCTCGATCAGCCCGCCCGCCGGCGGCGGAGGCGCGCTGTCCACGAGCATGTCGGTGGGATCCACCACGATCGACCAGACTTCGCGGAAGTCGTTGCGCGAATCGCGTTTCTTCACCACCAGCTGAACCGCGCTCTCCGGGCGCGGGAAGCGCACCGACTCGGCGAAGCTGCGATTCATCTCCAGCGCCTCGCCCGTGGTCTCCCACTCGCCGTAGATCGACGCGAAGCCGCGCGAGTAGAGCACGCGCCGCGTCGCCCGGTCGACCACTTCGAAGGCGTACTTGCCGAGGTTGCTCGAATCGATCGCCTGCGCGGTATCCCCCGGCCAGGGGAGCGGCTCGAGCACCACGCGATCGAGCGCGAAGGTCTCCTCGCGGGCGTTCCCGCTGTGGATGTAGTCGACGCGCAGGGTCGCCGGCGCCACGGAGGGTACGACCGGAGCCGGAGCGGCGAGCAGAACGATCGGAGCCAGGACGACGAGCGGGTTTCTCGGCATGCGGTCCTCCACGGCGGGCGACGCGCCGAGTCTAGCGCCGTCGCCCGACTCCTGTAGGATTCGCGCTCTTGCGCGCCAAGCCCGAGGGACCTCGACCGACCTGCGACCTGCTCGTGGTGGGGGCCGGACCGAGCGGCTGCGTCGTCGCCGAGCGCGCCGCCTCGGAGCTCGACCTGCACGTCCGCATCCTGGAGCGGCGCCCCCACATCGCCGGCAACTGCTTCGACCATCGCAACGCCGACGGTCTGCTCGTCCACGACTACGGCCCGCACTACTTCCGTGCCTGCGACCCGGCGCTGGTCGCCTACCTCTCCCGGTTCACCGATTGGATCCCCGGCAACTACCGGGTCCGGGCGCTCGTCCGCGGCGAGCTCCTCCCCTTCCCGATCAACTTGACCACGCTGGAGCGCTTCTTCGGCCGGAGCCTCACCCCCGAATCGGCGGGCGCGCTGCTGCGCGCCAGGGCCGAGCCGATCGCCATGCCGGCCAACTCCGAGGAGCTCGTGCTTTCACGGGTCGGCCGCGAGCTCTACGAGGCCTTCTACCTCGACTACACGCGCAAGCAGTGGGGACGCCATCCGAGCGAGCTCGCCCCTGGGGTCTGCGGCCGCGTCCCGGTGCGGCTCGATCGCGACGATCGCTACGTCGATGCCCCTTTCCAGCAGATGCCCGCGCGGGGCTACACCGCGCTCTTCCGTCGGATGATCGACCATCCCCGGATCGAGCTGCGCCTCGGGGTCGATTACCGCGACGCCCGCAAGGTGGAGCGGCCGCGCCTCGCGACCGTCTACTGCGGGCCGCTCGACGAGTACTTCGATCATCGTCTGGGCGCGCTCCCCTGGCGCTCGCTGCGCTTCGAGGAGCGGAGTTTCGACGCCGAGTTCGTGCAGCCCTGCGTCCAGATCAACTATCCGGACGAACGACCCTACACGCGCACCGTCGAGATCAAGCACGTCACCGCCGAGCGCCATCCGCGCACCGTCGTCACCACCGAGTTCCCGCAGGCGGTCGGCGACCCCTACTATCCGGTGCCGGGCCGCGAGAGCGCAGCGCTCCAACGGCGCTACCTCGAGCTCGCCGCCGAGGAGGAGCGCCAGCGGCGCGTCTTCTTCACCGGGCGCCTCGCCGCCTACCGCTACATCAACACCGACGAGGCCGTGGCCGCAGCGCTCGCCACCTTCGAGCGCCTGCGGTCGCTGATCACCGAGCGGGAGGCGGAGGCGTCCGGGACATGAACCGGAAGAAGAGGGCGTCGAGCGGACCCGTGTACTGCGCCGCGAGCTCGGGGCTCGCGTGGAGGACCAGCAGCGGCGGGGTCGAGGCCGCGTCGGGAAGCGCCACGCGATAGGGCGAGACGGCGCGCGCGATCTCGGTCGCCGGGGTCGCGGCGCCGACCGCCAGCAGTACCCCGAGGGCCGCTCGTCGCCAGCGCGGCACGCCGCCGTCGAGCAGCGCCCGCCCGGCGAGCAGCCAGAGCGCGAAGAGCGCCGGGATCGAGCTCCGCATGGCGAAGTCGTTGTAGAGGCCCAGCCGATAGAACGGGATGGCGACCAGGGAGACCCCCGCCGTCCACCAGATCGCCCGCCACGGCGAGCCGCCGGAGGCCCGCGGCCGGACGAGCACCAGCACGAGGCCGAACTCGAGGAGCACGAAGAGCAGGTAGGGGGCTGCGAGCTCGCCCAGCAGCCGCTCGCCGTCGAATCCCCGCGGGATCTTGTGCTGGCGAATGGCGGCGTAGTAGACGACGAGGAGCCCGCCGACCGCCGCCGCGGCGACACCTGCGGACCAGCTCCGGGCCAGCTCGCGGGGCGCCCGCGCGACGCGAAGCAGCGCGAAGGGGAGCGCGCCGAGGGTGGCGAAAGGCGACCAGAACAGCGCGCCCGCGAGCTCGAGCGGCGCGATCCCGGCGCCGCTGCCCTCTCGCTCGCGGACCAGGCCGTCGAGCAGCAGCGCGGTCGCGAGCCAGCCCCCGAGCGCCTGATGGGGAACCCAGAACAAGAGCGAGGTGTCGGACGAGTACTGCCAGGCGACAGCCCACCACTCGAGGTGCTCGGTGGCCCGGAAGAGGCGCCCGGTGCGCGCCAAGTGGCCGAGGGCGTCCATGCCGCTCGCGAAGAGGAAGAGCAGCAGCCCCAGGGCGGCCCTCCCGCTCGCCGCGAGCAGCTCGAGCGTCCAGAGGAGCACGAGGGCGAGGCCGCAGGCCGACCAGAAGGCGAGGGCGACATGGGCCGCCGCGAAACCGAGGAGCTTGCCCACTGCCCCCGCCGGCAGATAGTAGGCGAGGTAGAAGACCAGGGCGTGCCGCTTTCCCTCGAGCCCGGGCAGCTCCCTCTCGTAGACCACCGGCCACGTCTTCTCGACGACTCCCGC
This sequence comes from uncultured Thermoanaerobaculia bacterium, assembly GCA_964481735.1. GTDB lineage: Bacteria > Acidobacteriota > Thermoanaerobaculia > Multivoradales > JAGPDF01 > JAGPDF01. Next base: position 13,541 of record CAYZWR010000054.1, read on the forward strand.
GAGGATCGCGTCGTGTTTGCCCCAGTCGGTGTTCCGTCGGCCGAGACCCGCGACCCCCGAGAGCGCCGTCCAGGCGAGCGCAGCGAGCAGCGCCGCGGCGACCGCGCGGCGCGGGAGAACGACCCGCTCCGCGAGAAGGCCGCGCGCGCGGTAAGCCGCGGAGGCGAGCAGCAGAGCGATCGTCGCCGCGAGCCAGGGCCGCACCCAGCCGCCCAGGAAGAGGAGGAACGGCAGGTAGAGATAGCCGAGCGTGAGCGCGCGAAGGGGCACTTGGCGACCGGTCGTTCAGCCCGGCGTGGCACGCCGCCGCTCGGCGCGCAGCTCGGCGAAGAGCCGCCGCCCTTGGCGCAGGAAGGAGCCGGCGCGGATCGAAGGCGTGCCGCCGTGGCGCACCCGGAAACCGATCGGCACCCATTGGATTCCGGCCAGGCGTTGGAGGCGAATGGCCAGCAGCACGTTCGCCAGGTGGAAGCTCTCCGGGAAGTTCTCCAGGGCGTGCGCCAGCAGGTCGCCGCGGACCAGCCGGTACGGAACGTTGGCGTCCCGGACCCAGGTGCCGGCGGCAATCCACCCGACGACGCTCACCGCGCGAGAGATCCCCCAGCGCGCCCAGCCGTCGTCGCGGCGGCGGCGATGCCCGAAGACCACGGGGTGCTCTTGGCGCACCGCCCAGAGCGCCGGGAAGTGGCGGGGATCGCACTGGCCGTCCGAGTCGATCTGCAGGATCCAGTCGGCACCCGAAGCGATCGCCGCCCGGTAGCCCGCGACGCAGGTCGCCCCATGTCCCCGGTTGGTCTGGTCGGTCACCTCGACCTCCGGATTCCGCTCCGCGATCCGGCGCAGGAGCTCGAGCGACCGGTCGCGGCTGCCGTCGTTGACGGCGCGGAGCCGCACGTCCGCCCCACTGGCGCGCAATACCGGGAGCCACTCGGCGCAGACGCGTTCGATCGAGTCCTCCTCGTCGTAGACGGGTAGGACGACGTGCAGGGACTCGCGGAGCGACCCGGACATCGCGGCGGGATCGTACGCCAGGTCGCGCTCTCGCCGTCCGAGAAGATCCCTCTGCTAGCGTTCACCGCATGGTGAACCTCAGGCTCGGCGTCGCCGCGATGGCCTTCGTCTCCCTGTCGGCCCCGCTCCCGTCCTTCGCCTCTTCCGCCTGGCCGCCGGAGCGCCAGCGCGAGATCCTCGACAAGACCCTGCCGGTGCGCTTGGCGCCCGATCTCGCGGCGCTCTCTCCCGCCGAGCGCCGCGCGCTCGACGAGCTCCTCGCGGTCGGCGCGATCTTCCAACGCATCTACGAGGACTCCCGACACCCCGAGGCACTCGCGGCGGCGCGCGAGCTCACCGGCGACGCCGCGACGCTCTACCGCCTCTTCGAGGGTCCCATCGCGACGACCCTCGACAACCGGCGCGAGCCCTTCCTCGACGTCGCGCCAGAGACCCCGGGAAAGAACGTCTGGCCGTGGGGGATCACCGCACCCGAGGTCGAGAGCCACCTCGCCGCCCACCCGGAGGAGCGCGGCGCGCTCTTCGACGAGCGAACCGCCGTGCGCCGCGCCGACGCGGCGAGCCTGGCGCGCGACCGGGCGGCGATCGCCCGGCATCCGGCGCTCGCGACCCTCCACCCCGGGCTCGCCGCGCGCCTCGCCGAGCTCGCCCGGCGTCCCGATCCGGGGCGCCTCTACGCCGTCCCCTACGCCGTGGCCTGGGCCGACGAGTTGGTCGAGGCCCAGCACCGCCTCTTCGTTGCCGCCGAGGCGGTGGAGAGCGAGGACCCGGAGCTCGCGCGCTACCTGCGCAACCGGGGGCGCGACCTCCTCGCCAACGACTACGAGAGCGGCGACGCAGCCTGGGTGACCGGCCGCTTCGGAAGGCTGAACGCCCAGCTCGGGGCCTACGAGACGTACGACGACGCTCTCTTCGGGGTCAAGGCGTTCTTCGGCGCGAGCCTGCTGCTGCGCGACGAGGCGGCGACCGCGGAGCTCACGCGGACGCTCGGCGGACTGCAGCAGGTCGAGGATGCGCTTCCGGCACCGGAAACCAAGCGCGTCCGCGCCGAGATCCCGGTGGGCGTCTACCGGGTGATTGCCGACTTCGGTCAGGCGCGCGGCACCAACACCGCCACCATCCTGCCCAACGACGCGCTCTTCTCGCGGCGATACGGCCGCATCATCCTGCTGCGCGAGAACGTCATGACGCACCCCGAGCTCTTCGCGCTCGCCGCGCGGCGCTACCGTGCCGCGGTGGCGGCCGAGCACCAGGACGAGCTGGCGATCGACGGCGGCTTCCAGCGCACCCTCTGGCACGAGATCGGCCACTACCTGGGTCCCGACCGCACCGCCGACGGGCGAGCCCTCGACCAGGCGCTCGGCGCCTGGGCCGACGCGCTCGAAGAGCTCAAGGCCGACCTCGTCTCGCTCTTCGCCGTCCAACGCTTCGCCGAGGAAGGGAAGATGAGCGCCGAACGCCGCCGCGCCGTGGAGGCCGACGGCATTCTGCGCACCCTGCAGAACGTCCGCCCGCGGCGGGATCAGCCCTACCAGACGATGCAGCTCGCCCAGTTCAACTACTTCCTCGATCGCGGGCTGCTGGCGATGGATCCGGCGGGTCGGCTCGCGATCCGCTACGACCGCTATGCGGCGACGGTGCGCGAGCTCCTCGGCGAGGTCCTGGCGCTCCAGCGCGCCGGCGGCCCCGAGGCCGCGGAGACTTTCTTCTCACGTTGGACGGCCTGGACCCCCGAGCTCCACGAGGCGCTCGGCGCCCGCCTGCGCGAGGCCGAGGGGCCGCGCTACCGGCTGGTGCGCTACGCCGCGCTGGGCGAGTAGGCGCGGCGCTCAGTGTTTGTGCAGGTCCTTGTGCATCAGCCGGCGGCTCTCGACCAGCCGCTCCGCGGCGGGTAGCCGCCGCAGGCGCTCGGAGAGGTCCTCGTCGGCCTCCGCCCTGAGCTGACCCAGCACCCGGTCGATCAGTTTCGGAGCGAAGCCCCCGCGCTCGAAGAACGCCCGGCCGTCGGCCAGCCGGCGGGCCGCCTCGACCGCCGAGCGCGGCAGCTCGCCGAGCTCGGAAGGCCGCTCCGCCGCGCCGGCCTCGGCGGCGCGTGCCAGGGCGAGGGCCGCCGGATCGGCGAGACCGTCGGCGATGGCCAGCGTGATCGCGGCGAGCAGGAGGTGCGGGAAGGCACTGCCGTCGGGACTGCGATACTCCACCGTCGGGCGGGCCAGACCGGCCGGATAGGGCCCGGTCTCACCCGGGTTCATCGTCTGATCGAGCCGGCGCTTGGTGGCGAAGTCGAGCGGCACGCGCACCAGCGCCGCGCGGTCGCGCCGGCCCCAGGAGAGCCGGGTCGGCGCCTCCTGGTTGGGGACCAGGCGCAGATAGCTCCCGGCCACCGTGTTGCCGAATGCGGTGAGCTCCGGCGCATGACGGAGCAGCCCGCCGATCAGCCGCAGAGCCGCTTCGGAGAGCTCCCCCTGCCGGTCACGGATGACGTTCTCCTCCCCTTGGCGAAGCGCGAGATGCAGGTGCATGCCGCTGCCCGCCATGCCTTCGTCGAGCTTCGGAACGTAGGTCACCGAGGCGCCGTGCCGGTCGGCGATGGCGCGCGCCAGCCAGCGCAGCACCGCCAGCCAGCAGCCGAGATCCTCGATCGGCGCGAGGTCGAGCTCCACCTCGTACTGCTCGACCCGCCGCCCGTCGAGCTCCGGATCGGCCGACGCCAGGCGGTCGATGTAGCCCACCTCGGCGTGCGCGTACTTGACGCGCCCGGTGATCGCCGCCGCCTCGCGCAGCAGCTCGTCGGCGATCGCCCGGCCATGCAGATAGGGCGCGCTCTGATGGTAGTTGCGCTGGGCGCGGCCGACGAAACGCTCGTCCCGCCGTTCGAGGATCAGGTAGAGCTCGAGCTCCGCGAGCCCCCAGAGCTCGAGGCCCGTGCTACCAGTGAGCGCCTGAGCGGCGGCGGCCAGGAGGTTGTCGGGGGTCGACACCGCGGGCGCCCCATCGGCGTCGGCGAAACGACAAACCACGTGCAGCTCGTCGCTCGCCCAAGGGTCGAGGAAGGCCCAGCGGTAGACCGGCACCGCGTAGAGGTCGCTCGCCCCGGTCGGGAAGAGGCCGGGGAAGAGGCTCGAGCCGTCGACCCGCTCGCCCGCGGCGAGAATCCGGTCGAGGTAGAGCCGGTCGGTCACCGGAATGCGGAGCTCGCGCAGCTTGCCGTCGAAGGAGGGGTAGCGGAAGTTCACCACCCGGATGCCGTCGTTGAGGCAGAGCTCGACCAGGTCCCGTCGCTGCCAGAGCTCGGGCGGCTTCTTGAGGCGGCGGACCAGCGGACGGATGTCGTGGGCGGGATCGAACGGGACTTCGGGCATGGCCTCTCACCTGGGTGCGCTACATCGCACTCCGAGGAAGGACCGTACCAGCCGGGGCGGCGCGCCGCCCCGCGCTCGCGGGTGGGGACTACGCGCCGCCTCCCACCCGCGCTCGCGGCGGGCCGGCGAGCGGAGCGCAGGCTCTGCGCTGGCCTCCTCACCCAGGTCCCAGATCCGGCCCCCCGCTCAGCCGCCCGCCGCCCGAGCGCAGCGCCGGACGATCTCCCCGGCCGGCTCCACGGCGCCGATCGTCTCCACGCTCTGTCCGGCCTGGAAGACCTCGCGGTAGCTCGGACCGCGCAAGGCGGCCTGCTTGAGCTCGCGCAGCGAGCGCAGCGCGTAGAGGGTGCGCATCAGGTGCTTGCTCCGCCGCCCGCGCAGGAGCCGCCGGGCGAGCGGCCCCGCCTTCGTGCCGACCCGTTCGATGTAGGGCGTGCGGATCACCGCGCAGGGGACCCCGGAGAGCCGCTCGGTGAGCACGATGTCCGTCGCCCGGGCGGCGACGATCGCCTGCTTGTACTCCTGGTGCGCCCGGCACTCCGGAGTGGCGATGAAACGCGTGCCCATCTGGACCCCGGCGTAGCCCAGCTCCAGGGCGGCGGCGAAGTCGCGCTCGTCCCCGATCCCGCCCGCCGCCACCAGGGGCACGCCGAGATCCCCCAGGCTCTCCCGCAGCTCCTCGGCGGTGAGCCGACCGGCGTGCCCTCCGGCCCGCCGATTGACGCAGATCAGACCGTCGACCCGCTCGGCGAGCGCCTTCTCGGCCCAGCGGCGCTCGGTGACGTCGTGGTAGACCACACCCCCTGCGGCGTGCGCGCGCTCGACGACCCAGCGCGGATTGCCCAGCGCGGTGACGAAGAAGCGGATCCCCTCCTCCACCGCCACGTCGAGCCAGCGCTTCATCCGCTCCTCGTAAGCGCGGGCCGTCTTCTCGACGATGACGTTGAGACCGATCGGTCGGCTCGTGCGCTGGCGGATGAAGCGCAGCCCCGCGCGCAGCTCGTGGCCGTGCACGTAGACCAGCGAGATCGGCTGCACGATGCCGAGTCCCCCCGCCTCCGAGACGGCGGCCACCAGCTCCGGATTCGAACAGGGGTACATCGCGCCGCAGAGCAGCGGCACCGCGATGCCCGCGTGGCGGGTGAGCGGCGTCTCGAGCCGGCTCACCTTTTCTCCCTGCCGGCGGTCGCCCCCGGACCGACCCGCCAATGCGCCCGGCCGCGCGCCACCAGGTCCCCGGCGCGGTCGGTGATCACCGACTCGACGACGACGTCGCGCGGCTCGGCCGAGGTCACCGCCGCGAACTCGCATCGGGAGAGGAGGGCGCCGCGCCCTTTCTTGAGGTACTCGATCTCGAGACCCACCAGGATCGCGCGCGCCTCGGACGGCAGGCCGGCGAGCAGTGCCAGGCCGCTCGACACCTCCGCCAGATTCGCCAGCGCGACCGCATGCACGGAGCGCAGGTGGTTGCGTACCGCCCGCCGGTCCCGCATCGCGACGACGGCGTGCCCCGGCGCGAGCTCGCGCACCCGCGGCGCGATCGAGCCGGTATAGCGCACGAAGCGGCCGAGCAGGACGCTGAACAGCCAGCGCCCGCCGGGGCGCGGCGCCAGACGCCGCCAGGTGGCCAGCAGGGTGCTGGGCGACAGAGCGATGGCCATGGGGAGATCCTATGCGGACCGGCCGCGAGGCGATGTTACGCTCGGCGTCACGTCGAACCGTAGATCAACCGCCCTCCGGGCGCCCGTCGGCGCCGCGGCCGGGCCTACCCCGCAGGAGGCAAGTCATGGTGCCGATCCTCTCTCTCTGGCTGCCGATCGTCGTCGCCGCCGGCGTCGTCTTCCTGGCGAGCTCGCTCATCCACATGGTGTTGCCGATCCACAAGGCGGACTACAAGAAACTGCCTCGCGAGTCCGAGACCCTCGATCACCTGCGGCCGCAGGGTCTGGCGCCCGGCCTCTATCACTTCCCATACTGCGCGAGCTCGAAGGAGATGGGCTCGCCGGAGATCCTCGAGAAGCTGCGCCGGGGTCCGGTGGGGATCCTGGTCGTTCGCCCCAGCGGCGAGATGAAGTTGGGGAGCTTCCTCGGCCAGTGGTTCGTCTACCTCTTGCTGGTGGGGCTGTTCGTCGCCTACTTGGCGGGCCGGACGCTCGCTCCAGGCGCGCACTACCTCGCCGTCTTCCGCGTGGTCGGCGCCGCGGCGTTCCTGGCCTACGGACTCGGGCAGATCGTCAACTCGATCTGGATGGGCCATCCCTGGTCCTCGACCCTCAAGCACGTGGTCGATGGTCTGATCTACGCGCTACTGACCGCCGGCGTCTTCGGCTGGCTCTGGCCGCGCTGAAACGGCGGGCCTGGCGGCGAGCGGCGCCACGCCCGGCGGCTCAGCGGCTCTCCCTCAAGGCAGCTCGCCGGGACCCTCCGCGGTCGCGTCCGGTGGCCGCGGCAGCAGCTCGCGCGCCGCGGCGCGCAGGTGCGGCAGCCGTCGGGCGAAGACGATCGCGCCCAGGCCGCAGAGCACTCCGCCGGCCGCGACGACCCACGGCGCTCCCAATCGATCGGCCGCGGCGCCGGAAACCAGCGCACCGAACGGCGCCATGCCCATGAACATCATGGCGTAGAGGGCCATCACGCGCCCTCGGAAGGCGTCGGGGACCATCGCCTGGATGAGCGTGTTGGAAGCCGCCATCTGGCTCATCAGGAAGAACCCGACCGGCACGAGCAGTGCCGCGGAGAGCCAGAAGACACGCGAAGCCGAGAATCCGATGAGTGCGATGCCGAATCCTCCCGCCGCCAGGGCGACCCAGCGGCCGAGGCCCGACACGCGCTCCCGCGCGGCGAGCGCCATGGCACCGCCGAGCGCTCCGACGCCGGTGGCGCCCATCAGGATTCCCAGGCCGGAGGGCCCTCCTCCCAGGATCCGGTCGGCGAAGATCGGCATCAGGACGACGTAGGGCATGCCCGTGAAGCTGACCAGTCCGAGCAGGAGGAGCAGCGCCCGCACCGGGCGTGTCGCCGCGACGTAGCGGAAGCCTTCGACCAGGCTCTCGAGCCAGGGGGAGTGCGCCGGCCGCGGGGGCGCGGGTGCGAGCTGCATGCGCAGGAGGCTGCCGATCACGGCGAGGAAGCTCAGGGAGTTGACCAGAAAGCACCACCCCTCGCCGATCGCCGCCACCAGCAGGCCGGCCACCGCCGGACCCACCACCCGCGCGCCGTTGAACGCCGTCGAGTTGAGCGCGATCGCGTTGATCAGGTCCTCTCGCCCCACCAACTCGACCACGAAGGCCTGTCGCGCCGGAATGTCGATGGCGTTGACGATTCCCAACAAACCGGCAAAGACGAGCAGCGCCGGAACCGTGATCCGACCGCTCAAGGTGAGCGTTGCGAGCCCCAGGGCGAGCAGCGCCGAGCCCGACTGCGTCGCGACGAGGATCCGGCGGCGGGGCCAGCGGTCGGCGAGCACGCCGCCGGCCGGGGCGAGGAGGAAGGTCGGCACCTGCGACGCGAAGCCGACGACGCCCAGCAGGGTCGCCGAGCCGGTCAGGCGGTAGACCAGCCAGGACTGGGCGACCGACTGCATCCAGGTCCCGATCAGCGACACCAGCTGGCCGGTGAAGTAGAGCCGGTAGTTGCGATGGCGCAGGGCGCGGAAGGCGCGGCCCAACCCGGTCGCCGGTCCGCCGGCCTCCCCATTCCGCCCCGCCGGCGCCACCGTTCGCACGCTCGCATTCGATAACGCACCCCGTTCCGGCGCAACCCTCGGCGGGGTGAGTAGAATGCGCTCCTCCCGGTCGTCGCCGGGCCAGTCAACCCGCGCCACCGTGGAAACTCCCCGTCGACCGACCTCGTCCCCCGCCGCCGCCCGGCGCGGCCCGACGCGCGGTGAGGCCGGACGCTGGCTCTTCCTCCCCTGGATGGTCGTCGTCTTCTATCCCCTGGTGCTCACCACCACGGTGCTCTGGGGCGTGCTCGCCGTCGTCAGCTCGCTGGCGAGCCAGCGGCTCGGCTTCTACTGCGGAACCGTCTGGGCCTGGTGCCTGTCGTGGGCCGCCCTGGTGCGCGTGCGGGTCTCGGGGCGCGCGCTCGCGCCGCCCGGACGTTCCTACGTCATCCTCTGCAACCATCAGGGAGACTTCGACATCCTGGCGCTCTACGGCTTCCTCGGCCGGCAGTTCCGCTGGGTGATCAAGCAGGAGCTGC
>CAYZWR010000055.1:0-22081 GCA_964481735.1 uncultured Thermoanaerobaculia bacterium
TTCATCGCGCTCGCCGGCATCATCGTGCGCAACTCGATCCTGCTGGTCGACTTCGTCAATCTCGAGCTCGAGGCGGGCGAGCCGCTCGCCGCGGCGGTCACCAAGGCGGCCGCGGTCCGCTTCCGTCCGATCGCGCTCACCGCCGCCGCGCTGGTGGTGGGCGGCGTCGTGATCCTGCTCGACCCGATCTTCCAGGGGCTGGCGGTGGCGCTCATCTCGGGCGTCGTCGTGTCGACCGCCCTGACGCTGGTCGTCATCCCGCTCCTCTACTACATGTACGTCTCGACCGTCGGCGTGGCCGCCGTGGTGCGCCACGACGACGAACAAGGAGGTGTCTCGTGACCGTTGAAGCCGCCCTTCGGGCAATCGCCGGGTTCTTCGTGCTGCTCTCCGTCGCGCTCGGCCATTTCGTCCACCCCTACTGGTTCTTCTTCACCGCGTTCGTCGGCCTGAACCTGCTGCAGTCCGCGTTCACCGGCTGGTGCCCGATGATGACCGTCCTGCGCAAGGCGGGGCTCAAGGGGTGAGGCCATGAAGATGGTCATGCTGGTCATCGACGAAGCCCGCAAGGAGGAGCTCGAGGTGGTCCTCGAGGGCGCCGGCGTCGCCGGCTACACCGAGCTCTCGCGCGCCGCCGGGCGGGGGACGACCGGTCCGAAGCTCGGGTCGCGCGCCTTTCCGCGCACCTCGGCGGTCGTCTTCACCGTGCTCTCGGCGGAGGCGCTCGCGCGCCTGCGGACCACCCTCGCCTCGTTCTGCGCCGACTGCGGCGAACGGCTCAAGATGTTCGCCTGGGACGCCGAGTCGATCGAGCTCGCGCCATGAAACCGACCGAGGACCTCCTGGCGCGCATCGCCGAGCGGCTGAAGGCGCTCGGCGACCCGACCCGGCTCAAGATCCTGCACGTCCTCGAGACCGACGAGCGCAGCGTCTCGGATATCCTTGCGCAGGTGGGCGGCAGCCAGGCGAACGTCTCGAAGCACCTGGCGATCCTGCGGCGGTTGGGCATCGTCTCGCCGCGGCGCGAAGGGTTGCACGTCTTCTATCGGGTCACCGACTCGACCGCCTTCGCGATCTGCCGGACCGCCTGCACGGCGCTCGAGCGGCAGGCGGCGCTCGAGCGGCGGGTGCTCGAGCGCGCCCAGGCGGCGGGAGGGAGGACTCGATGAGTGACTGGTTGCTGTTCCTGGCGTTCCTGGTCGCCTGGGTGCTGCTGCAGACGAAGGTCCTGCCGCGCCTGGGCGTGCCCACCTGAGCGGTCCCCGACCCGGCCGGGCGCCGGGCAGGCAGCAGGTGCACGACATCCGACAACGAGGAGAAGGAGACTCCATCATGTCCAAGCAAGAGCTCATCCGAGCCCTGAACGAAGATCTCGCCGGCGAGCTCCAGGCGGTCATCATGTACGTCAACTACGCCGCGACGGTCACCGGCCCGCACCGGCCGATGCTCAAGCAGTTCTTCGCGGCGGAGGTCCCCGAAGAGCTCGCGCACGCCCAGTTCCTGGCCGACAAGATCGCCAGCCTCGGCGGCAAGCCGACCACCCAGCCACGACCGGTGCCGGTGACCGGCGACCCGAAGAAGATGCTGGAGAACGTCCTCGCCGCCGAGAAGCAGGCGATGGCCGACTACAAGGCCCACGCCGAGCTGGCCGCCGCTTTCGGCGACAAGGGGCTGGCGACCCATCTCGAGACGATCGTCGAGGACGAGACCGGTCACTACGAAGAGACCGAGAAGATCCTCCGCGGCTGGTGAGCCATGGTGCGTGACACTGGCATCGCCTTCGAGTCGGTGACCGACCTCGCGTTCGACGAGGCGGTCGCGCGCTGCCGCGCCGAGCTCCCCAAGGAGGGCTTCGGCGTGCTCACCGAGATCGACCTCCAGGCCAAGCTCCGGGAGAAGCTGGGCGTCGACGTGGAGCCCAACCTGATCCTCGGAGCCTGTCACCCCCCCTCGGCGCACCGCGCCCTGCAGGCGGTGCCCGAGGTCGGTGTCCTGCTGCCCTGCAACGTCACGGTCTCGGTCGAGGGCGGCCGCACGGTCGTCCGGGCGATGAACCCCGCGGGTGCGATGAAGCTGCTCGCCAACCCCGCCCTCGACGAGATCGCCCGCGAGGTCGGCGCCCGCTTGCGTCGAGTCGTGGAGCGGATCGCGGTCTGAGCTCTCCCGCCACGGTCCGCTGCGTCGGAGCGGGCCGCGGGTGGGGATCGGTCAGGCGGTTCCGTCGCAGGTCCTCGCCTGCCGCTCGAGGCGCTGGCGCTGGGGGTGTCGTGGCCCGAGGAACCGCCGCGCCTGGTCCGCCGCCCTCCCCAGGACCTCCGCGCACCGCCGCACGCGGGCCTCGCGATCCAGGGCTGCGTACAGGGTTTCGAGCAGGAACGGCGAGAATCGCGTTCCCAGGGGCGCCACGCGCCCGACTTCGCCGGCCGCCTCCTCGAGGAATCGGCGTGCGTCGGCAAGCCGACCTTCCGCGAGCGCCAGACGCCCGCGTGCGAAGAGCGCCTCGGCGCGGAGAGTCCCCGTCGTGGTCTGCTGGGCTCGTTGCTCGGCCTCCACTTCCTCGAGCAGCGCCGACGCCTCCGCGAATCGGCCGCGATCGATCTCGACGTCCGCCAGCGCGATCCTCCAGAAGGCCTGAGTCCCGAGCTCCCCCCGTGCGGCGACCTCTCCGGCCTCCCGCGCGCGAGCCGCGGCGGTCGCCAGATCACCCGCCGCACGGTAGATCCCCGTGGCCTGGGTGAGCGTCCAGGCGAGGCTCGACGGCGAGACCGGCCGAGCGGAGCGCAGCGCCGTGAGCACCGACTCGATGCCCGACTCCGCCGACACGAAGTCGCCCGCGCGCTCCTCGAGGCGGGCGCGCAGCCGCGCCAGCGCCAGCGTGTCCGAGCGCTCGGGACCGAAGATGCGCTTCTCGAGGGGCTCGATCTCGTCGAGGATCTCGCGCGTCCGGTCGTTGTTCCCGAGATTGCTCTCGAGAATCGCCAGATTGGCGAAGGCGATCAGGGTGTCGGGATTCTCGATACCGACGCTGCGGCGCATCGACTCCGCGACCTCGCGAGCCGGGATCACCGCCTCCGCGTCGCGGCCACGCCGCAGGAGAACCACGGAGAGCAGGCGCGTCGCGGCGATCGCCTGCTCACCGTCCGGATCCGAGCCTCGCTTGGCCGCCGCGCTGGCGCGCCGCGCCAGCGCCTCGGCGGTCTCGACCTCTCCGAGGTCGAGCTCGGCCTTCGCCAGGTGAGCCAGCGAATCGAGGGTCTCGCGCACCGCCCCCTCACCCTCCCTCTCGAACGACGCCACCGCCGCGCGCAGGAAGGGAACCGCTTCGCGGGGACGATCCAGCAGCCAGAGGATGTTCCCCACCAGGGCACGGGCGCGCACCGTCGCGAGCGACGCCGGTCCGTCGTGGCGGCGGCGCAACTCGAGCTCCCGCCGAGCGAGCTCGAGCGCGGTCTCGTTCTGGCCCCGCTGCATGCGAACCACCGCGAGTTGATGGAGGAGTGGCAAGGCGAGCTCCGGCCGATCCCCGAGGTCGCGGTCGAGTTGCGAGGCGGCGAGCCCGAGCAGCTCGTCGTCGGTGTAGACGCGGCCCTGCGCTCGCGCCGGATCGCTGCGCGCGAAGAGATCGAGAATGAAGGCGAGCGAAGCCTCCGAGCGCGCGGACTCGAGCTGCGCCGAACGGGCGGCGGCTTCGGCGCGCCGGGCCTGGACGCGTGCCGCCCCGAGCCCGAGCACCAGGGAGACGAGCACCGCCACCGCCGAACCGGCGGCGACGCGGTGCCGAGCGACGAAGCGCCGGAGCCGGTAGGCCATCGAGTCGCCGCGCGCCGACACCGGGCGTCCATCCAGGAAGTTCCGCAGATCGGCGCCGAACGCGGCGGCCGATCGGTAACGCCTCTCGGGCTCGAAGGCGAGCGCCATGAGGACGACCCGATCCAGGTCGCTCCCCCAGGGATGCCTGCCGCGCACGAGCGAGCTCGGTGGAGCCGGCGGCATCGTCTTCATGCGTTGGAACAGGTCCGTCGCATCGATCGCTCGCGCGCCGGAGACCGCGAAGGGTGGCTTCCCCGCGAGGAGCTCGTAGAGGACGAGCCCGAGAGAGAAGACGTCCGTCGCCGGGGTCACGGCGCCGCCGGCGAGCTGCTCGGGAGCTGCGTAGCGGGGCGTCAACGCACGCCAAGCGGTACGCTCGAACGCGGGCGCGGACTCACCGTCTCCCTCGTGTCCCTCCAGCAGCTTGGCGATCCCGAAATCGAGCAGCTTGGGGCGACCCCTTCCATCGATCAGGATGTTCGACGGCTTCAGATCGCGATGCACCACGAGGTTCCAATGCGCATACTCGACCGCTTCGCAGACGCCGAGGAAGGTCTCGACCCGCTCTCGCGGAGAGAGGCCGTGTTCCCGGCACCAGTCGACGATCGGCTTGCCTTCGACGTATTCCAGAGCGAGATAGGGCGTTCCGTCGTCGGCGATACCGCCGTCCAGAAAACGCGCGATGCCGTCGTGGGCGAGCGCCGCCAGGATGCGACGCTCGCGGGCGAAGGCGCGCCGCAGCTCCGGGTGCTGCATCCACGGAGCGAGGATCTTGACCGCGGCGCGCTGGCGGAACTCGCCACCCCCTCGTTCCGCGAGGTAGACCTCGCCCATGCCCCCGCGACCGATCCTCTCGCCCAGCCGCCATCCTCCCAGGAGCTCGCCGCTCCGGGTGGTCTCCGGCGCCGGGTCGACGTCGAGGAGCGGAGCAAACCGCGCGCAGCCGGAGGGGTCGTCGAGCAGCGCCACTCGCCGCTGGGCGCTCTGGACCCGGGCCGCGGCTCCCCGGCGGTCCGCATCGTCGTCCGCCCCTCGGCGGTTCATTCCCTCGGCTCCGGGAGGCTCTCCCCGGCGAGCTCCTCGAGGAGAAACGCGCGCGCCTTCGCCCAATAGGTGCGGATCGTGCGCTCGTCCCGCCCGAGCTCCTCGGCGATCTCGCGGTCCGTCATGCCGCCGAAATACCGCCACTCGACCAGGCGAGCGAGCTTCTCGTCGTGGGCCGCCAGGCGCTCGAGCGCCTGATCGAGCGCGAGCAGATCCTCGGCCAGCTCCGAGACCGCGAGGAGCTCCGGGTCGAGGGTCACCGGCGCGAGACCGGAGCCGCGCTTCTCGGTCGCGCGGGCGCGTGCTGCGTCGACCAGGATCTGGCGCATGGCCCGCGCACCGAGAGCGACCAGGTGACGCTGATCGACCGGCGCGAGGCGGGTGGCGCCGGCGAGCTTGAGGTAGGCCTCGTGAACCAGCGCCGTCGTCGAGAGAGTCGTTCCAGCGAGCCCTCTTCGCCGTTGCCAGCGCGCGAGCCGGCGCAGCTCCTCGTAGACCTGGCCGTAGGCGAGGCCGAACGCTTCCGTGTCCCCTCGGCGCGAGGCCTCGAGGAGCTCGGGAAGATCCGACTCCGCCATGGCGCGGACGATAGAGGAGCGGCCGCGGGTCCGCAAGGGTGATGCTGCGACGCGCGCGCCGGTGCGCGAACGGAGCGAACCGCCCCACCCCCGCTCGGTCGCGCGCATGGGCCGCGCTGCAGCCGCACCGCGTCGCACTCCGGGCGGCGAGCTCAGGGGGCGACCGACGACCATTGGACCGGCGAGGGCACCCCGAAGCCACCCGCTTCGAAGCCGTCGCAGAAGAGGCACCCCTGCAGCGAGGTCACCGCGCCGAGGTTCCCGTGCCCGAAGCCGTCGTCCTCGTCCGGAGCGGCAGACCCCACGCGACGAGCCGCGTCCGCTTCGAGCCGCTGCGCTTTCCACCGTTCATCTCGGCCTCCAGTCGTGACGCGAGAGGTGCGTCACCGGAGATATCGAGAAATTCGTCCCGATCCGGTGGTCTGCCCGGATGGCACCCGGGCCTCGAGGCGGGAGCGGCCGGCTGGCCTGTTTCGGCTGATCGGGCGGGTGGGCGGCTGACCCGGCGGCTCTACCCTCTCGCGGGGTAGCGCCGGCGCAGCAGCGTCACCGTGGCGGTGACGATGCGCTCGAGCACCGCGAGGTCGACGTCCGCGAGGCGCTTCACGTAGAGACAACCCTTGCCCATCTTGTGCTTGCCGAGCCTGGCGAGCTCGCCGGAGAGGGCCTGGCTGGCGCCCATCACGTAGATCGAGAAGGCAGCCTTGCGTGGCGAGAAGCCGCAGAGACAGGAATCCCCTTCGTGGCCGCTCTCGTACTTGTAGTGGTAGCTGCCGAACCCGACGATGGAAGGACCCCACATCCTGGGCTCCGCGCCGGTCACCCGCCGCATCAGCGCGATCAGCTGCTCGCAGTCGCCGCGCTTCGCCGGGTCGACTTTGGCCAGGAACGACTCGACGCTCACCTGGGTCGGCTTCGTCTTCTGCTCGGCCATCTCGCCTCCCCTCCGCCGTGGCGCCACGACGCCCGCGGGACGCTACTCCTGGCCCGATCGACGCGCTCTCCAGGTTCGCACGAGGTTCACCAGAGTCGTGCCCGCACCGACGCCCCCCGCGAACAGCGCGACGATGTCCACCGTGCGCACCCGGTCGCGCATGCCCCAGGCAGCGAGCAGAGCGACACCGATCGACAGCCCGGCGGCGACGACGTGGAGCGCGAGGCGTCTGCGTTCGCCCCGAGCGGAATCCTCGCTCTCCGACCGCATGGCTTGATCCTGGCCGATTCCGGGTTGCGAGTAAACTGCCGCCGATGCCCTTCCTCGCCGCCGCCGTGCAGATGAGCTCGACCTCGGACGCCGCCGGGAACCTCGCCCAGGCGGAGCGGCTGATCCGCGCCGCCGTGGCGCGCGGGGCCGCCTTCGTGGCGACGCCGGAGAACACCAACTACCTGGGCCCGCACGCCGAGAAGGTGCGGCGCGCCGAGCCGCTCGATGGCCCGACCTGCACCTTCTTCGCCGACCTGGCGCGGGAGCTGCGGATCCACCTCCTGCTCGGCTCCTTCAACGAGCGATCGGCCTTGCCCGACCGCTGCGCCAACAGCTCGGTGCTCTTCTCGCCGGACGGCGTCCGGCGCGCGGTCTATCGCAAGATCCACCTCTTCGACGTCGACGTGCCGGGCGGCGTCGCCTTCCGCGAGTCCGACACCGTGGCGCCGGGCGACGAGATCGTCGTCGCCGAAACCGCGCTCGCGCGCTTCGGGCTCTCGATCTGCTACGACCTGCGCTTCGGCGAGCTCTACCGCGCCTTGGTCGAGCGCGGCGCCGAGGTCCTCCTGATCCCGTCGGCGTTCACCGCCACGACCGGCAAGGCCCACTGGGAGACGCTGGTCCGCGCCCGCGCCATCGAGTCCCAGGCCTTCGTCCTCGCCCCGGGGCAGCAGGGGCGGCACGACGACGGCGGGCTGCGCGAGAGCCACGGCCAGTCGATGATCGTCGATCCCTGGGGGGTGATCCTCGCCCAGGCGCCCGACGGCCCGGGGATCGCGCTCGCCGAGATCGACCTCGACCGCGTCGCCCGCGCGCGCGCGGCGATCCCCATGGCGGATCACCGCCGGCTGCCGGGCTGACTTCCGGCGGTCAGAACTTCTGCCTCCATCCCGCGTATCCTCCTCCCAACCAGGAGGCCGCGTCATGGGAAGCCCGGTGGTGCATTGGGAGCTCTGGTCGGACGATCCGCAGAGGCTGTCGGCGTTCTACGAGCAGGCCTTCGCCTGGAAGATCCAGGCGATGCCGGAGATGAGCTACTGGATGGCCGACACCGAGGGACCGGAGGCGATGAAGGGAATCAACGGAGGGATCTTCCGCCCGCAGGGCGCTCCCGAGGCTTGGCCGGGCAAGCTCGCGTTCTACATCCTGGTCGACGACCTCGCCCCCGCGCTGGAGAAGGTGAAACAGGCCGGCGGCAAGGTGGTGGTCGACCGCCAGGAGGTCCCGGGAATGGGCGCCTTCGCCCTCTTCGCCGACCCCGACGATCGCGTCCTCGGGCTCTGGGTGACCTCCTAGCCGAGGAATCCCCCGCCGCGCGCGCGGCCGATCCCAATGTCAGATCACCGCCGGCTGCGCGGCTGACGCCGCGACCACGCTGCCTCGTCGCGAGCCCCCGGATCGGGGCGCGCGCCGCGCGGCTCAGAGATGGAGAAAGCCGGTCGCGAAGCGAACGGCATGGCCGGCGACCCGCGCCTCGAGCGTCGCGCCGTCGCGGACCACCGCGGAAACCTCGAGCTGGCTCGGCCGGCCCATCTCGTAGCCCTGCTCGACCGTCCAGCGGTGTTCCCCGTCGGGAAGGCCGCGGCCGAGCAGGCCGGCGAGCGCCGCCGCCGCCGATCCGGTCGCGGGATCCTCGGGAACCCCGAAACTCGGCGCGAACATGCGCGCGCGCAGGTCGTGGCCGGGCTCCTCGGCCTCACGGGTGAAGAAGAAGACCGCCTCGGCGGCGCTCCCCTCGACCCCGGATCGCCAGGCCGCCTCGTCGAGGCGCGCTCTCGCCAACGCTCCGCGGTCGCGCAGCTCCACGAAGACGAAGGGAAGGCCGCAGGTCCAGATCTCCGGCTGCCGACCGGGAGCGAGATCGCCGGGGGCGAGCGACGCCATGCGGGCGAGCGCCGCGGCGGGGGCGGCACCCGCCATCGGGCGAGGCGATTGCGCCGCGGTCAGCTCGGCGCGCACGAGCCCTTCGCCCGTCGCCTCGAGCGCGACGCGGACCGGCCCGACCCCCTCTTCGAGGACGACCGCGCAGGGGCCCGCGGCGAGATCCGCGATGCCCTCCTGGGCGAGAGCGATGGCCGCACCGATCGTCGGATGGCCGGCGAAAGGGATCTCCCGCGCCGGCGTGAAGATGCGGACGCGGCGCGTGTGGCGCGGGTCGTCGGGAGGCAGGAGGAAGACGCTCTCCGAGTAGTCGAACTCGCGGGCGATCGCCTGCATCTCCTCGCTCGAGAGGCCGAGCGCGTCGGGGATGACCGCCAGCGGGTTGCCGCCGAAGCGCCTGCGGGTGAAGACGTCGAGGGTGAAGTACGCGAACCGTCGCATGTCCCAGCCTCCTCCGGAGCCCGCTCTCCGGTTCGATCCTACTCGTCCGGGGCGGCAGCGGCGTGCCGGGGCCGGAAGCGCGGGCGCGCGAGTCGACGCCTACTGCTGGCCGAGGATGATCGGCAGGCCGTCCTTGCCCGCTCCGATGACGATCACCTTGGCGTTCTGGCTGCGCGAGATCTCCATCGTCGCCTCGATCCCCTTCCACTTGAGCAGCTGCTCGGAGATCCCCTGCGAGACGATGCGTTGGAAGTCGGCGACCCCCTGCGCCTCGATCCGCTTGCGTTCCGCCTCCTGGCGCTCCTTCTCGAGCACGAACTGCATGCGCTGGCTCTCCTGCTCCGCCGAGAGCTTCTCCTCGATCGCCGCCGCCAGCCGGTCGGGCAGGCCCATCTTGCGCAGCGGCGTGTTCTCCACCACGATGCCGCGAACCCCCACCAGCTTGCGCAGCTCCTCGGCCACCAGGTTCGCGAGCTGTTCGCGCTCGGAGGTGTAGAGCGCCTTCGCTTCGTACGAAGCGGTCACGCCGCGCGCCACCGAGCGGAACTGCGGCACGAGCAGGATGTCGGCGTAGTCCTCCCCCACCGAACGGTAGACCTCCGGCGCCTTCTCCGGATCCAGGTGGAAGAGCGCCGAGACCTCGAGCTGCATGGTGAGGCCCTCCTTCGACGGTACCTCCATGAGCTCCTTCGCCTCCTGCGTCTTGACCGACATCGCGGTCACCTTGGCGAGCGGGTTGATCAGGTGGATGCCCGATTTCAGGCTCTCCGGCCGCACCACGCCGAACAGATCGACCACCCCGACGTGGCCGGCCGGGATGATGCGCACCAGCTGGACGAGCGCCACCAACACGGCCACGGCGGCGATGCCGGTGAGCAAGCGGCGGGAGGCCGCCAGGGCCGCGGCGCGCATCGGATCGTCGGTGCCGGCGGAGAGCTTGCGGGCCAGGATGAACGCCACCACCGCGGCGAGCAGAGCGAACACGAAGACCATCGCGGACTCCTTTCGAGAAGCGTGCGGAATCAGGCTACCACCGGCGCCATGGCGCTTCGCCCGGAGCGCCGGAGCCCGCGACGGGTCAGCGGCCGAGCAGCTCGGCGAGCCGCTCGACGCCGCGCAGGGCGCGCGCCGGCTCGACCGCGGTGTAGCAGAGGCGGACCCAGGTGGGATAGGGCCCGAAGCTCGACCCGGGGGCGATCAGGAGCCCACGCTCGACGCAGGCTTCGAGCAGCGGGAGGAGACCCCGCTCGTCGAGCCGCTCGGCGACGTCGAAGAAGAGGAAGGTGCTCCCCTCCGGCTCGGCCAGTCCGAGGCGGCGGGCCGCCGCCCGCCCGGTCTCGGCATATTGCGCCGCAGCCGCCGACGCCCAGGCGTCGCCCGGCCCGGCGAGCGCCGCGACCGCGGCGAGCTGCGCCGCGGTGGGAGTCGAGTAGAAGGTGTGGGTCGAGACCTTGCGCAGCTCCGCCATGACCTGGCGCGGACCCACGACGTAGCCGCAGCGATTGCCGGCCATCCCGTAGGCCTTCGAGAAGGTCTGGGCGAGAAAGGTCCGCTCGGGGGCGAGTGGCAGGGCACGGACGTGCTCGCCGCGGTAGACGAAGGGCTCGTAGACCTCGTCGGAGAGGATCCAGAGGTCGCGCCGGCGGGCCCACTCGACCAGCGCTTCGATCCAGCTCCGGGGGAGGAGCCGTCCGCTGGGGTTGTTCGGCGTCGAGAGGTAGAGCGCCACGCTGCGCGCCGTGGCGCGCTCGGCGACCGCCGCGACCGCCGTCTCCGGCGAATCGACCCGGCCGATCAGCGGCACCGCCACGGGGACGCCGTGGAAGGAGCGCACGATCCCCTCGATCAGCGGCCAGTAGGGGGCGAGAATCAGCACCTCGTCCCCCGGATCGAGCAGCGCCCCGGCCACCGCGCCGAGGCCGCCGGTCGCGCCGGCGGTCACCAGCACGTCGTCGCGCTCGATCGCGAGGCCCGTCTTCGCCCGCTCGCGCTCGACCAGCGCGTCGAGCAGCGCCGGGAGGCCGTGCACCGACGCGTAGCGGTGCATCCCCGGGTGATCGGCGACCCGGAGGTCCTCCATCCGGCAGCCCGGCGCGGGCTCCATCCAGGTGTCCCCGACGTGCAACGGATAGGTTTCACCGCTCCGGCCGTGCAGCCGATGGGCGAGCGCGGAGTAGACCGAAGCGGGCATGGCGGCGAGGTGGGCCGCCGATCGAGGGGGTCGTGGCATGGCGCGCGGCGAGGATCTCGGCGGCCGAGTCTAGAGGATCGCCGCGGCAACCTCCACTCTCGCCGACGCGTAGAATCATCTGGTGACCCGGCACTCCCACCTTCGTCCTGCCGTCCCGGCGCGCAGCGCCGCGCGGCTCGCCATGGTCGGGGTGCTGCTCGTCACTGGCGCGGCGGGCGTCCGCGCCGCCAGCCGGCCGGCCTATGAGCCGCCGGAGGAGAAGAACGAGCGGATCCTCGCGCTGGTCGAGCGCTACCGCGAGCAGATCGAGCTCTACGCGCGCGGCGACGCCGAGCGCGCCCTGGCCGCGACCGCGACCTTCGAGTCGCACACGTTGACCACCAACCGCAAGCACGGCCTGGAGCAGCTCGACCGGGCCGAGCGCCATCTCTTCGACGAGTTCACCGTGCACGGCCGGCCGGTGCTCCTGCCGCTCGCCGCCTTCCACCGCGACCTCATGCGGCAGCACTTCGCGGCCCATCGCTGGGGTCTCGCCCAGCGCGCCGAGATGGAGATCGAGCGTCTGCTCGCGGCCTTCGGCGGCGGCGCGGAGTCGGTCGAACGCCGGCGGCTCGCCGCCTCGGCCTTCGCCTCCTTCGCGGCCGACCTGATCGCCGTGCCGGCGCCCCATCGCGCTCAGGAGATGCTGGTCCGCGCCCTCCTGCTCGCCCCGGACCACACCGGCGCGAGCCTCACGTTGGGGGTCCTCCTGCAACAGGACTTTCGCCTGCCGCTCGCCGCGCTCCGCTTCGACCGTGCCCTCGGCTTCGCTCCCGACGACCGCGAAACCCAGCTCCGCCGGGCGCTGCTGCGCGCCACGCTGGAAGGTCCCGAGCGCGCCGCCGAGGCGCTCGAGCGGCTCGGCGCCCCGCCCGCCGACGACTGGATCGCCGTGGTGGCGGTTCAGGAGCAGGCGCGGGCGCGCCTCGCGGCGGGCGACTACGCGGCGGCCGCCGAGACGCTCTCCGCTGCCGCCTCGCGCTTCCGCGGCGAGCCCTCGCTCAGCGTGGCGCTCGCCTTCGCCGAGCGCCGCGCCGGCCGGCGGAGCGCGGCCGATGCGGCCCTCGAGACCGCCCTCAGGCCCGCCCCGTCGAGCGAGGTCTCGGCTCGCCGGCGCTTCGCCGAGGTTCCGATCGCCCGCCTCACGGCGGACCGCGAGGCGTTCGCCGCCGCGGTGGCCACCGGGCTCGACGATCTGGCGACGCGCATCCGGACCGCCCCTGCGGCGGAGAGCTCGCCATGAGGCCGGATTGGCGTCGAGCCCTGGGGGTCGCCGCGGTCGTCGCCCTGACCCGGCTGCCGCAGGCGGCCGCGCTTCCACCTCTGGAGCTGGGCATCGTCCAGCCGGTACCCGGCCAGCCCGTCTTCGGCGACGTCGAGGTGAGCGTCGAGGTGCGCTCGGGAGCTCCGGCGCGCCTCGAGTTCTTCCTCAACGATCGCAAGGTCGGCGAGCTCACCCAGCCGCCCTGGCGGCTCGTCGTGCCCACCGGCGACGAGAACATCGATCGTCGCTTCCGCGTCGTCGGGCATGCCACCGACGGCTCGTCGCGCAGCGTCGAGCTCGCCTTCAAGGCGATCCGGGTCGACGATGTCGTCGAGGCTCCGCTGCAGCAGCTCTACATCACCGCGAGCCGCGAGGGGCAGCCTGCGCTCGACCTGACGCGCAACGAGTTCCGCATCGAGGACGACGGCAAGCGGCAGGAGGTGGTCACCTTCGAGCGCGGCGACATTCCGCTCACTGCCCTGCTGCTGATCGACTCCAGCCTCAGCATGCAGGGCGAGCCCCTGCGGGCGGCGCTCGCCGGCGCCCGCGCCTTCGCCGCCGACATGCAGCCGCTCGACGAGGCGATGCTGCTGCTCTTCTCCGATCGCGTCCTGCATCGCACGCCGTTCACCGCGGATCCCGACCGTCTGGTCGCCGGGCTGACCGGAGCCGAGGCCGGTGGCGGCACCGCGCTCAACGATCACCTCTTCCTCTCGCTCGAGCTCCTGCAGCGGCGGCAGGGCCGGCGCGCCGTGATCCTGCTCTCCGACGGCATCGACGTCGAGAGCCTGCTCACCGCGGCGCAGGTGCTGGAGGTCGCGGGCCGCACCCAGACCCTGGTCTACTGGATCCGCATCGCCAACGACCCGCTCGATCGCCTGCACCGCTCCCCCTGGCGCGACGTCCGCGAGCACCAGCGCGAATCGGCCGGGCTGGCGGAGATCGTGGCCTCGAGCGGCGGCCGGATCGTCGAGATCCCACGCATCGAGGAGGCGGCCACCGCGTTCGGCACGATCCTGCTCGAGATGCGGCAGCAGTACGTGCTCGGCTACTACCCGAAGGAACCGCGCCACGACGGCAAGTGGCGCGAGATCGTGGTGGCGACCACGCGGAACGGCGTCGAGCTCCGGGCGCGCGGGGGCTACTACGACGACTGAGTCCCGCCAGCTCTCCGGGCGCGCCGCCGACGGGCTCGGCCTGCTGCTCTTCCTCTTCATTCCGCTCGTCCTCTTCCTCTTCGTGCGGCATCCCGAGCCGGTGGGGGTCAGTCTCCTGCTGGGCGTCGCGCTCATGGCCGGTCACCGCCGGCTGGCGCTCCCCTACCTCGCCGCGGTGCGCCCGACGACCTGCGTCTGGTGCCACCGCCGGCTGGACGAGGTGGCGGGCGACGGCCCGGCGGCGCTCGAGCTGGTCAGCGGGCCGCAGACGCTCGCGCTCCACGCCTGCCCCGAGCACGTCGACCCCACACGGCGCTTCTTCACCTTCCTCGATCGCGCGCGCTGGCCGCTCCGGCTGGGCATCGGGCTGCCCCTCCTGACGCTTCTCGCGGCCCTCGTCGCGGCCGCCGCCGGAGCGCGCGAGGCGCTCCTCCCGGCGACCGAGCTCTTCCGCCTCCTGGTCGGGCTCACCGTGCACGCCGCCGCCGCCGGCGGCTCTTTCACCACGCCCGCCGCGCGCGCCCGCGCCGCCTTCCCGGTGCACAACTTCTACCTGCTCGGCGTGCGCGCGATCCTCTGGATCTTCCGGCTGGTCGGCGCCTGGTGGATTCTCGCGGCCGGCGCCTACTGGCTCGCCCGCCTCGGCGGCTGAGCGCGCTGCGACGCGTGCGAGCCATCTGGCCGCCTCCCGGGAGACGGTTGCACGGGGCGCGCGCGCTCAGCCAGACTTCTCCCTGGGGAGGACCGGACCATGCCGCGGATTCCGCGCATCAAGGCGGCGATGACGCCGTTCCCGCACTCGGTCGGCGAGCAGGAGTCGCTCGACGACGCGCGACGGCTGATGGCCGAGCACCGCATCCACCACCTGCCGGTCCTCGACGGGCAGCGGCTGGTGGGGGTGCTCACCACCCGCGACCTCGAGCACGCCGAGGCCTCGGCGGCGCTCGCCGGGCACGCGGGACGGCGCCGGATCGGCGAGGTCTACTGTTCGCCGCCCTACGCGGTCGAGCTCGAGGAGCCGCTCGACAACGTCCTGGTCCACATGGCGAACGAGCGGATCGGCTCGGCCGTCGTGCTGCGTCAAGGCAAGGTGGTGGGCATCTTCACCACCACCGACGCCTGCCGCCTGTTCGCCGAGTTCCTGCGCCGGGGCCTCCCCGAGAGCGGAGACGACGCGGCATGACCGCCCGCGGACTCCGCTGGGCTCTCGCCGCCGCGTCCTCGGCCCTCGCCGGGGTCGCCCTCGGCTGCCCGGGACCGCAGGCCGCGCCGGGCCCTCCGCCCAATGCCGGCGCGCCGGGCCGCGTCGCGCTGGAGCGCGTCGCCGACGGTCTCGAACGCCCGCTCTTCGTGACCCACGCCGGTGACGGCAGCGGCCGGCTCTTCGTGGTCGAACAAGGGGGTGTGATCCGCCTCCTGAAGGGCGGCCGGCTCCTCCCCACGCCGTTCCTGGACCTCTCGTCCCGTCTCGATTCGAGCTCCGGCGAACGCGGCCTCCTGGGGCTCGCCTTCCCGCCCGACTTCGCGAGGACGGCGCGCTTCTACGTCGCCCACACCGCGCCGGGACCCCAGGTCCGGGTGACCCGCTACCGCCTCGCCGACTCGGACGACCGCGCCGACCCGGCCTCGGCGTCGACGGTGCTCGCGATGCCCGATCCGGCCTCCAACCACAATGGCGGGATGATCGCCTTCGGCCCCGACCGCATGCTCTGGATCGGCACCGGCGACGGCGGCCGCGCGGGCGATCCGTGGGACAACGCGCGCGACCCGGGGTCACTGCTGGGCAAGCTCCTGCGGATCGACGTGGCGCGCGAGCCCTACGCCGTTCCGGCCGACAACCCGTTCGTCGCGGGCGGCGGCGCCCCCGAGGTCTGGGCGCTCGGCCTGCGCAACCCCTGGCGCTTCAGCTTCGATCGCGCGACCGGCGAGCTGTGGATCGGCGACGTCGGCCAGAACGCCTGGGAGGAGATCGACCGGGTGGATCCGCGCCGGGGCGCCGGCTCCCACTTCGGCTGGAAGACGATGGAAGGGACGCACTGCTACGCGCCGCGGAGCGACTGCCCGCGCGACGGCCTCACGCTCCCGGTTCACGAGTACGCTCACGAGCTGGGCTGCTCGGTGACCGGCGGCTACGTCTATCGCGGAAGGGCCCTGCCGGAGCTCACCGGCGCCTACCTCTTCGCCGACTACTGCACCGGGACGGTCTGGACGCTGCGCCAGGACTCCGCCGGGCGGACCTCGGTCGAGACGCTGCTCGCCAGCCGCCTGGCGGTGAGCTCGTTCGGCGAAGACGAGGCCGGCGAGCTCTACCTGGTCGATCACCGGGGCGGCGCGGTCTATCGCTTCGTCCCCGCCGGCGCCAAGTAGCGACCGCCGGAGCCGGCCGTCCCACCCCGCGGCGCGGCGAAACCCCGGCGGAGAATCGCCGTATCTAGCTTCGGAACGACTCGCAGCGACGATCGCTCACGGCGCGACGGAGTCGGTCCCAACCGGAGACCCCGCGAGGGAGCTCCTCGAAGCCCGACACGAGGGAACGGAGCCCGCGACCGATGTCCAAGAAAGTCAAGATCGCCCTCTTCGCCGGACTGCCGCTGGTGCTGGTGGCAGGTGCCGTCGGGATCAAGTCCCGTGACGGCAAGTCCGACCGGGTCGAAGTGCAGACCGCCGCGGTCGAGACCCGCGAGATCGTCCAGACGGTGGTCGCCACCGGCCGCATCCAGCCGGTCACCCAGGTGAACATCAGCGCGGACGTCTCCGCGAAGATCACCCGCCTCGCGGTCAAGGAGGGGGACTGGGTCGAGAGGGGACAGTTCCTGCTCGAGCTCGATCGCGAGCGCTACCTCGCCGAGGTCGAGAGCGCCGAGGCCAACCTGCGCTCCTCGGAGGCCGAGGCCGCGGTGGTCTCCGAGAACCTCGACAAGGCCGGCAAGGATCTCGCGCGGATCCAGGACCTGCACGGCAAGAGCCTCGAGTCGCAGGCCAATTTCGACGCCGCGTCCTCGGCGGTGGGGGTCGAGAAGGCGCGCCTGCGCTCCGCCCAGGACCGCGTCGAGCAGAGCCGCGCCGCCTTGAAGCAGGCGCGTGACGCGCTCTCCAAGACGACGATCTACGCCCCCATGGCCGGCACCGTGTCGAAGCTCAACAAGGAGGTCGGCGAGATCGCTCTCGGCTCGCAGTTCCAGGAGGACGTGATCCTCGAGATCGCCAACCTCGCCGGCATGGAGGCCCTGGTCGACGTCGACGAGAACGACATCGTCCAGCTCGCCCTCGGCGACAAGGCGACGATCGAGGTCGACGCCCTGCCCGGCGTCACCTTCGAGGGCTCGGTCACCGAGATCGCCAACAGCGCCAAGATCGCCGCGCAGGGCACCTCCGACCAGAAGACCGAGTTCGAGGTCAAGATCGCGATCAGCGACCCCGGGACGGAGCTGCGCCCCGGCATGACGGCGAGCGCCGACATCGTCACCGAGGTGCGACCGAGCGCGCTCGGCGTGCCGATCCAGAGCGTCGCGGTGCGCACTCCTGATCAGCTCGGAGTGGCGGCCCCGGCCGAGGGCAAGGACGAGGGCGGCGCGCCGCGCTTCAAGCCCGACAAGGACGGTTTCGTCCAGGTGGTCTTCGTGGTCGAGGACGGCGTCGCCCGCGCCAAGCAGGTGAAGACCGGCATCCAGAGCGACACCCACATCGAGCTCGTCGAGGGCATCACCGCCGGCGAGCAGGTCGTCGTGGGCAGCTACCGCGCGATCAGCCGCGACCTCAAGGACGGCGCCAAAGTGGAGGTCGGCGGCGGCGAGGGGGACCGCTCGTGACCGCCGCCGAGGTCCAGCCGGTCGCCCTCGCGCTGCGCGACATCGTCAAGAACTACGATCTCGAGGGGATCCAGGTGCAGGCGTTGCGCGGCATCTCGCTGTCGATCGCGCCCAACGAGTACGTCGCGATCATGGGTCCCTCGGGCTCCGGCAAGTCGACGATGATGAACCTCATCGGCTGCCTCGACGTGCCGACCTCCGGCAGCTACCTGCTCGACGGCCAGGACGTCAGCCGGCTCACCGACGACCAGCTCGCCGACATCCGCAACCGGAAGATCGGCTTCGTCTTCCAGACCTTCAACCTCATTCCGCGCGCCGACGTCTTCAAGAACGTCGAGCTGCCGCTGGTCTACGCCGGGGTCGCGCCGGGCAGGCGCCGGCGGCTCGCCGAGGAGGCGATCGAGCGCGTCGGGCTCAGCGACCGGATGCGCCACAAGCCCAACGAGCTCTCGGGCGGCCAGCGCCAGCGGGTGGCCATCGCGCGGGCGCTGGTCAACAACCCCTCGATCATCCTCGCCGACGAGCCGACCGGAAACCTCGACACCCGGACGGGAGACGAGATCCTGGACGTCTTCGCCGGCCTGCACGCCGAGGGCAACACGATCATCCTGGTCACCCACGAGGACGACGTCGCCCGCCGCGCGGCGCGCATCGTGCGCCTGCGCGACGGGCTGGTCGAGAGCGACCTGCCGGTCGCCGACGACCGGGCCGGTGCCCCGCGAGCCGCGCTGCCGCTGGCCGCGCCGCTCCCGCCGGACGCCGGAGTCGCCGCCGAGGCCTGACATGCTGCGCCGCTGGCAGGAGACGATCGAGGCCGTGCGGATCGCCGGCGCGGCGCTCCGCGCCAACACCGCTCGCGGCGTGCTCACCACCCTCGGCATCGTCATCGGCGTGCTCGGGGTGATCACCACGATGACCGCCGCCAACGGCCTGGCCAACAACTTCCGCGAGAGCGTCTCGGCCCTGGGCTCGGACGTGGTCTACGTGTCGCGCATGCCGTGGATCATCCGCGGCAACTTCTTCGAGTTCCGCAACCGGCCGAATGTCAGCCTGAAGGAGGTCGAGAAGCTCGAACAGCGGCTGCGCGACGCCGTGGCGGTCAACCCCACGACGCACACCGAGCGCAACGTCAAGTACGCCGCGCGGGCGATCGACAACATCGACGTCATCGGCACCACCGACAAGCAGATGGTGGTCTCGGCCTCGGTGCCCGAGGCGGGGCGTTTCCTGACCCCGTTCGACGTCCAGGCCAAGCGCCGGGTCTGCGTGATCGGTTCCGAGATCCGCGACCGCCTGTTCGAAGGGGTCGATCCGCTGAACAAGCAGGTGAAGATCGGGCGGACGACCTTCCGGGTGATCGGGGTCATGGAGAAGCAGGGCAGCGCCGGGTTCTTCGGCGGTCCCAACTTCGACTCGCAGATCTTCGTGCCGATCACCACCTTCGCCAAGTTCTTCGGCGGCTCGCAACGCAACATCGACATCGCGGTCAAGGCGCCGCCTTCGGTCGCGGTCGGCGACTTCGAGTTCGAGGTGGTCGGCGAGATGCGCAAGGTGCGCAAGCTCGCCCCCGGCGAGAAGGAGAATTTCTCGATCAACAAGATGGACTCGCTGGTCGAGATGTTCAACAACGTGATGGGCGTCGTGCTGCTGGTCGGCATCGCCGTCACCGGCATCTCGCTCTTCGTCGGCGGCGTCGGCGTGATGAACATCATGTTCGTCTCGGTCACCGAACGCACCCGCGAGATCGGCATCCGCAAGGCGATCGGCGCCAAGAAGCGGGCGATCCTCACCCAGTTCCTCTTCGAATCGGCGGCGATCTGCCTGGTCGGCGGCCTGATGGGCCTGCTGCTGTCCGTCCTCGTGACCGAGGTCATCGACCGGATGCTGATGCCGGCGAGCATCTCCCCCGGAATCGTCGTCGTCGCCCTGCTGGTGTCGACCCTGACCGGCGTGGTGGCGGGAATCGTCCCCGCCTACCGCGCCTCCCGCCTCGACCCGA
This sequence comes from uncultured Thermoanaerobaculia bacterium, assembly GCA_964481735.1. GTDB lineage: Bacteria > Acidobacteriota > Thermoanaerobaculia > Multivoradales > JAGPDF01 > JAGPDF01. Next base: position 19,418 of record CAYZWR010000055.1, read on the forward strand.
TCGAGGCGCTGCGCTACGAATGAGCCGCGCCGAGGAGGTCCGCCGATGAGGATCAGCGAAACCCTGTCCATGGCGCTCGAGGCGATCCGCGCCAACAAGCTGCGCTCGATCCTCACCCTGGTCGGCATCGTCTCCGGCGTCGCCTCGATCATCGCGGTGATGACCGGCATCTCGGTGATCCAGTCGACCATGGAGAGCGAGCTCTCGGTGCTCGGCACGCAGACCTTCCAGGTGCAGAAGTGGCCGGCGGGGGGATTCGGCCCGCGCGACGTCGACTGGAGGAAGATCCAGGCCCGGCCGCCCATCACCGTGGAGAACGCCGAGGCCATCCGCGCCAAGGTGAAGAGCGTCGACCTGGTGGGCGCCGAGCTCTGGCGCTTCGGCTCGATGGCGAGCTACCGGGGCGAGTCGACCGAGGCCAACCTCTGGGTGGTCGGCGGCGACGCGCAGTACGCCCCGAACAACACCCATCTCGTGGGCCTGGGGCGGAACCTCACCGACGAGGACGGGCGCGTGGGGCGCAAGGTCGCGGTGATCGGCTACGCGCTCGCCGACCGCCTCTTCCCGTTCACCGATCCGCTCGACCAGGAGATCAAGGTCGACGGCCGCAAGTACACCGTGGTCGGCGTCTTCGAGGAGAAGAAGTCGTCGATGGGCGGCAACTTCGACAACTACGTCCTGATACCGATCAGCACCTGGATCCGCACGTACGGCTGGCGCGACAGCGACGGCAACCGCGAGCGCTCGGTCAACATCACCGTGCGGGCGCTCACGCCGCAGCTGCTCGACGAGGCGCTCGAGGAGACCAAGGCGGTGCTGCGGGTCGAGCGCGGCGTGCGCCCGGGCGAGGACGACAACTTCGACATCTTCACCAACGACAGCCAGATCAAGTCGTTCAACAAGGCGACCTTCGGCGTCAAGGTGGGCGCTTTCGTGCTCGGCATCATCGGGCTGGTGGTGGCGGGCATCGGAATCATGAACATCATGCTCGTCTCGGTCACCGAGCGCACCCGCGAGATCGGCATCCGCAAGGCGCTCGGCGCCCGGCGCCGCCACGTCCTGCTGCAGTTCCTGCTCGAGGCGATCGTGCTGTGCAATCTCGGCGGGATCCTCGGCGTGCTGGTCGGTTTCGGGCTCGGCAACCTCGTCTCGGTGTTCACCGGCTTCCCCATCCACGTGCCGATGGAATGGGCGGTCAACGGCCTTCTCTTCTGCACTGCGGTCGGCCTCACCTTCGGCATGTGGCCGGCGATCAAGGCGGCCGAGCTCGCCCCCATCGAAGCGCTGCGCTGGGAATAGCCTGCGGCTCAGGCGGGCGGACCCGGGGCGACGACCTCGAGCGCCCCGGGGAGCACCGTGATGTCGAGGCCCGGCGGTTCGAGGAAATCCGGATTCCCGTCCCAGTGCCAGGGGAGCCGCTCCGCGTAGCGCAGCTCGAGGCGCGCGAAGCGCAGCTCGCGGGTGAAGGCCTTGCGGCCGAGCGTCCCGCGCAGGCAGTCGAACAGCGCGCCGAGGCGGGCCGGAACGCCGGTCGCGGTGACCAGCGTCGCGTCGAGCTCGCCGTCGTCCGGCCGCGCCGCCGGGCAGAGGCGGAAGCCGCCGCCGGTGGTGACCCCGTTGTGAATCGCCAGGATGGTCATCGCGCCCGCGAAGCGGAAGTCGCCGTTCGTCAGCGTGATCTCCGGACAGCGGTAGCGGAAGAGCGTGCCGACCCCCGCCGCGAGGTAGGCGCCCATGCCGCGCGCCCACTTGATCGAGGTCGAGTTGACGTTGATCGCGCCGAGCAGGCCGATGCCGATCGCGTTGAGCACCACCCGCTCGCCGGCCTGCATCAGGTCGACCCGGCGCCGCCGGCCGGCGGCGAGCACCGCGGCGGCCGCCGCGAGCTCGAGCGGCAGGCCGAGGGTCCGCGCCGCGTCGTTGCCGGTGCCGAGCGGCAGGATGCCGAGCGCCCCCCGTCCATGGCGGTGGATCCCCTGCACGACCTCGCAGATCGTGCCGTCGCCACCCGCCGCGACCACCACTTCGTGTCCCGCGGCCAGCGCCTCCGCCGCGAGCTCGCTGGCATGTCCGGGAGCACGGGTCAACGCGAAGGACGGATCGAGGCCGGCGGCCTGCAGGCGCGCCCGCACCCGCGGCCACTGCCGGCCGAGCCGCCCGCCGGCGGCGGCCGGATTGACGATCAGATGCACGCCGGGAGTCTACCGCTGCCGCCAGGTAATATCGGCGCTCGGACCGCCGCCTTCTCGACCGGCCGACCTAAGCCGCGGAGAGCCAGCTTGCGCCACGACACCATCGCCGTCGTCGACTTCGGCGGGCAGTACGCCCACCTGATCGCCACCAAGATCCGCCGTCTCGGCGTGCTCGCCGAGATCCGCCAGCCCGAGGACCCGGTCGAGCGTTTCGCCGACTGCCGGGGCATCGTGCTCTCGGGCAGCCCGTCGCTCTCCGCGTTCGGCGAGGACTCGGCCTACACCAAGCAGATCTACGATCTCCCGACGCCGATCCTCGGCTTCTGCTTCGGCCACCAGGAGATCGCCAAGCACTACGGCGGCGAGGTGGTGCACGGCGGCCGCGAGTGGGGGCACGCCGAGCTCCATCTGACGCGCCCGCACCCGCTCTTCGCCGGTCTCGGGCCGGTCGAGCCGGTCTGGATGAGCCACT